>JACESM010000041.1 GCA_013911835.1 Porphyrobacter sp. | reverse complement strand
CGGGCGCGCAGGAGCACTGGTACGAGGCCTATGCGATCCTGCACGCCGAGGCCCCGGTGCAGCGCCTGCCGGGCGAAGGGCTGACCCCCGGAAGCGACGCCTTTGTCCTCACGAAATACGCGGATATCTCCCGCGTGGTGAAGGACTGGGAGCGCTTCCCGCCCACGCTCTCGCTGCTGGTCGCGCATATCCAGCAATCGGGCGAGATGCCCACCCACATCCCCGATATCGACGCGATGGTGGCGAGCATCGTCTCGCTCCGCCCCACGCCCGAGCTGTGGCGCGCGCATCGCAAGGAGCTGACCGATCCGTGGGTCGGCCCCGGCTGCACGCGCCATGCGGGGATGATCGCGGGGCACGTGGACGATCTGATCGCCAGATTGCTGGAGAAAGCCCGCGCGGGCGAGGCGGTGGATTTCGTCGCCGACTTCGCCCGGCCCCTGCCGCAGCGGGTGATGGCGAGTGTCCTCGGCTTCCCGCAGGAGGACATTCCCCGGCTCGAGCAATGGGGCAATGCGCAGGTCATGTCCTACGTGATCGGGACGAGCCACAAGAACATCCTCACCCCCGAGCAGAGCGCCGAGAAGTTCCGGCTGCTGGCGGGGATGAAGGACTATGTCGCCGAGCAGACCCGCGAAAAACGCGCCCGCCCGCGGGACGACATGGTGAGCTTTCTCACGCAGGTCGAATACCAGGCCTTGGGCCGCAAGCTGACCGACGACGAGATCAATGGCGTGGTCTACGCGATGGTGATCGGCGGGCTGGAGACCACCCAATATGCCATCGCCGAGCAGGCGCAGCTGCTGTGCGAGCGGCCCGGGATGTTCGGCACTTTGCGGAAGGATCGGGGGGCGATCCGCACCTTCATCGAGGAGGGGATGCGGCTACGATCGCCCACGCAGGGGCTCTCCACCCGCATCTGCGCCCATGACGAGGTGTTCCAGGGCGTCCCCGTCCCCGCCGGCTCGATGCTCCACCTGAGGTGGGCCGCCGCCAATATCGACCCCGACGAGTTCGAGGAGCCCCTCGATCTGAAGCTCGACCGCAAGGCCGCCACCCGCCACTTGGCCTTCAGCCAGGGGCCGCGCTCGTGCCCGGGATCGAACATCTCGCGGCTCGAACAGATGATCGCGTGGGACAGGCTCGCCGATGCCTTCGCCGAGCTCGCCTACGCGCCGGGCAACGATTTCCGCCATCAGGGCGGGATCATGCTCGGCATCCACCGGCTGCTCTTGAACCTCACACCTACGGAGACGCTTTGATGGCCAGCCTGCTCGCGCACATAAAGATCCAGCCCGGCAAGGAGGAAAAGTGGGAGGCGATCATGCGCGACATGGTCCACCACACGCATCGCACCGAGGAGGGCGTGATCCGCTACGAATACTGGAAGGGGCAGGAGCCGCTTTCGTACTACTGCCTGCTCAGCTTCAAGGACAAGTGGGCCTTCTATCACCACCAGATGTCCGACCATCACGAGGGGCACGACTTCGCCGACGTGCTCGCGGGGATTACCCTCGAATACATCGACCCGGTGGAGGGCGCGGGCGGAGGCCTGCCGCACACGTCCGATCCCGCGCTTCCCGACGATGCTTCGGAGGCGATGCGGACGGCGCAGGAACGCTTCCCCCTCTCGATCCCGGCATGGTGGAGTGCGCGCGCATGAACCTTGAAGCCAAAGTGCAGGAACTGCTCGACCGGCAGGCGATCCACGATCTGATCGCGCGCTATTCGCGCACATTGGACTGGCTCGACGACGAGGGGCAGGCGGGCTGCTACTGGGCAGACGCTGCGATCGACTACGGCTTCTTCAAGGGCACCGCGGCCGAGTTCGTGCCGGTGGTGATGGCGGTGGAACGCTCGACCGGGCGGCGCTGGCACCTGCTCTCCTCGCTCAGCGTGACGCTGACCAGCGCCACCACGGCGGAGGGCGAATGCTACGGCGTGGCCCTCGGCTTCCGGCGCGAGAGCGAGGCGGAGCCCTATCGCGGCAACATGTATGGCGGGCGCTATCTCGACACCTACGAGAAGCGGGGCGAGGAGTGGCGGATCGCCAGCCGCCGCTACATCATGGACTGGACGCTCCCCATGCCCGACCAGCCCGACGCCTCCCCACGCGCCGATTTCCCGTTGCCGATGCTCGACCTGAGGGAAAGCGGCCACCCGGATTACCGGCGGATGTAGTCAGTCGCCTTACTTCGCCCTTCCCCTTGGGGAAGGGCCGGGGATGGGGGTTCGGCGGTGCGGAGGCAGGGCTTGGGTTCGGGCAACGTGCACCCACCCCCAACCCCCTCCCTCAAGGGAGGGGGAGAAGAGGGGCTACTCCCCCGCCGGGTCCATGTAATCGCGGTAATAGGTGAGCTTGCCGTCCTCGACCTTGTAGATGCCGACCCCGCCGCGCGGGGGCTGCCCCTCCATGTGCATCGTCCAGCGCGCCCACACCGCGTGATCGTCGCCGCAGATCTCGTCGACGGTGAAGTGGACGCGCCGCTCGCCCATCTCCTTCACCATCGTCGTCATGAACCCCATGATCGCCTCGCGCCCGCGATATTGCCCCCAGATCGGGTCTTCGAGGAAGGCGTCCTCGGCGAAGAGATCGACCAGCTTGGTGTAGTCGCCCCCGTCCTGGATGCGCCAGAAATCCTCGATCACGCGCTGTGCTTGGCCGGGCATGGTGGTTCTCCCCTTGGTGGTTTCGCGCAATCTGCCACGCCCGCGCGCGCCCCCGCCCCTGCGAAAATGGCGAGGCTGCCGTCACGGCACCCCCTGTTATCCTCGGCCGCGAAGGAGACTCCCCATGTCGACCATCCCCCGCGTGTCGTCCGCCGTTGCCGGAGAGCCTGCGCATTTCGGTTCTGTGCTCGCGCATCAGCCCGCGATCGCGGAGAGCTTCTTCGCGCTCTACGGGCGGTTCTGGCAGTCCGAGGTGCTCAGCGCGCGGATCAAGGAGGTCGCGCGGATGCGCAATGCGCGGGTCACCCAATGCGGCTTCTGCCGCAACGTCCGCTTCGACAAGGCGCTCGGGCAGGGGCTGGGCGAGGAGGTGGTGGACGACATCACCGATGGCTACGAGACCTCGGCCAGGCTGACCGATGCCGAGAAGGCCGCGCTCAGGTTCACCGACGCGCTGATCCACGACCCGGAATTGCTGGGCGGCGATGCGCGCGCCGCACTCCAGCGCCACTTCACGCCCGCGCAGATCGCCGAGCTCGGCCTCGGCGTGACGCTGTTCCTCGCGCTCGCCAAGGCGCTGATCACCTTGGGGCTGGAGCCGGAACAGATGGACCGCACCGTGCTGCCCACGCCGCAAGTGCTGGAGAATGCCGCATGAGCGCCGTCTGCGCCGCGCTGGCCGCCGATCCGGTGCTCGCCCGCCACTATGCCGATTTCCGCGGAAAGACCGAAGCCGCGCTCGATCCGGCGCTGGTGGCGCTCGTGAGGCAGGCGGTCGCGGCGGTGCACGGCATGGGCCCGGCACCCGAGGAGAGCGCGCTCGACGAAGGCACCCGCACGGTGCTCGCCTATGCCCGCCGGATGCCGTTCGAGCATACGGCGATCACCGATGCCGAGGCGGCGGTGGTCGTTGCGCATCTCGGGGAGGCTGGCTTCGTCGCCTTCTCGGTGCTGGCGGCCCTGGCTGATGCCGAGTGCCGGGCGGAGCAGGTGGGCCTGCCGGGGCTGGCCCGGGCCGATGGAATGGGGCTTAGTTGACCGCCCGGTCCTTGCCCACCCAATAGGGCGCGCGCAGCTCGCGGCGCAGGATTTTCCCTGAGGGGTTGCGCGGCAGGGCGGGGATGAAATCGACCGACTTGGGGCACTTGTAGCCCGCGATCAGCGTCCTTGCGTGGGCGATCAGCTCGGCCTCGGTCAGGCTCTCGCCCGGCTTCACCACCACGCAGGCCTTTACTGCCTCGCCCCACTTTGCGTCCGGCACGCCGATCACCGCCACGTCCGCGACCTTGGGGTGCGAATAGAGCGCGTTCTCGACCTCGGCGGGATAGACGTTCTCCCCCCCGGAGATGATCATGTCCTTCACCCGGTCGTGGATGTAGAGGTAGCCGTCCTCGTCGAGATAGCCCGCGTCCCCGGTGCGCAGCCAGCCCTCGGCATCGATGGTGGCGGCGGTGGCTTCGGGGTTGTTCCAGTAGCCGCGCATGTTCTTCGACGAGCGCGTCGCGATCTCGCCCACGGTGCCTGCCGGGACTTCGTTCCCTGCCTCGTCGATCACCTTGATCTCGACCCCGGCGAGCGGTTTGCCGACGCTGCGCATCCGCACGCTGCCTTCGGGCACGTGGTCCTCGGGATCCAATGCGACGATCGTGCCGCTGGTCTCGGTCATGCCGTACATCTGCACGAAGCCGCAGCCCATCACCCGCATCGCCTCGCGCATCAGTTCGAGCGGGATCGGCGAGGCGCCGTAGGTGACGTATTTGAGCCGGCTGAAATCGACCTCGCTCACGCGCGGGTGGTTGAGCAGGATCTGCAGCGCGGCGGGCACGAGGAAGATCTTCGAGATGTTGAAGTTCTCGATCAGGTCCAATGCCTTGGTTGGGTCGTATTCGGGCAGGACGATCGAGTTCGTTCCCGCCACCGGCGTGCCGATACCCGTGCCGGTGCCGCTGATGTGGAAGCAGGGCATGGCGAGCAGGGTGACATCGCCCGGGATCGGCTCCTGCCATGTGCGCATCTGGTCGCCCGCCGCAGTGCCGTCGCGGCTTGAGAGGATCGAGCCGTGGGTGATCACCGCGCCCTTGGGCTTGCCGGTGGTGCCCGAGGTGTAGAGCTGGAGCGCATCGTCCTCGGCGCGCACGCGGTGGGTGGGGGGCGTCGCCGAAAAGCCGTCGCGCCAGATGCGGTAATCGGTGCCGGGATAGTCGGGCGCGTCGATGCCGATCACCTGTTCGACATGCGGGCAATCTGGCCGGATCTGGCCGAGCACCTCGGCAAAGCCCTCGCCCACGAACACCACGCGCGCCTGCGAATTGTCGAGCACATAGGCGACTTCGGGCGGGGCGAGGCGCCAGTTCACCGGGGTCATCACCGCGCCGATCCGGTTCGCGCCGAGGAAGGCCTCGAAATAGAGCGGATGGTTCTTGCCGAGGAAGGCGACACGGTCTCCCGGCGCGATGCCCAGCGCGGCGAGGCCGTTCGCCACGCGGTCGGCGCCCTCGTCGATCTCGGCGAAGCTCAACTCCTCGCCCGCGTAGGAAAAGGCGATCACGTCGCCTTGCGTGCGGGCGTGTTCGCGGACGACGTCGCAGAAGCTTTCTGCGGCCAGTGCTGTTGTCTCTCCCATGGGGCGAGGGGATACCCCGCGCGGGCCGCCATGTCATTGGCACAATTCATAGCGCGCGCAGCGGCGCGCGGCGGGGTAGGGTGGCGGGATGGCGATACCTTCAGGCTTCGAACCGGCGGGCTTCACCCCGGGCTTTCTCGATCACGGCGGGCCCTATTATCTCGGGCCTCTGGTTGAGGGGGTGCGGGTGGTGGGGCTGATGATCTGCCCGCACCACATCAATTATCAGGATGCAGCGCATGGCGGGGTGATCTCGACCTTCGCCGACGTGGCCTTGAGCCACGCGGTCTACGATGCCGAACGCCCCCGCCTCGCACCCTCGACCGTCACGCTGACGGTCAATTACCTCGCGGGCGCAAAGCTGGGCGACTGGCTGGAGGCGCGCGTGCGGATCGACCGGCTGGGCGGGCGGACGGCCTATACATCGGGCGGGGTGTGGCGCGGCGAGGAGCAGATCGCGACGATGAGCGGGGTGTTTGCGATAAGGCGCTAGTGTTCCCCTCCCTTCAGGGAGGGGTTAGGGGTCGGTGTACGGCGTCGGATCGGGCGTGGAACCCCCACCCCCGGCCCCTCCCCAAGGGGAGGGGAGAATAAACTACCCCAGCCAAGCCGTGACCGCCGCCGTCGAAGGATCGCGCTCGTCGTGATAGCCCGCCGCGCCCTCCGGCGTGTCGGAGAGGTCCACGCCCTCCACCACCCGGAACTCGCGCCAGTCGTAGAGCCCGGTGCGCTGAGCCAGCCGCCATTCGCCGCCCCGCTTCTCGAACCGATCGACATAGCGCCCGGCGACGATCGCCGAATAGATCACGCCCTTGTCCGGAAACACAGCCGCCAGCGGGTAGCCGGGGGGGATGGTGTGCATTGCGGTCATGTAGGTCTCGGTGTGGCAGACGCTGTCGCCCTCGAAGCCGAAGATCGTCTGGCCGAGCTGGTGCTGGGTCGCAAGGCACGGGTCGATCACCGCGCGCGCCTGCTCGACGAAGCCGCGCCAACCGCCCTCGATCAGCCCGAAACGGAAGGTCGCGTCGGGGTGGAACAGGCGCTCCATCATCCCCCAGCGCCGCCGGTCGATGGCGTGGGCATAGGCGGCGAGGATGTCGCGGATCGCCTCGCGGTCTTCGAGTGTGCCGGTCATGGGGTCAGCTCCACGATCACCTTGCCGATGTTCGCCCCGGTGAACAGCTTGGCATAGGCGGTGAGGGTGTTCTCGAGGCCGTGGGTGACGTCATAGGGCATTTGCAATGCGCCTTCCTCGGTCCATTCCCGCAACCGGCGGGTCAGCGCGGGGCCCTCGTGCATGAAGTCGGGCGAGAAGAAGCCCTCGATCCGCAGCCGCCGCATCAGCACCTGGTCGAATTGGCCGGGGACGGTGCGGGTGCCGCTGGCGTAGTCGGCGAGCAATCCGCACACCGCGATGCGGCCATAGTGGTTCATGCGGGTCAGCACCTGGTCGAGCAGCGGCCCGCCGACATTGTCGAAATAGACATCGAAGCCTCCCGCCGCATCGAGCTGTTCGGCCAGAGCACCTGACTTGTAATCAATTGCTCCGGCGATCCCCAACTCCTCCGTCAGGTAGGCGCATTTGGCCGCCCCGCCCGCGATCCCCCACGCCTCGCAGCCGAGCAGCCGGGCGATCTGCACCGCGAGGATCCCCGTCGCGCCTGCCGCGGCCGAGACCAGCACCCGCTCGCCGGGCCTCGCCGCGCCGGTCTGCTCGATGCCCCACAGCGCGGTCCACCCGTTCATGCCGAGTGGCCCGAACCACGCGCGCCGGTCGGCCACGGTGGGATCGAGCAGGATCGCGCCCGACATCGCCGCATCGACCGTGCTGATGTCGGCCCACTGCCCGAAGGCGCGCACCAGATCGCCTGTCGCAAAACCCTCGGCGCGGCTCTCGATCACCTCGCCCAGCACCAGCCCCGTCATCGGCCCGCCCACCGGGAGCGGCGGCTGGTAGCCGTCCTCGCGGTCCGTGAGCCACATGCGGGTGCCCGCATCCATCGACAGGTGGGTGTTGCGGATGCGGATCTGGCCGTCGGCGAGGGGCGCGAAATCCTCCTCCGCCAGTTCCAGCGCGGCGGCGAAATCGGTGCCAGCGGGGCGGCGCGCGATGCGCCAGATGCGGTTGTCCATGCGAGGGCTTGTCCGGCCCGCGTGTCGCCACGGCAACCCCGCCTTTTCGCTAGGGCTTCGGAGGCGCGCGCTATCACTTTGGCGCGGTGCGGCCCTGCGGAAGCCTTCCTAGTCTTGCCCCATAAGAACAGGAGGGAGAGAGGGACTATGGCACGCATCACGGTGATCGGCGCGAGCGGGCGGCAGGGCCTTGCGCAGGTGCGCCAGGCGCTCGCCGCCGGCTATGACGTGCGCGCGATCTCGCGCCGTCCCGATGCGCTGGAGGGCGCGCCGGTCGAGGGGGTCGAGCGGGTCGAGGTGCGGCCGATGGACCTCTACGACACCTCCACCTTCGAAGCCGCGCTCGAAGGCAGCGACTACATCTTCTACACCCACCCCCTCCAGGCCCGCGCCGACCGCGCCTACCTCGTCGGCGAGGTCGGCAAGGTTGCCGCGCATCTGAACGTCAAGCGGGTGGTGTGGAACACCTCGAGCTGGATCCCCGACAAGCCGGGCGATGCCTTCACCTATGCCGGCAACACCGCCGGGATCAACGCCCTGTGGCGCAGCGGCGCGCCGGGGACGGTGTTCGGCTCGGTGCTGTTCATGGACAACCTGCTGACCAACTGGGCGCGGCCCTTCATCGTCAACGAGGGGCGCTACGTCTACCCGCACAACCCCGCCCTGGAAGCCAACTGGATCAGCCTCGACGACGTCGCGCGCTTCATGCTCGCCAGCCTCGAGCGGCCCGACATGGAAGGCGCCTGGCTCAACATCGGCGGGCCCGAGCGGCTGGTCGGCAAGCAGGTCACCCAGTGCCTCTCCGAGGCGCTCGGCAAGGAGATCAAGTACGATCCCTGCACCCCGGCCGAGTTCGGCCGCTACCTCGTCGAGGCGGCAGGCGATTCGATGCCCGAGGCTATGCGCGCCGACTTCGCCAAGGGGATCGAGGACTTCTACGAATACAACAACACCGCGCCGACAAAGCCCTTCGCGGTCGACATGGACCATGTCTACGAACGCTTCCCCGAACTCGAGGGCAAGCTCGAGACAATGGGCAGCTGGACCAAGCGGCAGGACTGGGGCGAGTCGAACTATCGCCCGGCGTTCGGGTGATGCCTGGAGCCCCCTCCTCTTCAGAGGAGGGGGTTGGGGGTGGTGGCGAGCGCAGCGAGCGTAGCGCGGCCTCAAGGCACCACCCCGCTGCGACTAGGCCGCTGGCGCGACCAAGTCTCGCGGCCCTCCTCTCAAGAGGAGGGCGGATCTCTGCCTAATCCGCCGCCTGATTTCAAACTTTGCAAAGCGGACAAAGCGGACACCGTGTCCGCTTTGCGTGTCTCCGATTTCGGCAATAAATACAGACATTCACACCCGCTTTCGATTAGCGGACGGACAGGGGAGCGAGGCCTTGTTTCGCGCCTCGGATATCCAACGGCCTCGCAGGCCGGACAGAACAATGGGAAAGAGCCGGGGCGCATTGTAGCGGCTGGCGGGCGTGTAGGAAAACGGCGAGGCCCATTCCCCCCTCGTCACCCCGTGCTTGACGCGGGGCTTGGCTTCTTTCCCTCCGGGCAGCGAAGAAGAGAAGCCCGACCCCGGATCAAGTCCGGGGCGACGATTGAGGGAATGGCGGCTTCAGCCTCGTTTCGGCCAGATGCGGACATTCTGAAAGCGACCCCGAAGCGGTCATCAGGCCCTGGACTCATCACGCGGTCCGCCTAGATGCGCGGGCAGACGAGTTTGACGGCGGCAGCGTAAAGGTGGCGCTGGAACGGTATGCCGCGCCCAGAGTACCGGCAGTCAAAGGTGCCTCTCGATTGGAAACTTTGCCTGCTGGGCAATCGTCCAGCGGACGAAGCTTTGCCGGCCCTGTCATGCCCCATATTCCCGATCAAACTTCGATTATTTTCGTACGTTGTTTGGTAAAGCTGCCGTCTTCCCAACCCTTAATGCCCTCTCCATCAAGCCAGTTGGCAAACTCGTCAGAGAAAAATACCAGCCCTAATTTATAATCAACCCATTTGGCTTTTCCCGCGATCGCTGCCTTATTTATTGCCAAAACAGGACTATTAACATGATTTCCAAACCACTCGTACTCAAAATAATCCGGCCATTTTTCCTTATTGAAATAATAAGGTCGCATAAATTCTGATTTATCGATTACAAGTGTATCGAGTACATTCATATTGCACCAAATCCAATAGCGCTTGTCGGTGATGCTGCCATCGGGCATTTCCACCTCCAACGGCAAAAACTGATGCACGCCTCGCTCTATATCCTCAACCTTGATTTTGATTTTATCACTTACATAAAGAGATCCTAAAAAATCAGAAAGGCAGTTATTCGGAAGTTTAGTAATTCTGATCTTTAATGGAGAAGGTGGTTCCGGAAATAATATACCTGCGCCAAATCCCCAGGTATCTCCAATCGACCTCGGATAAAGCGGATCCGCAGGATCGCGGCGCTTGTTCTCGATCATGCGCGCCCTAGCGATCGGCTCATACCAATCCTTGAATTCCTGAGACATTTGCGTCTCGGGCCGTTCTTCACCAAAATCGCCACCAACCAACCGCGCCATCACGCCGCCCCCATCGCCAATAGTCTGAGAAGTCCTTTGCAATCGTGTGTCGAATCTTCCAGCAGGAAGTGAGCTGCGATTGGCAGAAACCCACCCGATTGTGTTGAAAAACTCCCCCTTGCAATGGCGCTAAAGTATTGATTCAATGTCTCTGCAAGCAAGTGGAGACGGGCGTATGATGGGCGAACGGACGGTGGCGCAGGAGGCGCTGTTCTACAGCTTCAACCTGGAGCGGCATGTGCCGGCGGATCACCTGCTGCGCTCGATCGACCGGTTCGTTGACCTGTCGGGCATTCGTGAACATCTGCGCCCCTTTTACAGCTCGACCGGTCGGCCCTCGGTCGATCCCGAGCTGATGATCCGGATGCTGATCATCGGCTATTGCATGGGCATCCGGTCCGAGCGGCGGCTGTGCGAGGAGGTGCATTTGAACCTCGCCTATCGCTGGTTCTGTCGCCTCGGGCTGGAAGGCGATGTGCCCGACCACTCGACCTTCTCGAAGAACCGGCACGGGCGCTTCCGCGACAGTGATGTGCTGCGCCAGCTGTTCGAGACGACCGTGGCGCGCTGCATTGCCGAGGGGTTGGTCGGCGGTGAAGGCTTCGCGGTCGATGGCAGCCTCGTGCGCGCCGATGTGAACCGCCAGCATGCCGTCGATCAGGCCGATGGTCTGCCGGACCCGGCCACCAGCCATGCCGTTCGCGAGTATCTGGCTGTGCTCGACGATGCGGCCTTCGGGGGCGCAACCCCGGTGCCGCCCAAGCAGCTGGCGGTGGCCGATCCGGCCGCACGCTGGACGGCAGCAAGCCGCGAGCGCGCCTTCTTCGCCTATGCCACCAATTACCTTATTGATCTCCAGAACGCGGTGATCGTCGATGTCGAGGCGACCACCGCCATCCGTCAGGCCGAGGTGACCGCCCAGCGCCGCATGATCGACAGAACGCAGGAGCGCTTTGGTCTGTGGCCCGAGCGGCTCGTGGGCGATGCCGGGTATGGCGATGCCAGGAACCTGTCCTGGCTGGTCGAGGAGCGCGGGATCGAGCCGCACATCCCCGTGTTCGACAAGTCCGCCCGCCGCGACGATACCTTCGAGCGTTCGGCCTTCAGCTACGACCACGACGACGACAGCTATATCTGTCCTGCCGGCAAGCGGCTGCGCCAGAGGCAGAAGGTCTATCGCGAGGATCGGCCGTTCGTCGATGAGAACGGCATGCTGCGCTACCGCGCCAGCAAGCTCGACTGTGACGTCTGCGCTCTCAAACCGCGCTGTTGCCCGACACAACCAGCGCGCAAGATCCTGCGATCAGTTCACGAGGGCGCCCGGGAGCTCGCCCGCGATATCGCCACGACCGACGCCTATCTGGTCTCGCGCCGCCAGAGAAAGAAGGTCGAAATGCTGTTCGCGCACCTCAAGCGCATTCTCAGAATGGATCGCCTGCGCCTGCGAGGTCCAAACGGCGCAAGAGACGAGTTCCTCCTCGCCGCCACCGCCCAAAACCTCCGCAAAATGGCCAAGCTGATCCCGATGCCAGCCACCCCAGCCCCCGCATAACCGGGGGCGAAGGCTCCGCACGGCGATCAGGCTCGCGCAAGCCCCGATCTCAGCGCCGGGTTTTTCAACACAATCCACCCACTTGCGGACGTTCAGCCCAAGCTCCAGCAATCCCGAAAGCAGTCGCTCCGAAGGGTGCCGAAGGCCTACTCCGCCGCCTGCCGCTGCTCGCCCGCGAAAATCTCCACCAGCTCCGCGTCGCTCGCCGCGACCAGCCGCTTCACCCATTGGTGAAACACCTGTCCGCCCTTCTCGTTGCGGCCGAACAGCACCTCCTTCATCAGCCCTGATGCCAAAGCCTGCTGCTGGCGCTTGCCGGTGGCGTAATCCTCGTCGCGCACCACGATCTCGAGGAAATTGAACTGGTCGTGCGCGGCCTGGACCTGTTCGGGGGTCTCGGGCTGGTTTTCCATGACGTAGAACTGGGTGGTGTAGCTCTCGCCCACCTTCTCGCCCGGGAAGAGCTGGCTGATCATCGCCCCGCGCTGGCCGCCGCCGTAGAAGCTGGCGATCGAGATGTGCGGGAAGATCGTCCACACGCCCTGCACAAGCACTTCCTGCGGCAGCTCGTCGTCGGCCATCGCCTCAAGGTCGAGCTGCTGGTCGTCGTCCCCTTGCACCTTGATCGCGAACTTTGACGGGGTCGAGAGGCGCTGGTGGGGGCCGAAGGCGAAGTAGTTGGCGCGGTTGTAGAAGTTGGCGCCGAAGGTGTCCTTGTGGAGCACCGGCAGGTGGTAGAAATCGAGATAGCCGTCGTACGCCGTCTTCCAGTTCGGCCCCGCGAGCGTGCGCTGCGCGAACAGCGTCCAGCCTTCGAATTCGAAGGCCTTCAGAAGCTCGTCATAGCCGCACAGGTAATCGGCGATGGAGAGCTTGGAGTGCGGGTCGAGCGTCACCCAGATCAGCCCCGCATTCTCGTAGACCGGGAACTTCGTCAAGCAATGCGCAGCTTTATCGATCTTGCCGAAGTCCTGCGGGCTGGCGACACCGATGAGGTCGCCGTCGGCCTTGAAGGTCCAGCCGTGATAGCCGCAGGTGAAGCGGCTGGCATTGCCGCAGCCGCTCGCCAGCGGGTTGCCGCGGTGGGTGCACATGTTGAGGAAGGCGCCCATGCTCCCGTCCTTCTGGCGGGAGAGCAGCAGCGGCACGCCGCAGATGTCCATCGCCTTGAAGTCGCCGGGGTTGGGCAGCTCGCACGAGGGCGCGACCATCAGCGGCAGGCGGCGGAATATCTGCTTCTTCTCGGTCTCGAACACTTGCGGATCGGTGTAGGCGCTGGCGGGAATGCGGACGATGTCGCCTGCATATTCCATCGTGTCCGCCGCGCCGTGGGCGACGAGATTGCGGGTCATGGCGACCAGCGTTTCGCGTGACATGATATTCCTCTCCCGGTTCGGCCGCGACCCTGCCGCGCGCCGGGGCGACCGGCAATTGGCACTTTTGTGCGCGACCAGGCAGAAGGGGGCGAGCCGTCGCCGGCCCGCCCCCTGTCCCCCTGCTTCGGGCGCGATCAGAACTTGAAGCTGACCTCGGCGAAGACCTGACGGCCGCGGTTCTGGGTCAGCACCAGATCGTCGCCCAGCGGCCTGCCATTGGCGTCATTCCCTGCGGGCAGGAACGGACGCCCGCCGCTGGTGATCACGAAGATCTTGTCGGTGAGGTTCTGCGCGATCAGCGACAGCTTCCACTTGCCGTCCGGATGCCCGATCGAGACGTTGGCATCGAGCAGCCAGAAGCTCGGCTGGACGTAGTCGTTGAACGAGGTCTCGTCGGTGATGTAGCCATCGTTGTAGGCAGCATTGCCCGACAGGAACAGCTCGAGGCTGTCGCTGAGCGGCACCGTCCAGTCGGCCGCGATGTTGCCGGCCCATTCGGGCGCCTGGCTGCCGCGGCGGCCGTCGAGGTCGATCACACCGCCCTGGCCCCCCGGCTGGAGGAACTCGGCGGTGTATTGCGCATCGAGGTAACTGAGGTTGGCCGAGAGGTTCAGCCCGTCGATCGGGGTGCGCCATCCGGCTTCCAGATCGACCCCCTTGGTGGTCAGCTCGCCCGCGTTGCTGGTGACGAACTGGATGGTCACCGCATTGAAGTTCTGCACCTGCAGATCCTCGAACACGTAGTAGTAGGCGGTGGCGTTCAGGGTGATGTTGCGGTCGTCCCACTGCGACTTGATGCCGATTTCGCCGCCCTTGGCCTTTTCCGAATCGAAGATCAGCGAGCTGAAATCGCCCGACAGCGCCGCCTGGCTGAGGCTGTTGGAGGGCAGCGCCGAGTTGTCGATCCCGCCCGACTTGAAGCCGGTCTTGAACGAGGCGAAGATGTTGATGTCGTCGCTCGCCTTGTAGCGCAGCGTGACTTCGGGCGAGAAGTTGTCGTCGGCAAAGTTGATCGGGCCCGAGAAGAAGCCCGGTGCCACGAAGCCCGGCCCTTGCAGGAAGGTGTGCAGGTAGGGCACCGCGATGGTTTGCACCTTCTGCTCGTCGGTCCAGCGCAGACCGCCCGACAATTCGAGCTGTTCGGTGAGGTTCCAGCTCAGGCTGCCGAAGAACGACAGGGCTTCGGTCTTGGTCGTGTGGATCTTGTCCCAGTCATAGGTGAACCCGGTCACCGGGTCGGGCCCGAGGAACGAGATGTTCACCCCCTGCTGGGCGGTGTCGAAGATGAAGGTGCGATCCTCGTAGAAGGCGCCGAGCATGAAGTTGATCGGCCCGTCGAAATCCGACCGGAGGCGCAGTTCCTGGCTGTACTGCTCGAGCGCGTTGCGTGGGTCCGAACAGCCCGCGGCGCCCGGCAGGCGCACGCCGCCGGGCCCGGTCAGGAAGCCGCCATAGGCGTAGCAGTCGAAATCGACCGCATCGAGGTTGAGCAGCCCGGTCACCGAGGTGAGGGTGAGTGCATCGGAGAGGTCGAGATCGAATTGCAGCCTGCCGAACCACAGGTCGCTTTCGCCGAAGGGCACCCCGTTGCGGCCCGCCGCGCGCGAGGGTGTCGGCACGCCGGGCGCGAGCGGCACGGCGGCGTCGCTCAGGTAGTAGCGCTGGTCGAAGACGTTGCAGTCGTAGCCCGCCGGGATGTTGACCAGGCCGCCCAGCAGAACGACGGGGTCGGGGGTGCCGTTGGCGCCGCAGAAGATTTCGGCCGTGCCGATCGCGCCGTCATTCTCGTTGCGGGTGTACTGCACCTTGAGGTTGGCCCTGAAGCGGTCCGAGGGATTCCAGTCGAGTGTCAGGCGGCCGATGAACTCCTTGAGGCCGCGCTCCTGGTTGACGGCCGGGGTGCCCGCCTGGAGCCGCTGGAACTCGTCGATGTCGTTGAACTGCGCGGCAAGGCGGACCCCCAGCGTGTCGGTGATCGGGCCCGAGATGAAGCCCGAGACGAGGTAGCCCTTCTCCTCGAACTCGTAACTGCCGCGCGCACCGACCTGCCAGGTCGAGGTGGGGTTGGCGGTCCGGATCGAGAGCACGCCGGCGGTGGCCGACTTGCCGAAGAACAGGGATTGCGGCCCGCGCAGCACGTCGATCTGCTCGACATCGAAGAAGCCCGACTGGACAAGCCGCATGCTGGAGGCGACCACGCCGTCGAAATCGAGCGCGACGGCGGAATCGAACGCCGCCGAGATGTTCGACGAGCCCACGCCGCGCAGGGACAGCTGCCCGCCCGAGCCCGAACCGCCGACCTGCACGTTGAGCGTCGGCACCCGGCTGGTCACGTCCGCGATATTGTCGATGCTGTAGTTCTCGAGCGTTCCGCCGCCGATCGCGGTGACGGTGACGGGGACTTCCTGGAGGGTTTCGTTCTGGCGGCGGGCCTGGACGACGATCACCGGAACATCGTCATCCGCCTCGGCGCTGTCCGCGGCATCCTGAGCGAAGGCGGCGCCGGGCATGGCGGCGATGCCACTCAGCGCGGCCCCGCACAGCAGGGCGCGGCGCATGGCATCGCGGTGGACGCCGGATGCAATTCGGGCACGGAAAGTGTTCATGTTCCTCTCTCCCCATCAGGCCGCGGCTTGCCCGCGCACCCTGTTATTTCCCCGACCCGCGGCATGTCTCCTCATGCCCATCGGCCAAAGCCTTCGGGTACCCTTGCAGGTGTATGATGCGGCTGCGCGCGCGCCATCAGCAAAAGCGATAGTGACCGCGCCAAACTGCGACAAAAACATCACATGCCCGCGCGAAACCTCGATTCCGTAGCGTCATCGGGTCGTCTCGCGTGCTGGCCGGGGCGTGCTGCGCCGCCCTCGCGCTTTCGACAGTGGCGGGGGCTTCCCCGCCCGATAGGCTGGCCGCGCAGAAAAAACGCTTTGGGAGAAGGCAGATGGCAGGGCGGGTAGCGGGCAGGGTGGCGCTCGTGACGGGCGGGGCGATGGGGCTGGGCAAGGCCGATTGCGAGGCGCTGGCGCGCGAGGGTGCCAAGGTCATCGTCACCGACCGCGAGGCCGAACTCGCGCACCAGGTGGCCGACTCCATCGGCGGCGACGCGATGG
>JACESM010000040.1 GCA_013911835.1 Porphyrobacter sp. | reverse complement strand
AGGTCGCCACGGAAGTGGAGCTGCGGGTCAATATCTACGCCCTGCGCCTCTCGCCCCCGGTGTTCGCGCGGCTGCGCAAGCTGGCCGGGGCGAAGCTGGCCGGGAACGGCGACCTCATCGTAACCTCCAAGGCCCACCGCACGCAGGAGGCCAACCGGCAGGACGCACGGGTCAAGCTGGCCGCGCTGCTGAATGAGGCGGAGACCGAGCCCAAGCGCCGGGCAAAGACCCGGCTCAACCGCGTCGGCAAAACCGAGCGGCTGAAGGTCAAGAAAGTGCGCGGTGCGGTGAAGGCCAATCGCGGCAAGCCAAGCGCCGGTGACTGGTAAGCCGCCCCCCAACCTCGCCTTGACTTTTCCCCGTGAATCGGCGAATGGCGCGCCCATGTGGCGGTGTGCCGGGCCTTCCGGGCGCGCCGCTATTTGCTTTTTAGCCCCGCGAGACGCACCCGAGGGGCCGACCCAGTTGACAGGATACCGCCATGGCGAAGCCCACCACCGTCAAGATCCGCCTCGTCTCGAGCGAAGGCACCGGTTTCTTCTACGTGACCAAGAAGAACCCGCGCAACATCACCGAGAAGATGAGCTTCCGCAAGTACGATCCGGTCGCGCGCAAGCATGTCGAATTCAAGGAAGCCAAGATCAAGTAAGGCTTCCCGCGCGAACCCGTATGGCGACACGCGCGGTAATTCATCGACAGTTCAAGCCATGCGACCTAGGCGCAGTGGCATGAAAACAGCATCGCTTACGCTTCGTATCGCAGCCGCCGGCCTCGGGGTCGGCGCGCTTGCGTTTGGTCTTGCGCCGGGCGGTCCCGCCCCGCTGACCGCGCCCGCCGCCGCGCAGGCCGCCGCTTCCGATCTCGACCGCGTCGTCACCGCCTTGCGGTCGATCTCGACCATGAAGGCCGACTTCGTCCAGACCGACCGCAACGGCCAGGCGCTGCGCGGGGTGATGACCCTGAAGCGCCCGGGCAAGATCCGCTTCGACTACGGCAAGAACGCCGATTTCCTCGTCATCTCCAACGGCAAGTCGCTCTATGTGATCGACTACGAGGTCGCGCAGGTCGAACGCTGGCCAATCGGCAACTCGCCGCTGGGCGCGCTGTTCGATCCGGACAAGGACGTGAAGCGCTTCGGCAAGCTGATGCCGACCTCGAACAAGGACGTGATCAGCGTCCAGGTGCGCGATCCCAAGAAGCCCGAATTCGGGATGATCACGCTGATCTTCACGCGCAACGCCGCCGCGCCCGGGGGCTTGCAGCTCGCCTACTGGGTCGCGCTCGACGCCCAGAACAACCGCACCCGGGTGGAGCTTTCGAACCAGCGCTACGGCGTGGCGGTGGCCGACAGCACCTTCACCTTCAAGGATCCGCGCCGCACGGCCCGTCGCCCGGGATAACCGGTCGTCCGACGAACGGTTGTATGAAAGCGACAAAAAACTTGCCGCGTTCATGTGAGTGAAAGGCAAAACCAGCTAATCATTCTCAACAAGGCGGGTCGAAGGGAGGTTTCCCCCCTGTTGCCCACCCTTCAGAAGGGCCTGCCTTGCACAAGCGTGACGAACGCTCCATGGAACCCTCGACCCATCGCCCCCGGGTCGGGGGTTTTTGTGTTTTTGGTTTTGAGTTCCGGGCGTTTTTGTTCGCGCCCTCAAGCGCCGGGCGCGGGCCATCCGGCCCGCTTGGCTTTCCTCGCATAAGCTCGGGCGGCCGTTCGGCCTTGCGGTCGCTGCGCGACCGGATCAGTGCGCGCCCTCACGCTCGGGTTCTTACTTCTCCCAGCCCAGCGCCTTGCGGATGATGTTATATATCACGTTCTGCTCGATCACCCCGCGCGCCCTCTGCGCGCCCGGGCCGGTGGCGAACAGGGCGACATCCTCGCCCGCGTGGGTCTCGCCCCCGGTCGGCACCAGCGACTGCTGCCGCGCGCCGATACCCGTGTCCGGCACCGGACGCTCGCCCTTTACCGCGCCGGGGCCATTCGCATAGCCGAGCGTCGTGTAGGGCTTGCCGTCCGCCGCCAGCACCGGGCTCTTGCCGTCCCCGCCATCCTCGCCGCGGCCCGGAGGCGCGACCACCAGCCCGAGGATATCGTTCCCGCGCTGCGGATAGCCGGCGATGGTGAAGACGTGGCTGTGATCGGCAGTCACCATGATCAGCGTTTCGGCCGGGTCGGTGTTCTCGACCGCCCACTGCACCGCGCGGGCGAACTCGACCGCCTCCTCCAGCGCAAAGCCCGCCTGCCCCGCATGGTGCGCGTGATCGATCCGCCCGCCCTCGACCATCAGGTAGAAGCCGTCGGGATCGGACTTCAGCCGGGTGATCGCCGCAGCGGTCATCTCGGTCAGGGTCGGCTCGGGCGAGTCCGCCTTGCGCTCGGCCATGAAGGTCATGTGGTCGGCGTTGAACAGCCCGAGCACCGGCTTGCCGGCAGGCGCAGCGGCGAGGGCGGCGGCATCCTTCACCACGACGCCGCCGTTTTTCGCGGCCCATTGTGCGGCCAGATCGGCCGCCGGATCGCTCCTGCGCCCGCCGCCCGCCTTGCCATAGAAACTCCGCGCCCCGCCGCCGAGCGCGAGATCGAACTTCGCTTCGGCCAGCTGCAGCGCGATGTCCCTGCAGCCCTGGCCCTGCTGGTCGGCGGGGATGTTGGTGTCGGCCTCCCAGTCACGGTCGGCGCTGCGCGAATAGACGCTGGCCGGGGTCGCGTGGGTGATGCGGGTCGTGGTGACGATCCCCAATGCGAGGCCGCGCGCCTTCACTTCCTCGCCCAGCAGCGGCAGCGGGTGGGCGAGCGCGTCCTTGCACACGCCCTTCTCCGCCGCGGGCCCGATCCCGAGCACCCCGATGCGGGTCTTCTGCCCCGAATGCATCGCGGTCGCCGTGCCCGCGCTATCAGGCACCTGCGCGTTGGTGTTGTAGGTCTTGACCAGCGCCACGTTGGGAAATTTCTCGAAGCTGAGCTGGTTCTCCTCGCCCGTCTCCCCGCGCTTCTGGCCGTCATAGATGCGCGCGGCGGTGATGGTGGCGATGCCCATGCCGTCACCGATGAACAGGATGACGTTCTTCGCACGCGGCTCTTCCGGCGGCTTGGCGCGGCGGTCCTTGGCAAGCGCCGGCGTGGCGGCGGCGGACGCGAGCAGCAGGGCGGCAAGCAGGGTGCGGGTCATCATGGCGGGTCTCCGGAGGGGGGCTCAGGGGGATCAGGGGGATCAGGGGGGCCTATCGCGCGATGATGCGACAATAAAGTGAAACGTGGAGTCCTTGTCGCCCTACCGCTCCGCTGCTTGAGGGCCTTCCTTGTCGCCCTACCACTCCGCTGCTTGAGGGCCTTCCTTGTCGCCCTACCGCTCCGCTGCTTAAGGGCCTTCCTTGTCGCCAAATCGCTTCGCCCCTTGAGGGCGCGCGTTCCAGCCCCTAAGTCCGCCTCCATGCTGACCCCAAAGCTCTCTGTCGCCACCTGGAACATCAACTCCGCACGCTTGCGCGTCGGCCTCATCGAAAAGCTGCTCACCGAGGCCGCGCCCGACATCCTGTGCCTGCAGGAAATCAAGTGCGAGAGCCACCTCTTCCCGGCCGAGGCATTGGCGGCGCTGGGCTACACCCATCAGGCGGTGAGCGGGCAGAAGGGCTACCACGGCGTCGCGACGGTTGCCCGCGTCCCGATCCGCGAAGTCACGCGCCACGACTGGCAGGACAATGGCGAGGCGCGGCATATCGGGGTCGAGGTAGTGGGCCGCGATCTTTGGCTCGAGAACGTCTATATACCGGCGGGCGGCGACATTCCCGACCGCGATCAGAACCCCAAGTTCGGCCAGAAGCTCGATTTCCTCGGGCGGATGACGAGGTGGGCCGATACGCTCGACAAGCCCACCCTGATCGTCGGCGATTTCAACATCGCGCCCTTGGAGAGCGACGTGTGGAGCCACAAGCAGCTCCTCAAGGTGGTCAGCCACACGCCCATCGAGGTCGAGACTTTGGGCCGCTTTCAGGACGCCCACGGCTGGGTCGATCTGGGCCGCCAGCACACCCCCGCGCCGCAGCGCTACTACTCGTGGTGGAGTTATCGCAATCCCGGCTGGCAGGAGAACGACAAGGGCCGCCGCCTGGATCACATGTGGGCCTCGCCCGAGGTCGCGCAGCAATCGCGAGGCCACCGCGTGCTCGAGGACGCCCGCGCATGGGAGCAGCCGTCGGATCACGTCCCGCTGATCACGGAGTTTGACCTCTGACGCTCGGGCCATCGCCTGAACGCCGCGCCGCGCAGGCGGTGGACGCCTTGCGCCACGGCTGGCCGTTGGCGTTCGAGGGCGGGCCTGTGCTACTCCCCGTCGAGACAGCGACCGCGCCGGATGCCCGCGCGCCGCAGATGCTGATCTCCGCCGCGCGCGCGGCAACTCTGAAGCTTGCCAACCAGAAAGAGGCCGCCGTGCCGCACGCCCCCGTCCTGATCGCGGGCGGCGAGGATTTCACCTTGCGCGACGCTCTCCCCATCGCCGACCCGGCGCTCGACCTCGGCAACCCGCTCAAGGGCCCGTTCAAGGCGGTGACGCTCGACTGGGCCGAGACCGCCGCCGCCGCGCTCGAACTGGCGCGGATCGCGGGCATCCTCCCGGCCTTCATGGTCGACGCCGAAGCCGCAGGCGAGGCGCTCCCGGTCGCCGCAAGCGACCTTGCCGCCTACTCGCAAGCGGGCCGCTTGCGGATCGTCACCCGCGCGCGCCTGCCCATCAGCGCCTGCGAGGACGCCGAGATCGTCGCCTTCCGCTCCGCCGCCGACCTGCGCGAACACGTGGCGCTGATCATCGGCAAGCAGAACGGCGACCGCCAGCCGCTGGTGCGGCTCCATTCTGAATGCCTCACCGGCGACATCCTCGGCAGCCTCAAATGCGACTGCGGCCCGCAACTCGACGCCGCGCTCCACGCGATGGCGGGCGAGGCGGCCAACGGGGACTCCGGCTGGGGCGTGCTGCTCTACATGCGGCAGGAGGGGCGCGGGATCGGGCTCGTCAACAAGCTGCGCGCCTACCGCCTGCAGGATCAGGGTTTTGATACCGTCGAGGCCAACCAGCGCCTCGGCCTGCCCGACGAAGCGCGCGACTTCCCCGTGGCCGCGCGGATGCTCGAGCTGCTGGGAGCGACCACCATTCGCCTGCTCACCAACAACCCGGCCAAGGTGCGGGCGCTGGAGGCGGCAGGGATCACGGTGAGCGAGCGCGTGCCGCACCAGCTCCCGGAGAACCCGCACAACGCCCGCTATCTGGCGACCAAGCGGGACCGGTCAGGGCATTTGCTGACGTGACGACCGTTACCATCCGCCGCGAACAAGCGGGTGACGAGGCCACCATCCACCGCCTCACCGAAGCGGCCTTCTGCGACATGCCCTTCAGCGAGGGCGACGAACAGCATCTGGTCGACGCGCTGCGCCGCGACGGTGATCTCGCGCTTTCGCTGGTGGCCGAGGATGGGGCGCGGATCGTCGGCCACATCGCCTTCTCGCGGGTCACGATCGGCGACGGCACGCCCGACTGGTACGACCTCGGCCCGGTTTCGGTCTGGCCCGAACTCCACCGGCAGGGAATCGGCAGCGCGCTGATCCGGCAGGGCATTGCGACCTTGCGTGAGAACGGGGCGGCGGGGATCGTGCTGCTCGGCAGCCCGGATTACTACGGTCGCTTCGGCTTCCGCCACGAGCCGCAACTGCGCTACCCCGGCCCCCCGCCGGAGTATTTCCAGTGCCTCGTCCTGAGAGGCGAGTTGCCGGCGGGCGAGGTGACCTACGCCCCCGCCTTCCGCGCGCTTTAGCGCTGTTCGTACTGCTTGATCCCGCCCGCGATGCGGTTGCCCTGCATCACCACGCGGCTGCCGGTCCAGTCGGCGAGGAACACGCTGTTGCGCGACAGGCCGGGGACGAAGCGGGCCTCGTTCTTTTCGACCACCAGCCCGTCTGACGGATGCAGCAGGTCTTCCGCGCCCAGCGCGATGAAGGCGGAGTAGTTCTCCTTGTCGCGGCCTTGGACGAACCAGTTGTCGGCGATGCGCCCGATGCTGCCGGCGGGCAGGTCGATCATGTAGTTGGTCGCCTTGCCGTTGGCGTCATCGAAGCTGTTGTTCTCGATTACCACCTCGCGGCTGCGGGCCTTGACGTAGTGCCCGCCCATGCCGCGCTCGAACCGGCTTTCGCGCACGGTCAGCGAGCCGTAATTGCCGATATAGATCGAATGCGCGCAGCCGGCGGAATTCTCGCAGGTGCCAAGCCCGGTGAAAGTCGAGCGGGTGATATAGATGCGGCTGGCAGGGTCGTTTGCGGTGAGGATGCCCTGCTGGCTGTTCTCGAACCGCGCATAGGCGACGTTGAGCGCGCCCTTCTCGAGCCGGATGCCCGCGCCGTTGCCGTCAGCGACGCGCAGGTTCGAGAAGGTGATGCCCCTGATCTCCGCGCCGATGCCGCGCAGCACGAAGGCCGCTTTGCCCTCGCACGAACGCGCGGTGAAGGTGACGCTGCCGGGCTCGGGCGCTTCGTAGACGATCACGCCTGCTTCCTGCACCGCGCATTGGCGGTAGGTGCCGGGCGCGATGCGGATCGTGCCGCGGCCCTGCCCGATGGCATTGACCGCGTCCTGCAGCGTGTCGAAGCGCTGGCCGCTCTCCACCACGGTGAAGGCATCGGGCACGGGCTGCGCGCTCACCGCCGAGGACAGGAGGGCGGCGGGCAGGACACCTGCGCCGAGCAGCGCGAGGACACCGCGGGGCGAACGGATGGCTTCCTTGATCATGCGTGGCGAATATCACGCCTCTTGGCCCTTCCCCATCGCTTGCAAGACGGGTGTGCCCATTTGGCACTTGGCGGGCGGGGCAAGGCATGGCTAAACCCCTCGCATAATCGCGGTCGGAGGCGCTATGCCCCGCATCCGCGCGACTGGAGAGAACCCGAGCCATGCGCAAGCTTTTGAGCCTTACCGCCCTGACTGCCGCCACCCTGACCCTTGCCGCTTGCGGCAGCGCCGACGATGCCTCGTCCGAGGCGAGCGCCGATACGGTCGAGATGCCCGCCGACAGCGCGCTCGCGCCTGTCACCGATGCGCCGGTTGCCGATCCTTCCGCTACCGCCACCGACGCACCCGCACCGGTCGTGCCCGAACCCGGCGCGACCGCTGCGGGCGATGCCGCAGCGGCGGTTGCGGGCAAGGCGCTCGAGGCGGCGGGCGAAAGCGAAGACGCGCCCGAATAGGCCCGCCCCGTGCCCCGCGCCCCCCTGCTCGCCGCAGTTCTAGCCCTCGCGCTCGCCGCCTGCGGGAGCGAGGAGGCGCGCGAAGCCGGCGCGGTCAGCCCGGGCGAGGCCAAGGCGCTGGACGAGGCGGCGAGCATGCTCGACGAGCGCCGCCTCCCGCCCGAAGCCCTGCCCACCGATGCGCCTGCCGAAATGACAGGCGACGCCGCCGAGGCCCGCCGTTAGGCGGGCGAGGCGCCCCCTCACAAGGATGCCGACACCATGAACGCCCCCGCCAATCTTGCCGCGCCCGTGAACAGCGGCATGGACGAAGAGACCTTCGAACAATTCGCCGAGCAGCTCGCGCGCTATGTCCGCGAGCGCCTGATCCCCGCCGAAGCGCAGGTGATCGCCGAGGATCGCATCCCCGAGTCCATCGTCAACGAGATGCGCGAGATGGGTCTGTTCGGCCTCTCGGTGCCCGAGGAATATGGCGGCGCGGGGCTCAACATGACGCAATATGCGCGCGTCGTGAACATCATGGCCTATGCCGCGCCCGCGTACCGGTCGATCTTCTCGATCAACGTCGGGATGTTCGCGAGCGCGCTCAAGAACGGCGCGACCGAGGCGCAGAAGGCCGAATGGTATCCCAGGATCGCCGAAGGCCGGATCGCCTGCTTCGGCCTCACGGAACCCGGCTCGGGCAGCGATTCTGCGGGCCTTGCGACCAGCGCCGTCCCCGATCCGGACGGCAATGGCTGGATCCTCAACGGCACCAAGCGCTACATCACCAACGCCCCCCACGCCGATGTCGCGCTGATCATGGCGCGCACCAGCAAGGAAGCGCTGCCCAAGAACGCCCATGTCAGCGCCTTCCTCGTGCCGATGAACGCGCCGGGTGTCTCGACCGGATCGCCCGACCGGAAGATGGGCCAGAGCGGCTCGCACATCTCGGACATCATGCTCGACGATGTGCGCGTGCCGGGGGATGCGCTGCTCGGCGGGGAGACCGGCAAGGGCTTCGTCTTCGCGATGAAGAGCCTCGACAATGGCCGCATCTCGGTGGGTGCGGCGGCGACCGGCTACGCCCGCCGGGCTCTGGACAGCGCCTTGCGCTACGCCAACGAACGCAAGGCGTTTGGCGAGCCCATCGCCAACTTCCAGCTGATCCAGCAGATGCTCGCCGACAGCGAGATCGAGATCTATGCGGCCGAAGCGATGATGAAGGACGTCACCGCGCGCGCCGACCGGGGCGAGAACATTCTGGTGAAAGCCGCCGCCTTCAAGGTTTTCGCTTCGGAAATGTGCGGCCGCGTGGTCGACCGCGTGGTGCAAATCTATGGCGGCGCGGGCTACCTTGCCGAATACGACGCCGAACGCTTCTTCCGCGATGCGCGCATCTACCGCATCTATGAAGGCACGACGCAGATCCTCCAGCTCCAGATCGCCAAGCACATGCTGCGCGAGTGGGCGGCCGCATGATCCTCCCCGGCACGGGGAGGTGGCAGACGCCGCAGGCGGCTGACGGAGGGGATTCTTCGGCAGCGCGGCGCAGGCGGCGAGTCCCCTCCACCATGCTTCGCATGGTCCCCCTCCCCGTGCCGGGGAGGACCTGATGTATAACCTTCTCAACGACCTCTCGATCGTCGAAGTCTCCAGCTTCGTCGCCTCGCCCACCGCGGGGCTTTACTGCGCGCAGCTGGGCGCGGAGGTGATCCGCGTCGACCACAAGGCGGGCGGGCTCGATTACAACCGCTACATGCTCACCCGCGAGGGCCGCTCGCTCTCGTGGGAGAACCTCAACCGCGCCAAGAAGTCCGTGGCGCTCGATCTGCAATCGGGCGAGGGGCGCGAGCTGCTGGTGGAGCTGGCCGCCAAGGTCGGCCAGTGCATCACCAACCTGCCCGAGCAGAGCTTTCTCAGCCACGCAGCGATGCAGGCCAAGCGCGCCGACATGATCTCCCTGCGCGTCATGGGCTGGCATGACGGGCGCCAGGCGATGGATTTCACGGTGAACGCCGCGGCCGGATACCCGCTGATGTGCGGGCCGGAGGAGTGGGACCCGGCCACCGCGCCGCCGGTCAATCAGGTGCTCCCCGCGTGGGATTTCATCACCGGGGCCTATGGCGCCTTCGCCATGCTCGCCGCGCTGCGTCACCGCGACCGGACGGGCGAGGGCAGCGAGGTGCGCCTGCCCTTGGGCGACGTCGCGATCGGGACAATGGCGAACGCGGGTCTGATGGCCGAGGTGCTCTACCGCGGCGGGGACCGCGAGCGATTGGGCAACGCGATCTGGGGCGCGTTCGGGCGCGATTTCCGGGCGAAGGACGGCGTCAGGTTCATGGTCGCGGCGCTGACGGCGAAGCAGTGGGGCGGGCTGGTCAAGGCGTTCGGGGTCGAGGCCGGCATCGCCTCCCTGGAAGCCGAACACGGCGTCCGCTTCGCCGATGGCGACACCCCCCGCTTCCAGCACCGCGCTGCGCTGTTCGCGCTGTTCCAGAGTGCGGCGGAGACGATGGATTACGCAGAGCTCGAAGCCGGCATGACGGCCGAGACCTGCACCTTTGAACGCTATCGCACCGCCTTCGAAGCTGCGAATGACCCGGTCTTAGTAGCAGACAACCCGCTCTTCGGCCCTGCACCTGCCAACCCGAGCGGGTTCGACTATCCTGCCACCCGCAGCTTCGCCAATCTGCCGGGCCGCGATGCGGGTGCCCCCGCGCCCGCACCCTATCTCGGCGAGCATTCGGAAGAGGTGCTCAGCGACAAACTCGGCCTCTCCTCGGGTGCGATCGGCAAGCTGGTCGACGCGGGGACGGTGGCTCTTTCGGACAAGGACAGAACATGACCAGACGCGCCGCTATCTGCACCCCCCTGCGCACCCCGGTGGGCAAGTTCCTCGGCGGGCTTTCAAGCTTGAACGCAGGCCAATTGGGCGCGGTGATCCTCAAGGCCTTGATGGAGCGCTCTGGCATCGACCCGGCGCGGGTTGACGACGTGGTCTTCTCGCAAGGCTACGGCAATGGCGAGGCGCCCGCGATCGGCCACTGGAGCTGGCTCGCGGCGGGCTTGCCGCTCGACGTCCCCGGCTTCCAGCTCGACCGCCGCTGCGGATCGGGCGTGCAGGCGGTGGCGACGGCGGCGATGATGGTCGAGACCGGCATGGCCGACGTAGTCGTCGCGGGCGGGGTCGAGTCCATGTCCAACGTCGAGCATTACACCCTCGCAGCGCGCGGGGGCGTTCGCATGGGGGACATGGTGCTGCATGACCGCCTCAGCCGGGGTCGGGTGATGAGCCAGCCGGTCGAGCGCTTCGGCGTGATCACCGGCATGATCGAGACGGCGGAAAACCTCGCCAAGGACTACGGCATCTCGCGCGAGGAGGCCGACGCCTTCGCCGTCCGCTCGCACCAGAACGCCGCGCGGGCCTGGGCCGAGGGCAAGTTCGCCGAGCAGCTCGTCCCCGTCGCAATCCCGCAGCGCAAGGGCGATCCGGTGATCTTTGACCATGACGAGGGGTATCGCACCGACGCCTCGATGGAGACGCTCGGCAAACTCGCTCCCATCGACCTGCGCCGCGACCCCGAGGCCATCGTCACTGCGGGCAATGCCAGCCAGCAGAACGATGCCGCCGCTGCCTGTCTGGTGGTTGCCGAGGACAAGCTCGAAGAACTGGGCCTCACCCCGATGCTGTGGTTCGGCGGCTGGGCGGCGGCGGGGTGCGATCCCTCGCGCATGGGCATCGGCCCGGTGCCCGCAGTTGAGCGGCTGTTCGCCCGGCGCGGGTATTCGTGGGACGATATCGGCCTCGTCGAACTCAACGAGGCCTTCGCGCCGCAGGTGCTCGCCGTGCTCAAGGGCTGGGGGTGGAGCAATGACGATTCGCGCCGCGAGATCCTCAACGTCAACGGCTCGGGCATCAGCCTCGGCCACCCCATCGGCGCGACCGGCGGGCGGATCCTCGCCGATATGGCGCACGAGATGCACCGGCGCGGGGTGCGCTACGGGCTCGAGACCATGTGCATCGGCGGCGGGCAAGGCATCGCGGCGGTGTTCGAGCGCGCGGCATGATCCTCCCCGGCACGGGGAGGGGGACCATGCGCAGCATGGTGGAGGGGACTCGCGTCTTGGCGCGTCGGTGCAAGGGGCGAGTCCCCTCCGTCAGCGGCCTTGCCGCTGCCACCTCCCCGTACCGGGGAGGGCCGCATGGGCTTTGATCAATGGATCGGCCGCGAGCAACGCGCCAAGGACCGGCTCGACGAAGGGCTCGCCGGCCGCTGGCTCGCCACCTTCGACCTCGCCCGCCCGCACCCGCCGATCATGCCGCAGGGCATCCACTTCGCGCTCTGCACCCCGGAGGCGCCCACCGCCAAGCTCGGCGAGGATGGCCACCCCGCGCGCGACGACAGCCCGGACAGTTTCCTGCCCCCTTTCCCCATGCCGCGCCGGATGTGGGCTTCCTCGAAGATTGCCTTCCATGCGCCCATCGCCATCGGGGCGGTGATCGAACGCAGCAGCCGGATCGCTTCGGTCAGCGAGAAGGAGGGCGGCTCCGGCCGCCTCGCCTTCGTCGATGTCGAGCATCTCACCAAGGCCAATGGCACCATCGCAGTGATCGAGACCCAGACACTGGTCTATCGCGACGCCGCCACGCCCGACGCACCCCTCAGCCCGCCGCCGCCGGGCGATGGCGCGTTCGATCCTTCGGGATGGGAGGCGACCCACACCCTCACCCCCGACGCGCGGCTGCTGTTCCGATATTCGGCGCTGACCTTCAACACCCACCGCATCCACTATGATGCGCCTTATGCCGAACAGGTCGAGCGCTATCGCGGCCTCGTGGTACACGGGCCGCTGACCGCGAGCCTGTTGCTGCAACTGGCCGCAAGCGAGTTGGGCGAGAACCGCCTGCGCAGCTTCGCGTTCCGCGGCCTCTCCCCCGCGATTGCGGGCGAGGCGCTGCATCTGGTGATGCGCAAGGGCGAGGCGGGGTATGAGCTCGCGGCGTTTGCGGCGGATGGCCGGCAGGTGACCCAGGCGAGCGCAGGCGTCTGATCCGCCCTCCTCTTCAGAGGAGGGCCGCGAGACTTGCTGAGCGAAGCGAGGCTAGTCGCAACGGGGTGGTGCGGCATGTGCTCGCTGCGCTCGCCACCACCCCCAACCCCCTCCTCTGAAGAGGAGGGGGCTTTCGGGTCACCCCTCCCAACCCGCAATCGGCTTGAGCACCTTGAACTTCTCCTTCGCAGGCTTCCGCCCAAGCTCGGGAAAGTCGATTGCCTCGGGCTCCTCGTGGGTGTCCGGAATGCGGCTGAGCAGATCGCGCACCAGCGTCAGCCGGCCGCGCCGCTGGTCGTTGAAATCGACCAGCGTCCACGGCGCATGCTCTGTATGGGTCGCCTTCAGCATCGCCTCGCGCGCCTTGGTGTAATCGTCGTATTTCTCCCGCGCGGCCAGATCGATGGGGGAGAGCTTCCAGCGCTTGAGCGGATCCTCGAGCCGCTCGCGCAGGCGTTCCTCCTGCTGCGCCTGATCGGCGGCGAGCCAGTATTTGAACAGCAGGATGCCGTCATCCACCAGCAGCTTCTCGAAAGCCGACACGGCCTTGAGGAACGCCTCGACCTGGCCTGCGTCGGCATAGCCCATCACCTTCTCGACCCCGGCGCGGTTGTACCAGCTCCGGTCGAACAGCACGATCTCGCCCTTGGTGGGCAGGTGGGCGATGTAGCGCTGGAAGTACCACTGGCCCATCTCGGCCTCGGTGGGTTTGCCCAGCGCCACGGTGCGGCATTGGCGCGGGTTGAGGCTGTCGCGCACAGCGGTGATCGCGCCGCCCTTGCCCGCGGTGTCGCGTCCCTCGAACAGCACCACCACGCGCGCACCGCTCGCCTTGACCCAGCGCGCCATGCTCACCAGTTCGAGCGTCAGCGGTTCGAGCGCCACCTCATAATCCTTGCGCTTGATGCCCATCCTTGTCCCCCTTTCATTGTCCAGCCCCTGCGAAAGTAGTAGCATCTGAAACCATGGCGACTCTCGCAGACCCCCAGCCCGATTTTGCCACCCTGCCAGACATGGCGGCCGATGTCTTTACCGCCCCGCTCGCCCGCCCCGCGCATGTCGGCGCCGACTGGCTCGAGCCCGCGCAGACCGCCTACACGTCCGAAGACCACGCGGTGTGGAACGATCTCTTCGCCCGCCAGATGGAGGTGCTGCCCGGCCGCGCGTGCTCGGCCTTCATGGCGGGGCTCGAAAAACTCGACCTCTCGCGCGGGGGCGTGCCCGACTTCGGCAAGCTCTCGGAAGAGCTTGGCGCGCTCACCGGGTGGAGCGTCGTGCCGGTCCCGATGCTGATCCCCGATCACGTGTTCTTCTGGCACCTCGCCAACCGCCGCTTCCCCGCGGGCAACTTCATCCGCACGCGCGAGACCTTCGATTACATCGAGGAGCCCGACGTCTTCCACGACGTGTTCGGCCACGTGCCGATGCTCACCGACCCCACCTATGCCGACTACATGCAGGAATATGGCCGCGCCGGGTGGAAGGCGATGCGCTACAACCGGCTGAAGGCCTTGGGCGCGCTCTACTGGTACACGGTCGAATTCGGGCTGATCGAGGAAGCGGGCGCGGTGCGGGCCTATGGCGCGGGGATCCTGTCAGGCCCGACCGAGGCGAAGTTTGCGGTCGAAGCGCAGAGCCCCAACCGCATCATGCTCAACGTCGACCGGGTGATGCGCACCGACTACGTGATCAGCGATCTGCAGCCGACCTATTTCGTGTGTCAGAGCTTCGGTGATCTCTACCGCCAGACGGTGGAGCGCGATTTCGACCGGCTCTATCGCAGCCTGCCGGCCGGGTTCACCTATGCCAATTCAGCCGTGATCGATGTCGACAATGTGCTGCACCGGGGTAGCCAAGAATACCACCTACGCGGCGGGCGGGGCAGCGGGGCGGTTCCGGTCTAGGAAAATCGAGACCGAAGGTCTCGCAAGGCCGAACGGCCGCCGCGGCTTATGCCGCGGAAGCCAAGGCGGACGGACGTCCGCCGCCCGGCGCTTGAGGGCGTAACAAACTACGCCTTCACCCGCTTGCGCGAGACAATCGCGTGATAGAGCACCAGCGCCGCCGCACAGGCCCCCAGCGCCACGCCGAGACTGAGGAAGGAAAGGCTGCCGATCATGGTGCCGTCATTGGCGATCTCGCCCGCCACCACCGATACAATCATGCCCAGCATCACCTGACGCAGGATGCTGCCCGGCGCCTCGGTCCGCGCGAGGATCGAGGCCAGCCAGCCCAGAGTTGCGCCCAACACGATAAGCACCAGCAAGGCCATTTTGTCTCAAGTCTCCGAGAAGTCGTTCGGCCTGCATTGATCGCGCGCCGGTTCGACTCCCTAACCAGCGGCAGCGCGGACGGTTCCAGAAAAGTCTTTCTTTGCGGGCCACCTTCGGTGACGCAGACCTCCCGCCCCGCCTCCCCACCCGGCCACCATAGACTGGTGGTATCATTGGTGGCCGGGTGGGGAGGCGGGGCGGGAGGTCTGCGTTCGCGCCAGCGAACGACGAACTAATTGAACGTCAGCCACGCCAGCCCGGCCGCGCCGAGCACGATCCGGTACCAGGCAAAGGGCGCAAAGCCGATCTTGGTCACCACCGCGACGAACACCTTCACCACCACCAGCGCGGTGAGGAAACCGGCGACCGAACCGATGCCAATCAGCTGGATATCGTCCGCCGTCAGCCCGGCGCCATGCTTGTAGAGCTGGTAGACGGTCGCCCCCGAGAGGGTCGGCACGGCGAGGAAGAAGCTGAATTCGGCCGCGGTCTTGCGGTCCACCCCGAAGGCCATCGCGCCGAGGATTGTCGCGCCGGAACGGCTGACGCCGGGAATCATCGCAAGGCACTGGACAAGGCCGATAAGGATCGCTGTGCGCAGCGGCACGCCCGAAACCCCCGGGCCTTCCGCGGGCGGATTGGCCCAGCGCTCGATGGCGAGGATCGCGATGCCGCCGATGATCAGCGACCAGCACACCAGCACCGCATTGCCGAGCATCGTCTCGATGATGTCGCCGAAGGCAAGGCCAAGGATCACCGCCGGGAAGAACGCCACCAGCAGATTGCGCGCAAAGGCGAGCGCGCCCTTCTCGAACCCGAACAGGCCCTTGGCCACGTCCCAGAAGGTGCGCCAGTAAAGCACCACGATGGCAAGGATCGCGGCGGGCTGGATCGCGATGTTGAATACCTCCCACTCGCTCTGGTCGAAGCCCAGGAACTCGGTGGCGAGGATCAGGTGTCCGGTTGAGGAGACGGGCAGGAACTCGGTCAGCCCCTCGAGGATGCCGAGCAGGATTGCAGCCAGGGTGTCGGTCATGGGCGCACCGCTTCGACGAGGCCAGCAGCCAAGTCAAACCAAAAGGCCCGCCTGGGTGACCGGGCGGGCCTAAAGCCACGTGCCGCCCGGCCCGCCGCAGGACGGGCCGCGAGCGCACGCGCGCGAGCCGCAGGTGCTCAAGCCTGAAAGGCTTGAAACAGCACCGAGGATGTGCCCGCGCAAGGCGGGCACACAAACAAAAAAGCTGGGTCCCGGGTCAAGCCCGGGACGGGGGAATTGAGTTTACCAGATCCGCACGCGCTTTTCGGGCGGCAGGTACATCGCGTCGCCCGGCTTGACGCCGAAGGCCTCGTACCATTCGTCGAGCTGGCGCACGACGCCATTGACGCGGTATTCCTCGGGCGCGTGGGGATCGGTGAGCAGGCGGTTGCGGTAGTTCGCCTCGCGCTGGGTCGAACGCCACACCTGCGCCCAGGCGAGGAAGAAGCGCTGGTCGCCGGTCAACCCGTCGATCACCGGCACTTGCCTATCCTTGGTCGCCAGCTTGTAGGCGCGGTAGGCCATGCTGAGCCCGCCGACATCGCCGATGTTCTCGCCCAGCGTGAAGCGGCCGTTGACGCAGGTCTTGCTGTCGTCGAACGGGCAGAAGGCGTTGTATTGCGCCACCAGCGCGTCGCCGAGCTTGTCGAAAGCCGCGCGGTCAGCGTCGGTCCACCAGTTGCGCAATGCGCCCGTGGCATCGGACTTGGAGCCCTGATCGTCAAAGCCGTGGCCGATCTCGTGGCCGATCACCGCGCCGATCCCGCCGTAATTGACCGCGATGTCGTTGGTCAGCGCGAAGAACGGCTGCTGGAGGATGGCGGCGGGGAAGACGATCTCGTTCTTCACCGAGTTGTAATAGGCGTTCACCGTCTGCGGCAGCATGCCCCATTCGGTGCGGTCGACCGGCGCGCCGAGCTTGGCGACATTGTCGGCCCGGGCCCATTCGGCTGCCGCCATGCGGTTGGCGATGGGATCACCGGCGGTGATGGCAAGGCCGTCATAGGTCTCGAGATTGGAGCGGTAGCCGATCTTGGGATCGAAGGTGGCGAGCTTGGCGCGCGCCTGTTCCTTGGTC
>JACESM010000004.1 GCA_013911835.1 Porphyrobacter sp. | reverse complement strand
GCCGGGCAGGAGCCGATTGCCGGGCAGGAGGCCGTCGCGCAGGTCATCCTCAACCGTGTCCGCAGCACCGCCTATCCGGACAGCGTGTGCGCCGTTCGGAGCCTTGCCACACGACGCCGCACACGCTGTCCGGATAGGCGGTGCTGCGGACACGGTTGAGGATGACCTGCGCGACGGCCTCCTGCCCGGCAATCGGCTCCTGCCCGGCCTCGTAGGCGATCGCCAGCGCAAGGCACTCCGCGGCGGCTTCGGGCACTTCGCCCGCGGTGAGCGCGGGCAGATAGGGCGCCGGTGCCGGGCCTTGCGCAAGGCCAGCACCCGGCAGTGCCGCAAGCGCGGCGGCAGCAAGGATTGGGCGGGGCACGCGAAGTGGCATGGCTTTGGGAATCCCCCCGAAGGTGCGCCCAGCGTGAACCAGCAGCGCCGTGCCGTCAACGTCCGCGCGTGGCTATCCTGAGCCCGCCACCAGAAAGATCGCCCAGCCTGCCGCCGCCATCAGCGTCCCCAGCGGCAGCGCCGTGTCGGCGGCGACGGGCCTGCGCGCCAGCAGCATCACCAGCGCTGCGGCAAGGCCGAGGAGGCTCGCCCCGATCACCGTGCCGATCGCCCCCATCGGCCCCAGCCACAACCCGATCGCGCCAAGCAGCGGCGGATCGCCGCCGCCCATGCCCTCGCGCCCGCGCAGCATCCGGTAGCCGCGCGCGACGCCCCACAGCATGACAAAGCCGATCACGCCGCCCGCCGCCGCCGTGACGACCGGCGCAAGGCTCGCTTCCTGCCACCCGTGCCACGCCGCCAGCCCCGCGCCGCTTGCGGCGAGGAGCGCGGTCAGCGGACGTGGCAGCCACAGGTGCTGCGCGTCGATCAGCGCCAGCAGCAGCAATTGCCAGCCGAGCAGCATGGCAGGCAGCGCCAGCCCCTCCGGCGCGAGCAGCACCGCCGCGCCTCCGATCAGTGCGCCGCCGAGTTCGGCCACGGGTTGCCACACACCGATCGCCGCGCCGCAGCGGCGGCACTTGCCGCCGAGCGTCAGCCACGAGACCAGCGGGATCAGATCGCGCGCGCCAATCGGCACAGCGCAGGCATCGCAGGCCGAGCGTCCGGCAAGCACGGAGCGGCCCTCGGGCAGGCGCACGAGGGCGGTGCCAATGAAGCTGCCGATCGCGGCGCCCGCCAGCATGGCGGCGAGGGCCATCACCCAGGCGGTAGCGTCAGGCACTCGTTTCCCCCTCGCGCGGTGCGGCTGCGGGCCGCTTTGTGCGAGGGATAGCGGGAAGCTTGCGGCTGCGCCAGAAGGTCACCACCGCGAGGCTCCCCAGCAGCGTCAGGCCGAGCCCGGCGAGGGTCATCACGATCCGCAGGGGCAGCGCCATGGCGCTCCCCGCCAGCTGCGCCGAATGGAGCGGGTAGAGCGCGTTGTTCGCCCGCAGGGCGCGCGGCGCGGCGGTCGCATCGCGCGCGGCGATCAGCGTGCCGTCCCCCGCCAGCATCAGCGTGGTGCGGCCGTTGGGGTGCCATTCAGCAGGGCGGCGCATGCGGATCGTGACCGCCTCGCCGGGCGTTTTGGGCCAGATGATCATGCGCGGTTCGGCATCGGGCAAGCGGCGCTGCGCGGCGGCGAGAATCACGGGCCAATCGGGAGCGGTTGCATTGCGGGTTGCGGGCGGCTTGGCCTGCCACGCGGCGACTTCGGCGGCGGGCGAGAGCGGGGCGAGCACCGCTTGCCCGAGCGGCTTCAGCACCATCAGCGCGCCGGTGATCGCAGCAAGCAGGATCGGCAGCGCCAGCACCGCACCGATATCGCGGTGGTGGAGGATCACGGCGGGGCGGGTGAAGCGCGGTGGCAGCACGCGCAGGCGGAAGGTGCGCCGCGTCGGCCACCACACGATCAGGCCAGTGACGCAGAACAGGATCGCGGCAATACCCAGCCAGCCCGAGATCACCTCGCCGGTCTCGCCCAGCAGCAGGTGGTGGTGGAGATCGAAGAGGAAGGTCTCGGACCGCTCCCACACGCTGTGCCAGCGGGCGAGCAGCGTCCCGTCATGCGCGAGGTAGGCACCTGCGCCGTCGCCGAGGCCCGCCTGCGCCGTGCCGAATTCGGCTGAGGGCAGGGTGACGTAACCGGCGTCGAGCTTCTGCGCGGCGGTGATGATCGCCAGCATCTCCTCGCCTGAGGGTGCGCGCGGCGTCTGTGCCACGCTCGCCCACCACGGCTTCCACAACAGCGCCGCGCCGGTTAGCCCGAGCAACGCAAGCCCAAGGCCGACCAGCCCGCCCATCCAGCGGTGCAGCAGAACAAGCGCCTGCCGCATCAGAAATTCGCCAGCCAGCCCAACGTCACGCTGCGCCCGCGTCCGGCGAAGAACCTGAGGTTGTCGGCTGGGCGCTGGGTGTCGGAATTGTAGTCGATATATTGCCGGTCGAGCAGGTTCTGCGCGGCAAGGGTGAAGTTGCCGAACCCGGTCGCCACGGTCACCGCGCCATCGAGCACGTGGTAACCCTCGAAGTCATTGCGCGGATCGCCGCCGTCGAACCGCCTCGAGAAATGCGTGCGCGATTGCAGGCGCAGGCTGACCGGGCCGTTCGTGTAATCGGCAGAAATGTTCAAACGATCCGGGCCGATATTCGCGCCGTCGAGGTCGGCATTGACGATCCCGTCGCCATTGGTGTCGACCCGACCATCAAGGTGCGCATAGCCGAAGCCCAATCGCAGGCCGCGGATCGGGGTGGCGGTGGTGAGCTTCAATTCGATCCCCTCGATCTCGATCCGCTGGCGCTGCACTTCGAACACATCGCCGACGAGCACGAGCAGCTGGCCCCGGTCGCTGTCCGACCAGAAATAGGTCGCGCTGGCATCGATGGGCCCGCGCTTCACCTCCACACCCACTTCGCGGTTGTCGGCCACGACAGGTGCGATGTCGAGGAAGGTGTCGAGATCCACATTCGGCGTGCGGATCGCGCGGGTGATGCGGCCGACATCGGGCACGGTGTAGCCCTGCGAATAGCTGGCATAGGCGCGGATGCCGGGTGTCGGCTCGATCACGATCCCGCCATTGGGCAGGACGCGGTCAAAGCTGGGCGAGCCGCCGCCCACTTGCTGCGGGCCATAGAAGAACAGCGTCTGGTAGTCGTCGATGGTGATTGCGACATTCTCCCAGCGCACGCCGCCCGCGAGGCGCACCTTGCCGTCCCACAGCGCGAGGTTCGCCTGACCGAAGGGGGCGATGCTCCGGTAGTCGGTCGGCGGCACCCAGGCGCGGCCGGTCTGGACGAGCACCTGCACGGTGCGGTCGTTGAGGAGGTCAACCCCCGCCACGAGGTTGAGGGGGCCGAAGCCCCGCTCCCAGCTGGCGTTGACGCCCCACTTGCGGCTGATGTTCTGCGACTGGTCGAACAGCGTGCCGAGCGGGGCGATGGCCGGGTCCTGAAAGTCGGCGAAGATGCCGCCGCCGTAGATGTCGGCGGTGCGGTTCCAGAAACCGCGGATGCGCAGGGCACCGCCCGCAAGGTCGTCGGCAGTGAGGGTCAGCGAGAGGCTCTCGGCAAGGTTCTCAGGCGCCTCGCCCTGCACCACGCCGACGGCGCCGGTGGCGGGCAGGCCGGTGGCGCGGTTCCCGGCGACCGCGATCAGATCGCCATCGCCCTGTAGCTGGAAGCGCTGGCCCATCGCCTCGATCCTGACGCCGCCGCCCAGTTCCACGCCCGCCTTGGCGAAGAAGGAGAGGCTGTCGGAGTCCTGCAGGTCCCCCTGCGTGCCATCGGGCGCGATGCGGCGCTGCTCGCCGTCGCGGAACACGCCGCGGCGTTCGTAAGCCGCGCCCACCACCACGTCGAAGGCATCCGAGCGGTTGGCGAGCAATGCGCCGACCTTGCCGCCGAAGCCGTCGCTTTCGAAGCCGCTTTCGGCGGTGCCCTGCAGGATGGTGCGCGCGCTCCAGCCGTCTTCGGCGGGGGCGGAGACGGTGACTTGGTTGATCACCCCGCCGGTGCCGCCGATGCCCTGCAATGCGTTGGAGCCGAGGACCAGCTCCACGCGGTCGATGAAGAAGGGATCGATGGTGAAACCGTCACGCGAGCCATCGCGCAAGGGGGCGGTCTGCGGGATGCCGTCAATCGCAAAGAGCGGCGAGCGGCCACGCAGCGTCTCGCCCTGTCCGGTGAGCTTCTGGCGGGAGGGGCTGAACGATGGGGTGAGCGCGGCGACAGCATCGACCACCGAGCCCGAAATCTGGAGCTGGCGCGCGAGCGTCTCGCGGTCGATCACCTCAGCGGTGAGCGGGAGGGCGGTGATCGGCAGGGCGGTGCGCGCGGCGGTAACGATGATCGGGGCGTCTTCGGCGGTGGCCTCTTCGGAAGGGGCGGCGGTCTCTTGTCCTTGGGCAGTTGCGGCGAGGGGGAGGAGAGCGGCGGAGAGGAGGAGAGTGGGGCGCATTGGGAATCGTTCCTGATTATCATTCGCAAGAATGTCTCTAAGAACGATTCTCAATAACGCAAGCCGGTTTCTGCGGCTTCCGCGAGAAACGGATCAGGGGGGCTGGGAGCGGCACCGCTACCCGTCACGCCAAGCGTGGCAGCGGCCGGGCGTTCTTACCTGAAGTCCGCTCACCCAATAAGCCAAGCCCCGTGTCGAGCACGCGGTGACGAAGCGATGGCCCCGCGGTTAGACGCCCCTCACGCCGTCTCGCGCACCACCAGCTCGGGCGGGAGCACCAGGCTCTCGGTTGTCTCGCCGCCCAGCCGTCGCAGCAGCAGGTCGACCAGGCCGCGTGCGCCCGCGGCGATGTCCTGCCGGACGGTGGTGAGCGGGGGGATGGTCTGGCGCGCGATCGGCAGGTCGTCGAAGCCCACCAGCTTCACGTCGTCCGGAACGCTCAGGTCCTGCGCGCGCAGCTCGGTGAGGCACAGCGCGGCGAGCGTATCGGTCGCGGCGAAGATGCCGTCGATGCTGCGGCCATGCTGCGCGAGATGGCCTGCGATCTCCTCGCTCGCGCGATCGGGGGAGAGGTGGGTGGCGAGCGGCTGCACATCAGGCAGGCCCATCCGCGCGGCGACATCCTGCGCTCCTGCAAAGCGCGCGGCGAATTCCATCGGGCCAGTGTCGCCGAGGAACGCCAGCCGCCGCGCGCCGCCCGCAATCAGGCGCTCGGCCGCGAGCCTCCCGCCCAAGCGGTTGTCGGTGCCGACCACGCAGTGGCGCTGACCCTCCTGATGGTTGCCCCACACGACCATCGATCGGTAGCCGTCGGCGACCTCCTCGATCCGCTCGAACTGGTCGGACTGGCCGATCACCACCACCCCGTCGATCATGCCCGAGCCGATGAAGCGGTCGAGCCAGTCGGCATCATCCTCGGGCACCACGCGGCGCAGCATCAGGTCATAGCCGTGGGTAGTGAGCTCGTCCGCGAGGAAGCCGAGCAGGGTCATGAAGAAGCTGTCGGAAATCTGCTGGCGGGTGTCATGGCCGAGCGGGATCACCACCCCGATCACCCCGGTCTTCTGGCGGCGCAGTCCGCTCGCCATCTGGTTGGGGCGGAAGCCGTGCTCGCGCGCCAGCGCCTCGATCTTTTCGCGGGTCTTGGTGTTGACGAGGCTCTTGCCTGCGAGCGCGCGGCTGACCGTCCCGGGGGAGACGCCCGCCAGCCGCGCCAGATCGGTGATGGTGCGCACGGTGGTACGCGCAGTCCTGTCCTCGCTTGCGGCCATGGTTCCCCTTAGCCGGTGGCGAGCCCCTGTTCGCGGGGTTGGCGGTGTCCGGCGTCCACCATTAGCGTAGCGAGCGCGCCCGCCAGCATCAAGACGCCGCCCAGCATCAGCACATTGCGCGGGTCGCTCCCCAGCAGGGGTGCGTAGATCAGCGGCATGGTGAGCGTCTGGATCAGCATCGGGATGACGATGAACAGGTTGAAGATTCCCATGTAGATGCCGTTACGCTCGGGCGGGATGCAGTCGGCGAGCATCACATAGGTATTGCCCATCATCCCCGCCCAGCCGATGCCGATGCCGAGCATCAGCACGAACAGCGCCGCCGGGGTCGTCACCCCCGGGATCAGCAGCATCGCCGCGCCCGAGGCCGCAAGGCAGGCGGCATGGGTGGGCCGTGCGCCAAAGCGCCGGACGACCGGGATCAGCACAAGCGCGCCGAGAAAGGCGATGAAATTGTAGAACGCACCAGCCTGCTGGGTGGTGAGCGTCGCCTCGCGGAAGGCGGCGCTGGCGGGATCGCTGGTGTCATAGAGGCTGCGGCCCACCGCGAAGGTGATGTACTGCCAATAGGCGAACATCGCATACCACTGGCACAGCATCGCGCTTGCCAGCTGGCGCATCGGGCGCGGCATCTCGCGGATCGCATCGCGGATCTCGACAAGGGTGCCGCGCGCGGTGAGGGGGCGTTCGGCAAGCTCTGCCTGCTCGGCGGCGTCCAGCGGCAGCTCGCGCACCCTGAGCACCGACCACAGGATCGTCGAGATCGACAGGATTGCCCCGATCACGAAGGCGATGCGCACGATCACCGGAATGCCGTTGGCGTCGAGCACGTCGCGCGCGACGAAGGCGGTGAGCAGCGAAGGCGCGAGGTAGGACAGCGTCTGCGCAAGGCCAGTAAAGGCGCTCTGGGTAAGGAAACCCACCGACCGCTGGTCGGGCGCGAGCCGGTCAGCGACATAGGCGCGGTAGGGCTCCATGGTGATGTTGTTGCCGGCATCGAGGATCCACAGCAGGCTCGCCGCCATCCACAGCGCGCTGGAATAGGGCATGGCAAAAAGGCTGAGCGAGCAGATCACCGCGCCGATCAGGAAATAGGGGGTGCGGCGGCCGAGGCGGGTGTTGGTCCGGTCGCTCATTGCGCCGACAATCGGCTGGATGATGAGGCCCGTCATCGGCCCTGCCAGCCACAAAAGCGGCATCGACGCCTCGTCCGCGCCGAGGAAGCCGTAGATCGGGCCCATGTTGGCCTGTTGCAGCCCGAAAGAGAACTGCAGGCCGAAGAAGCCGATGTTCATCTCGATGATTCTGAGCAGCGAAAGCCGCGGCTTTTCCGACATGTGACGCCTCATCCCATTTGTTCTCGATGCGCCTTATAACCGACGCTGTGGCTTAGAGGTGACACGAATCCGATTCATTTGCAAACGATTGCAAGATTCCTGTTGCAAACGTTTGCAGGATGTTTAGGCCTCGCATCGTCAGCGCCCGAAGATGCGCGAGCTCGAGAGGAGACCAATGATGAAATTGCGTTACGCGCTTTGCGCCGGTGCCGCCGTGTCGGCGCTCATCACCACCCCCGCCTTTGCACAAGACTCGGCGGGCGAAACCGTCGAGGGCGAGGAAATCATCGTCACCGCCGTCGCCCGCGGCCAGAACCGCATCGAAAGCTCGGTCTCGGTCAGCGCCATCGGGGCCGACGAAATCACCAAGCTCAATGCGCCGTCCTCGGCCGACCTGATCCGCCAGATCCCCGGCATCCGCTCGGAAGCCTCGGGCGGTGAGGGCAACGCCAATATCGCGGTGCGCGGTATCCCGGTCTCGACCGGCGGTGCGCGCTACATCCAGCTGCAGGAAGACGGCCTGCCGATCCTCGAATTCGGCGACATCATCTTCGGCAATGCCGACAACTTCCTGCGCGCCGACCGCTCGGTCGCCCGCGTCGAAGCCGTGCGCGGCGGTTCGGCCTCGACCTTCGCCTCGAACGCGCCGGGTGCGGTGATCAACTTCATCTCCAAGACCGGCAAGCAGGAAGGCGGCGCGATCCAGGGCTCTGTCGGCATCGATTTCGAGACCTATCGCCTCGATTTCGATTACGGCGCGCCGCTGGCGGACGATCTCTACTTCCACGTCGGCGGCTTCTACCGCACCGGCGAAGGCCCGCGCGATATCGGCTACAACGGCTATGACGGCGGCCAGATCAAGGCCAACATCACCAAGGAATTCGACGGCGGCTACATCCGCTTCAGCGCCAAGTATCTCGATGACAAGACCCCGACCATCCTGCCCCAGCCGGTGCGGGTGACGGGTTCGAACGGTTCGCCCAGCTATCAGGCGATCCCCGGCTTCGATCCGCGCACCGATTCGCTCTACAGCCCGTTCCTTGGTCAGGCGGTGACGCTCGACGGGAACAACAACCCGGCCACCTTCGACTTCCGTGACGGGCTTTCGGTGCAGTCCTTTGCCTTCGGGATCGAGAGCGAGATCGACGTGGGTGGCGGCTGGACGCTGACCAACCGCTTCCGCTTTGCCGACAATTCGGGCGGCTTCCTGTCGCCTTTCCCGGCCGGTGCCGACAGCGCGCAGGCAGTCGCCAATTCGATCGGCGGTGCAGGCTCGACCATCCTCTTTGCGACCGGCCCCAATGCCGGGCAGGTCGCCAATCCGGCGACCATCGGCGGCAATGGCCTGCTCACCAACGTGGTGGTGTTCAACACCCGGCTGAACAGCCTCGACAACGTCACCAACGATTTCCGCGTGAACAAGGAATTCGACCTCGGCGGCGGATCGCTCAATTTCACCAGCGGCTTCTACCTGTCGCGCCAGACCATCGACACCGACTGGCTGTGGACCAGCCACGTCCAGACCGTGCAGGGTGACGGACAGGCGGTGCTGGTCGACATCCGCAATGCGGGCGGCCAGCTGGTCACCCAGAACGGGGCGGTTGCCTTCAGCGCGAGCTTCTTCGGCAATTGCTGCCGTCGCTCGTATGATGTCGATTACTCGACCTACGCGCCCTTCGCCTCGCTCTCGTTCGAGGTCGGCCGCCTGACGCTCGATGCCTCGATCCGCTATGACTTCGGCGATGCGAGCGGGACGATCACCGGATCGGACACCGGCTTCGGCACGGGGATTGCCAGCTTCGATATCAACGGCGATGGCACGATCAGCACGGCCGAGACGCAAACTGCTGTCCTGCCGCTCGGCAATGCGCGCCCGGTGAACTACAGCTTCGACTACTTCAGCTACTCGCTGGGAGCGAACTACCTCGTCACCGACGACCTCGGCGTCTTCGCGCGCTACAGCCGCGGCGGGCGTCACACTGCCGACCGCTCGCTGTTCTCGCCCGCCGTCAGCACCACCGACGGCAGCCTGCCGGGGGGTGATGCGGGCGTGATCGCCACGGTCAACCAGCTCGAAGTGGGTGCCAAGTACCAGTCGGGCGGGATCGGTTTTTACGCCACGGGCTTCTTCGCCAAGACCGAGGAAACCAACGTCGAACTCGCGCCGCTCGAACTGTTCGACAGCACCTTCGAGGCCTTCGGGATCGAGCTCGAGGGCTCGTACCGCACCGGGCCTTTCAGCCTGACGGCGGGCGTGACCTGGACCGATGCGGAGATCCAGGACGCGCTCGATGCCTCGACCATCGGCAACACCCCGCGCCGCCAGGCCGACTTCGTGTACCAAGCCACCGCGCAGTACGAGAGCGACCTGTTCACGCTGGGCGCCAACGTGGTCGGCACCACCGACAGCTTCACGCAGGACAGTAACCAGCTGACGCTGCCCGCCTACACACAGGTCAATGCCTTCGTCGCCTTCCGCCCGATCGACCGGATCGAGGTCGGCCTCAACGCGCAGAACCTCTTCAACACCGAAGGCTTCACCGAGGCGGAAGAAGGTTCGATCCCGGCCAACGGTCTGGTGCGCGCGCGCTCGATCGCCGGGCGCACCGTGCTCGCCACAGTCCGGTTCGACTTCTGATAACCGGACATGTGGCACAGGGGCTGGCCGCCACTCTCCCCCGGCGGCCAGCCCTTCCTTTTGGTGATGTGACGTGATGGGATGACAGCCCGGATGACCAGCAGGTGGACAGCCGAACAGGTGCGCCGGATCACGGCGCCACTCGGGGCGGGTGTGCTGATCCCGCCGGTGGACGAGGCGGGCCACGGGGCACTCGATCCGGCGCGGCTCTACTGGGACATGTGGCCGCTGCAGGACGCCGACGGGCGCCGCACGCAGCTCGCCGGACGCGAGCTGTGGATGGCGCTCACCGCGCCTGACCGCGGCGATCCCGCGTCGCGCCACTTCGAGGCGAAAATCCACTGGCTCGAGCGCGCGGGTGAAGGCTGGCGCGATCTCGGCCCGGTCCTGCCTGCGATTGACGTGCCTTACGAACGCGAATGGGCGGGCTCTGCCCTGCTTCATGATGATGCGGTGACGCTGTTCTTCACCGCTGCCGGAACCGACACACGTGCGGGCGGCTACCAGCAGGAGCTGTGGTCGGCCACCGCCCTGATCGGCAGGGACGGCTTGCCGGGCGAATGGTCGTTCCCGGTGCCGCTCGTCACCGGCTACGGCCCGCACTACATGCCCGCCGACGCGCATGAGGGCGAGGCGGGCAAGATCAAGGCCTTCCGCGACCCTGCCTTCTTCCGCGATCCGGCGGACGGCACCGAATACCTCGCCTTCACCGCCAGTCTCGCGGGCTCGGCCAGCGCCTTCAACGGCGCCTTCGGTCTCGCCCGCAAGGCCGCATCGGGCGGCTGGGAGCTGATCGCCCCCGCGATCCATGCCGAGGGCGTCAACAACGAGCTCGAGCGTGCCCATCTGGTGTTCCACGCCGGTTCCTACTACGCCTTCTGGTCGACCCAGACCGCGACCTTCGCCGATGGTCTGGGCCACGCACCGGGAGGGCTTTACGGGATGGTGGCAGACAGCATGGCGGGGCCGTGGCGACCGCTCAACGGGACGGGCCTCGTCCTCGCCAACCCGGCCGATGCCCCGCAGCAGACCTATAGCTGGTATGTGGATGCAGACCTCACCGTGTGCAGCTTTGTCGACCTCCTTCCTGACGGCAGCTTCGGCGGGGTGCCCGCCGCGCTGCTGCGGCTGACGCTGGACGGCGAGACTGCCGGGCTGGCGCTGGAGCGAGCCGTCTGATGCTGGCTGCGATCGAGGCGGGCGGGACAAAGTTCGTGCTCGCAGTCGGCCCTTCGCCTGACGCGATCACCGCTCGCCACACCATCGCGACCCGCGATCCTGTCACGACGCTGGCGGAGGCTGCGGCATGGCTCGCGGCGCACGGCCCGCTGACCGGGCTCGGCATCGGCAGTTTCGGCCCCGTGGAACTTGACCGCGCCTCGCCGCAATGGGGCTTCATCACCACCACCCCCAAGCCCGGCTGGGCGGGCACGGATGTCGCCCGCCACCTTTCCGCCGCGCTCGGCGGCGTGCCGGTGGGCTTCGACACCGACGTCAACGCCGCCGCGCTCGCAGAGCACCGCGCGCGGGGCGGAGACGACAGCGGCAGCCTCGCCTACATCACCATCGGCACCGGGATCGGCGGCGGGCTGCTTCTGGATGGCCGCCCGGTCCATGGCATCGCCCACCCCGAGGCCGGCCACATCTACCCGCGCCGCCACCCGGACGACCGCGAGTTCCCCGGCACCTGCCCGCACCATGGGGACTGCCTCGAAGGGCTGGCCAGCGGCCCGGCGGTGATCGCGCGTTGGGGCTGCTCGCTCTCCGAGCTTCCCGCCGACCATCCGGGCCATGCGATCATCGCCGACTATGTGGCGCAGGCCTGCTACAACCTCTTCGCCAGTGTCGCGGTGGAGGAGGTGGTGATCGGCGGCGGCGTCGCGCAGACCCCCGGCCTTGTTGAGCGCATCGCCGCGCGGGCCCGCGAGCTGGATGCAGGCTACCTCCCGGGCGGCGCGCGCCACCGCATCATCGCCCCGCACCTCGGCACCGAGAGCGGGATCACCGGCGCGATGCTGCTCGCCCAGGCGGCTGCCGCCGAGGGTTGAACCTGCTGTCTTCCCTCGCAATAAGGGCGTGAGGGAGAGACAGAGATGTTCCGACTGCTTGCTGCGCTCGCCGCGCTGATCGGGTTTGCCATGCCGCTGGCCGCCGAGGATACGGGGCGCTTCATCGAGTACGAGCGCGTCGCTGCCGAGGGCCTGCCCGACCAGCGGCTGACGATATGGCTACCACCCGGCTACGACATGACAACGGGCCGCTACCCGGTGCTTTACATGCACGACGGGCACAATCTGTTCGATGTGAAGAACAGCAACTTCAACAAGATCTGGGCCGCCCACAAGGCGATGCTAGCCGCCGTGCAGAGCGGCAAGGTCGAGCCGCATATCATCATCGGCATCTGGGCGCCGGGCCGCGACCGGCACCGGCAATATCTCCCGCGCAGCCTCTACGACATGACCGGCGGCAACCTGCGCGCGCAGATGGACGGGATGACCACGGGCGGCGTGATCTCGCAAGCCTATCTCGCGTGGATCGCGGGGCCGCTCAAGAGCTGGGTCGACACCTCCTTCCGCACCCGCAGCGGGCGGGACGACACCGCGATCGTCGGCTCCTCGATGGGCGGGCTGATGAGCTGCTACGCCTTCCTCGAACGCCCCGAGGTGTTCGGCCGCGCGGGCTGCGTCTCCTCGCACTGGCCCGCGGTCGATCCGCGCGCGATCGTGGCCGACGAGGCTGCGCTCAAGGCACTGTGGGACGGCTGGTTCGCAGCGCGGCTCGGCGCACCGGACGGGCGGCGGGTGTGGATGGACCACGGCACCGCCACGCTCGACGCCTATTATGCCCCCTATCAGCAGGTCGTTGACGCGCGCTTTGCAGCGGCAGGCTGGCAGAAGGGCCGTGACTGGGAGAGCAAGGTCTATGAAGGGGCCGAGCACGAGGAGAACGCCTGGGCGGCGCGTCTGCCCGAGGTGTTGGGGTGGTTGCTGGCGAAGGATTAACGCAGCCCGAGAGCCTCTTTCGCCAGTCGCTCCACCACCGCCTTGTCGGGCGCGCCCTTGGGCGAAACCCAGCTGCCGCCTACGCACAGCACCGGATCGAAGGCGAGCCATTGGGGTGCGTTGTCGAGGCTGATCCCGCCGGTGGGGCAGAAGCGGACATTGCCGAAGGGCGCGGCGAGCGCCTTCAGCGCGGGGAGGCCGCCTGCCGCCATCGCCGGGAAGAACTTGAAGCGGTCAAGCCCGAGGTCGAGCCCGCGCATGATGTCGCCCGCATTGGCGATGCCGGGGAGGAAGGGCACGCCGGCCGCAATCGCCGCACGCCCAAGATTGTCGGTGAGGCCGGGGGAGACGATGAACTCGCTCCCGGCTTCCAGCGCCGCGTCGAGATCGCGGGGGTTGGTGACCGTTCCCGCGCCGACGATCGCGCCCGGCACCTGCTTCATCGCCCGGATCGCGGGGAGCGCGGCGGGAGTGCGCAAGGTGACTTCGAGCACGCGCAGCCCGCCAGCGACCAGCGCTTCGGCCAGCGGCACGGCGTGCGCCTCGTCCTCGATCACGATCACCGGGATGACCGGGGCTACGCGCATGATGGCGTCGATATTCATCACATTCCTCCGGTGGCCAGCATTGCGCTGGCGCCTGCTTCTGCGCCGTCGGCAAAGCGGCGCATCATGCCGAACAGCTCGCGGCCTGTGCCGCTGTCGGCGGCGGGATCGGCGACGGGCTCGCGCGCGGCGAGGTCGGCGGTGGTCGAAAGCTCTCCGGTGAGCGCGCAGACGCGCACCACGTCGCCGTCGCGCAGGCGCGCGAGCGGGCCTCCACCCAGCGCCTCGGGGGTGCAGTGGATCGCCGCGGGCACCTTGCCGCTCGCGCCCGACATGCGGCCATCGGTGACCAGCGCCACCTTGAACCCGCGATCCTGAAGCACGCCCAAGGGCGGGGTCAGCTTGTGGAGTTCGGGCATCCCGTTGGCGCGCGGGCCCTGGAAGCGAACGACCACCACGACATCGCGGTCAAGCTCGCCCGCCTTGAAGGCGGCGGCGACCGAGGGCTGATCCTCGAACACGCGGCACGGGGCCTCGACTGTCCAGCGGCTTTCGTCCACCGCCGAGGTCTTGAAGCAGGCGCGGCCGAGATTGCCTTCGAGCAAGCGCATGCCCCCGTCGGGCTTGAACGGATCGGCGACCGGGCGCAGCATGGTGTCGTCGCCGCTCGGGCCGACCTCGCGCCACACCAGTTCCTCGCCTTCCAGACCCGGCTCCTTCGCGTAGTCCGCAAAGCCGCCGCGCCCGACGGTCAGGATGTCGCCATGGGCGAGGCCCGCTTCGAGCAGCTCGCCGATCACGAAGCCCATGCCGCCCGCGTTGTGGAAATGGTTCACGTCGCCCGCGCCATTGGGATAGACCTGCGCGATCAGCGGGACAGCGCTCGAGAGTTCCGAAAGGTCGTTCCAGTCGAAGATCACCCCCGCCGCGCGGGCCATCGCGGGAAGGTGGATCGCGTGGTTGGTCGAGCCGCCGGTCGCCAGCAGGCCGACGGCCGCGTTGACCACCGCCTTCTCGTCGACCACGTGGCCGAGCGGGCGGTAGTCCTCGCCCTTGCGTCCGATCTCCGCCACCCGGTGCACCGCCGCACGGTCCAAGGCCTGGCGCAGCTTGGTGCCGGGGTTGATGAAGGCGGAATTGGGGACGTGCAGCCCCATCATCTCCATCATCATCTGGTTGGAATTGGCGGTGCCGAAGAAGGTGCAGGTGCCTTGCGAATGGTAGCTGCCCATCTCGCTCGCGAGGAGTTCGGCGCGGGTCGCCTTGCCTTCGGCATAGAGCTGGCGGACGCGCTGCTTTTCCTTGTTCGGAATGCCGGACGGCATCGGCCCACCGGGAACGAAGATCATCGGCAGGTGGCCGAACCGCAGCGCGCCCATCAGCAGGCCGGGCACGATCTTGTCGCAGATGCCGAGCAGCAGCGCCCCGTCGAACATCGCGTGGCTGAGTGCGACGGCGGTCGACAGCGCAATCACGTCGCGGCTGAACAGCGAGAGCTCCATGCCGACCTCGCCCTGCGTCACCCCGTCGCACATGGCGGGGACGCCGCCTGCGACCTGTGCGGTGGCGCCGATCTCGCGGGCGTAGATCTTCAGCCGCTCGGGGTAGCGGTAATAGGGCGCGTGGGCCGAGAGCATGTCGTTATAGGCGCTGACGATCCCGATATTGGCGCCGCGCCCCGCGAGCAGCGCCGGCTGATCCTCCGCAGCCCCGGCATAGGCATGGGCAAGGTTTGAGCACGACACGGCCGAGCGCTCGCCCATGTTGTCGCCCTCGCGGCGGATCAGGTCGAGATAGGCCGCGCGGCTCGCGCGCGAGTTGGCGATGACGCGCTGGGTCACCCGGTGGAGGGTGTCGTTCATGCGATCCTCCCCGGAACGGGGAGGGGGACCATGCGCAGCATGGTGGAGGGGACTCGCCTCATGGCGCGGCGGTGCGAGGAGCGAGTCCCCTCCGTCAGCGCTGCGCGCTGCCACCTCCCCGTGCCGGGGAGGATACTTGCTCTATTCATGCCAAGTTACTCCGTCGCGTTCCGCCAGCGCGATGGCCGCGCTCGGACCCCAGCTTCCGGCAGTGTAGGTCTTGGGCGTCAACCCGTCCGCCGCCCATCCAGCGCGGATCGCGTCGACCCATTCCCACTGCGCCTCCACCTCGTCGCGGCGCACGAACAGCGTCTGGTCGCCCTCAACCAGATCAAGCAGCAGGCGTTCATAGGCAATCCGCCGCACCGCGCCGCTGAAGGCATCGGGCATGGCGATGTTGAGCGGCACCGAGCGCAGGCGGATGCCCTCGCGGTCGAGGCCGGGCACCTTGGCCATCAGCGAGAGGGTGATGTTTTCCTCGGGCTGGATGCCGATCACCAACTGGTTGGGCCGCATCGTCGCGCCTTTGCCCGCGAAGATCGAGTGCGGGACGCAGCGGAACTGGATCACGATCTCGGTCACGCGCTTGGGCATGCGCTTGCCGGTGCGCAAGTAGAAGGGCACGCCCTTCCAGCGCCAGTTATCGACATGGGCCTTGATCGCGACGAAGGTCTCGGTGTCCGAGTCCTTGCCCAGCTCCTCGTCATAGCCCGGCACCGCCTGCCCCTGAATCGCGCCTGCGCGGTATTGTCCGGTGACGGTCTCGTTCGAGCTCACGCCTCGCAGCGCGCGCAGCACCTTGACCTTCTCGTCACGCACCGCGGTAGCGTCGAAGTGGGCGGGCGGCTCCATCGCGACCAGCGCAAGCAGCTGGAGCATATGGTTCTGCACCATGTCGCGGATCGCGCCGGCATCGTCATAGAAGGCGACGCGCCCTTCAAGGCCCACCGTCTCGGCCACGGTGATCTGCACATGCTCGATATGGGCGGCGTTCCACAGCGGCTCGAACATGATGTTGGCAAAGCGCAGCGCAAGGAGGTTCTGCACCGTCTCCTTGCCGAGATAGTGGTCGATGCGGAAGATGCGGCTTTCGGGGAATGCGCCCGCGACCGCATCGTTGATCTCGCGGCTCGAGGCAAGGTCGGTGCCCAAGGGCTTTTCGAGGCACATGCGCACCGTCTCGCCCGTCAGCCCCGCCGATTGCAGGCCCTTGATCGTGGGTTCGAACAGGCTCGGCGCGGTCGAGAGGAAGATCGCAAGCCCGCGCTCGGGCGTGCCGACCTTCTCGGCGAGCGCGCCGTAGCCTTCGAGCGTGGTCGCATCGAGCGTCTGGTAGGCCAAGCGGTTGAGGAAGCCTGCCATGCTTCCGCGGCGTTCGGCGGGGAGGTATTTTTCGAGGGCGGCGCGGGCGAAGTTCCTGTATTCGCTGTCCGATATGCTGCTGCGCGCGGTGCCGATGATCTTCAGGTCAGGCGCGAGCAAGCCATCGGCGTCGAGCGCGAAGAGGCTCGGCAGCAGCATGCGCTGGGCCAGGTCGCCGGTGGCTCCGAACAGCAGCAGGCGGTCAGCGGTGAAGCTCATGCGCGAATAGCCCCTTGTAGCGTCGCGCCCTACCTAGGCGCGCGGCGCTACAACTGCCAGTTCAGCGCATACTTATTCAACCGCGATCGCGCTGGCGCGCGATGCAGACCCCCCGCCCCGCCTCCCCACCCGGCCACCAAGAATACCATTACGGTATTGTGGCCGGGTGGGGAGGCGGGGCGGGGGGTCTGCGCCACCGGAGGTGGCACGCAAATCAAGCAGGCTTGCGCGCAAACACTCCGAAGCCCGCGATGATCGCATAGCACGCCGCGGGCAGCATCAGCGCGAAAGCGAGGCTCGTCGCGTCGGCCAGCGCGCCATACATCGGCGGGATGATCGCGCCGCCGCAAATGGCAACGTTGATGATCCCCGATCCGTCCGCCGCCCTCGGCCCCAGCTTCTCGCAGGCGAGGCTGAAGATCGTCGGGAACATGATCGCGTTCATCAGACCGACCGCGAGCAGGGTGTAGCCTGCAATCGGGCCGGTCATGTTGGCCGAAATGGCGATCAGCGTGATCGCGCCTGCCGAGACCGCCGCCAGCGTCAGGCCCGGGCTGACGAAGCGCAGCACCAGCGATCCGATGAAGCGCCCGATCAGCGCGCCCAGCCAGTAGAGCGTCACCATCCAGCCGATCACGCTTTCGGGCTGGCCGAGGATTTCCTCCTGCGCGAGGTAATTGATGATGAAGCTGCCGATCGCGACTTCCGCGCCGACATAGAGGAAGATGCAGGCCGCGCCGTAGCCGAAGCGCGGGAGCTTCAGCAGCGCGAGGCCATCGGCAAGGCTGGTCTGCTCGTGGCGTTCGCCCTTCAGCCGGTTGCGGAACATCCACACAGCCCCCGCCACCAGCGCCAGCGCGGCGGCGAGGCCGAGATAGGTGGTGGTGATGATCGCGCTCTCGGTCTGCCGATAGGCCTGCAGGGCCGCGCCGGACAGCTGGTCGGCGCTGACATTGGCGATGCTGCCGAGGATGATACCGGCACCTACGTAGGGGAAGATTGTCGTCCCAAGCGAATTGAACGCCTGCGCAAAGGTCAGGCGGCTGTGGGTCGTGCGCTCCGGCCCCAGCAGGCTGATCAGCGGGTTGGCGACGATCTGCACCAGCACCACCCCGGTCGCGAGGATGAAGTAGGCGAACAGGAACATCGGGAACAGCGCGGTCTGGCTCGCCGGGATGAACAGCAGGCACCCTGCCATCATCGTCACCAGCCCCGCGACCGCGCCGCGCATGTAGCCCAGCTTCTTGACCAGCCGCGCGCCCGGGATGCCGACCACCGCATAGGCGATGAAGAAGCAGAACTGCACCAGGCTCGCCTCGAAGAAGTTGAGCGTGAACAGCTCCTTCAACTTGGGGATGATCACATCGTTGAGCGAGGTGATCCCGCCGAAGATGAAGAACAGCGCGAAAACGAAGTAGTTGAGCCCCGGCGCATCGACCTGCGGCGTGTCACCCGCGCCTGCGTGCCCGAAATCCCTCGCGGTGCTTCCGCCCGGTGCCATTGCCATAGCTGATCCCTCTCCCCGCACGCGGTTGCTCCGCGCAGCTGTGTTGCGAACGTTCACAATTTGCCCGCACATGTCAACTTGCAAGAGCGAGCGCCATATTTCCAGTGCGTATAGCAATGCAGGCCAGCCTTGCGCGGGGATAAGGTCCCGCCCTAGAAGCGTAGCCCATGAACGGGGGACCCAAGAGACGGCCGACATCCTTCGATGTGGCGGAACGGGCGGGCGTGAGCCAGCCGACCGTCAGCCGTGCGCTCTCGGGCTCCCCCGCCATCGCCGAAGCCACCCGCCGCAAGGTCATCGAAGCGGCCGAGGCGCTGGGCTATTTCGTCGATGAACGCGCCGCGCGGCTGCGACGCGGTTCGACCGGCACGCTCGCCGTGGTCGTCATCTGCCGCGAGGGCGACAGCGCCTCCTCGATCAACCCCTTCGCCTATGCGCTGCTCGGGAGCGTCTGCGTCGCGGCCTCGCAAAAGGGCTTCGAGACGCTGGTGAGCTTCCAGGCGCGCGCCGACGACTTCTTCGGCCACTATCAGGAACAGGGCCGCGCCGATGGGCTGGTGGTGATCGGCACCACCACCAATGCCGCCGCCTGGAAGCATTTTCGCGGGATCGAGGGCGAGACGCGCCGGGTCGTCTATTGGGGCTCGCCGTTCGACGAGCTCGACTGGGTGCGCTCGGACAATCGCGCTGCCGGAAGGCTGGCGGTCGAGCACCTGCTCGCGGCGGGCTACAAGCGCCCCTGCTTTCTCGGCGCATTGAACACCCCGCAGGTGCAATTCACCGAACGCTATGAGGGCTATGCGGAAGGCATGCGCGCCGCCGGGCTCGAGCCGTGCCTCGCCCCCACCGTCAACGCCGGCACCCGCGAGGAGGAAGGTCGCCGCGCCGCGCGCCGCCTGATCGAGCGGGGCGAGGATGTCGACGCGGTCTTCGCCGCCTGCGATGCCATGGCGCTGGGCGCCATCGAGGCCTTCGCCGCGGCCGACATCACGGTGCCGCAGGCGGTGGGCGTGATGGGCTTCGACGATCTGGTCGCAGGCCGCTTCAGCCGCCCGCCGCTCACCACCATCGCCCCCGATCCCGCCGAGGCAGGCGCAGCGCTGGTCGAAGCGGTGCTCGATGACGGTGAGGCTGCGCGTCGCCGGGTTCCGGTGAAGCTGATCGCGCGGGGCAGCACAGCAAGGTAATCCTCCCCTTCAGGGGAGGGGGACCACCGTAGGTGGTGGAGGGGCGGACAACCGCGATCCGGAAACTGGCCTATCGGGGCATCGCTGCTCGCCCCTCCACCCCGAGCCTGCGGCTCGCGGTCCCCCTCCCCCAAGGGGGAGGATCACCCATGCGCCCCGAATTCATTCGCGATGGCGGTCGAGATCCGGAGCGATAGTTCCTGCGCCCGCGCGATCGGCGTCATGAAGTCGCGCTCGATCGACCCGTAGCCTTCCTCGCCGCCATCGGGGTAGTCGCTGGGCTCGTCGAGCGGGAAGTCGCGCGGCCCCGGCACGCGCACCGGGAAGGCGCGGCGCAGCTGGGCCAGCGCTTCGTCAACGCGCAAGGTCAGAACCATGTCGATCACGTCGCGGCGGCTGATGTCGTTGGCGCGGCTGAAGGCGGGGACGGCGACGACTTTCAGGAACATGTGCTGGAGCAGCGCGAGGCGCAGCGCCTGCAGCACGCCGATCCGGCGGCGAACATGCTCGCGCGCCTCGGCATCGCTGGTGTCGTCGGGAAGCAGATCGAGCAGTCGGTGCAGCTTGAGCGCATCGATCCTGAGCCGCGAAGCCAAGCGGCGGAACACCCCCGTGCGGTCGTCACCGACCAGATATTCGGCCAGCGCGGCGCAGGCTCCGGCGAGGTGATCCTCGGTGCCGCGATAGGTGCGGCTTGCCCAATAGGCCGAGTTGAACAGCTCGCCAAAGGCGGCGACGGTCTTGATGCTGGCGAGCGCATTGGCGGCGCGTACCAGCCGCAGGATCTGGCTGCCGCGCGGGGAATCGGTGAGCAGCGCGGCGATTTCCTCGCGGTTGCCGTCGGCCGCAGAGCCGATCCCGGCGATGACGTTCACCGGGTAGCCCAATTGCTGGAGGATCGCGTTGTGCGGGATGGCGCGGATCTGGCGCAGGCTCATTTCGCGGTCGGCATTGATGTCGCTCTGGCGGCGCGAGACGCGGCTGCCGGTGGGGTTGAGCAGGCCCAGCCCGAAGGCGGTCACCGCGCGGGCATAGGTGCGACTGGCGAGATGATCGCCCTGATGCTCCTTCACCGCGCGGTAGAAATCGAGGCTCAGATCGGTGCGGTGGTAGAAGGGATCGGCGGGAGCGGCGAGATCGGTCTCTGCCGGGCGCAGGTCGGCGATCCGCGAGAGCGTGGCGAGCGCGAGTTCGGGCGTGGCGAAGAACAAGTAGCCGTCGCCGCCCTGAAAGCTGACCTCGGGCTCGAGCCGGATGCCGGCGCGGGCGAAACGCCGCCGCGCCCAGGGGGAGAGCGGCCATTCGAGGCGGTCCTTGAACGAGGCGGGGTGCGCGCCGCGGCCCATGCTCTCGCCGTGGGTGTTGAAGACGAGCGCGGCGACATCGCCAAGCCCGTTGGCGGCCATCGCCTCGGCGAGCCGCCCCTGCAGGCGCTCGATCGCGAGCGCGGCGGGCACCTGCCCGACGAAGCGTCCGGCGTCCGAGAACCCGGTCTGCACCGCCACGCGGCCGCGCGCGCGGGCATAGGCGCGGTAGGCAGGCTCGGCGAGCAGCGCATCGAGGAAGCGGCCGCCATGCTCCAATGCGGTCTCGGTCTCGAACAGCGGCGAGACATCGACCTTGTCTTCCACCCCGAACAGCTTGGCGAAATAGAGCGCGGCGAGCACCGTGGCGGGCTGCTCGCACTCGGCCACCAGCATCCGGATCGGCGCGTCGGCGTCGATGTGTTTGACGATCTGCGCCATGGCGAGGAACTGGCGGATCGCGGTCGAGCTTTCGGTGGCGAGGGCTGCAAAATTGGTGCGCAGGGGCGCGGCTTCCTCGACCATCCGGCGCAGCGTGGCGATGGCGCCCTTGCTGGCGAGGTCGATCCCCTCGTCATCCCCGCCCAGCCGGCGGCGCACCGCGTTGTGGAGCTGCTTGGCGTTCACCCGGAAATGGATCCAGCCCATCCCGAGCCCGTCGGCGCGCATCGCGGCGGCGAGGGTCAGAAGCGCGGCGGCGCGGTCGTCAGGCGCATTCTTGGCTTCGCCTTCGAGCGCGGTGATGATCGGGGTCAGCGACAGCAGGTTGTCTTCGCTGTGCGTGGTCAGTCGGTTGGCGGCGGCAGCGAGCGCCTCGGCGCTGGAGAGGTCGCCCGCGAAGTCCTCGGCCCGCGCGGCGGCAAAGGCGGTGGCGGGCTTGAGGGTGGCGAGCAGCGGGTGGGCCGCGTCCAATGCTTCGAGGCTGGCAGTGTAGCGCGCGAGGCGCTCGGCCTTCTCCTGCAAGCGGAACGCGATCGAGGTGTGCCAGCCGATATCGGTGCGACCGTCCATGTCGTAGCCAACCCAGCTGGCAAAGCGGAAAGGCAACGGGCGCAGCGCGCGCCATTCCTGCGGCCAGCGTTCGCGGGCCTCGGCGATCAGGCGGGCGACGATCACGTCGCGCGCGTCCTGCGCCCGGGCCATGGCATACATCGCAGCCCGGTGCTCGTGTTCGAGCGTCACCGCGGTGCGCGTGGCTGGGACGGCGCAGGCGGTGTCGTCAACTTCGCCTGCTGCCGAGGCTGCGGCGGCAACGGCCTCGCTCTGGGCGGGGCTGAGCAGGAACGTCGGGTGGGCGGTGAACACCGCGTGGAGCTGGGGGTTCTCCCAGCGCGCGGCAAAGGCGGCGAAATCCTCAGTCTCCGCAGCGGCGGGCGCGGGGGCAGCTGGCGGCGCAAGCAGCACGCGCAGCTTGCGCGCGCGCGCCTTCAACCCGTCGCACTCAAGTTCGGCGACCAGCGCGGCGACATCGTCGAGGCTGGTCTCGCCCGCCTCGATCGCCCGCGACAGATCGAGCGAGAGCTGGAAGACCGGATTGAACAGCGGTGTTTCCCGCGTGCGCTGGTGCAACTCGCCCAGCCGCGCCTCGAGCGCTGCAAGGGTCTTCATGCGGCCTCTCCGTGCTCGGAGGCGAAGGCCGCTGCCGCGCCGAACAGGCCGGGCTGCGGGTGGATGATCAGCTTGACCGGAATGCCTGCCATCAGGCTCTCGAACCGCCCCTTGGCCTTGAACCGCGCAGCAAAGCCCGATGCGAGTAGCGTGTCGCGGATGCGGTAGCCAAGGCCGCCCGCGATCACCACGCCGGCAAAGCCGCCCTGCGCGAGCGCCAGATCACCCGCGACCGAGCCGAGCGAGAGGCAGAAGCGGTCAACCGCCGCGGCCGCCAGCGAATCCTCTCCGCTCGTGCCGAGGTTCCAGATTTCGATCGCATCGCGCTCGGGCTCGGTGCGGTGTTCGAGCGCGGCGAGCGCCTGATAGATGTCGACGATGCCGGGGCCCGCCACCACGCGCTCGACCGAGACCCGCAAATGGCGCTGGCGCAGCCGGGTGAGGATCGCGTCCTCGATGGTGTCGAGCGGGGCAAAGTCGATATGCCCGCCCTCGGTCGCCTGCACACGGTAGTGCTGGCCCGAACGGAAGAGATGCGCGACTCCCAGCCCCGTCCCGGGCCCGAGCACCGAGATCGTGCCCTCGCGCCCCAGCGGCACATCGGGGCCGGCAAGGTGCAGGAACTGGCTGTCGTCCGCGCGCGCGACCGCATGGGCGACCGCAGCGAAATCATTGACGATGGTGTAGTCGCTGGCGCCGAGCTTCTCGGGGATGAGGGCGGGGCGGATGATCCAGGGGTTATTCGTGAAGCGGATCACCGGATTGGGCTTGCCGGGGCTGCCGACCGGGCCAGCCACCGCGATGCTCACCGCGGGCGGCAGCGTGCCGCCCTTGCGGGTCCGGAAGGCTTCCCACGCGGTCTGGAAGCTGGCGTGATCGGCGGTGTGGAGCGTTTCCGGCTCGTCGAGGCTGATCGCGCCATCCGCGCCGATGCTGGCAATCGCGAAGCGGGCATGGGTCCCGCCGATATCGACCACAACCACTTCGCGCATTGCTCTCTCCCCGCCCGCAAATCCTGGCAGCGCGAGCAATAGCAGGCGGCGCGCGGGAATCCCACGCGCCGCATACTTATTCAAAATGGGGCGGCTTACTTGACGCCCATTTCCTCAAGCAGGCGGGTCGCGCCGTCGACCTTGTCCATGGTCCACAGCATGAAGCGGCTGTCGACGTGGATCGTGCGGTTGATCGCCGGATCATACATCCAGTCGCTGACCACGCCTTCGATCGTGCCGTCGAAGGCAAGGCCCACAAACTCGCCGCGCGCGTTCAGGGTCGAGGAGCCCGAGTTGCCGTTGGTGATGTCGACCGTCGACATGAAGTCGACCGGCAGCGTGCCCAGCGCAGGCGCGGTGTAGCCGGCGTAGTCCTTGGCCTTGATCAGCTCGATCATCTTGTCGGGCGCATCGAATTCACCGCGCCCGGTGTGCTTGGCGACAATGCCTTCGGCGGTGGTGAAGGCGGTCCAGATCTGCCCGTCGACCGCCTTGCCGGTCACCTTGCCATAGGTGAAGCGCAGCGAGCCGTTGGCGTCGGGATACAGGGTCTTGCCCTGCGAGGCCGCATAGGCGAGCCGCGCGGCCATCACCGCCGAGCGCGCCCACTGCACGCGGCCTGCGCGTTCCTTGTCGGCAGCCTCGGCGGCCATCGCTTCGTCAAAGGTGGCGACCGCAAGCTGAATGAAAGGATCGCTGCTAGCCCGGAAGTCGGCAGGCGTCTTGCCCATCCACTCCATGCGCTTAGCCGTGGTGCCGAGCTCGCTGGTTGCGTAGAGCGAGGCAAGGTCCTTGCCCTCGATGAAGGCGTCGAAGCTCTTGTTGCGCTGATCGGCGGGCAGGGTGCGGTATTCGGCGATCGCGTCGGCGAAGAGCTGCTTGTCGATTGCCTCGACATAGCGACGCTCGATGACCGTCATGCGCTGGGTCATGAAGGCCTTGTCGCGCGCCTGGAAGCCGGGTTCGCGGTCCTTGTCCGGCTTGGCCTGCTCGTTCGCCCAGCGATAGAGCGTGCGCGCCGCGCCGTAGAGCTGGCCGCGGCCGAGCAGCCCGCGCTTGGCATCGGCGAGCGAGACGGTGTTGGTATCGGTGACCAGCGCATCGAGCTCGGCAAGCGCTGCACCATATTGCGCCTCGCGCGCAGGGTCAGCCTTGATCCATGCGCGGAAACGCTCTTCCTCGGCCTGCTTCTTGGCGACGAGCGAGATCGCCTCGGCACCGGCCAGCTGGCCCGCGATCTTCTTCTCGTAGTTCTCGACGCCCTGGAGCGTTGCGGCATAGGCGATGGTCGCGGCCTGATCGCCCGCGGTCAGCGCGTCGATGCTGTCGCCATATTCGGCGAGCATGCGCTGCTGGTAGGGGTAGAGTTCCTCGTAATAGAAGCGCGCCTCGTCAGCCGTACGCAGGCGTTCGGTCACGCCGGGGAAGCCGGCGACCATCACGAAGTCGCCGTCCTTGACGCCTTCCTTGGCGATGGGGAGCCACGCCTTGGGCTTGAAGGGCACGTTGTCCTTGCTGAACGCCGCCGAGGAGCCATCGGGCGCCACGTAGGCGCGGTAGAACGAGAAGTCGCCGGTGTGGCGCGGCCACTGCCAGTTGTCTTTCTCGCCGCCGAAATTGCCGACACCGCCTGCAGGGGCATAGACGAGGCGGACGTCCTGAATCTCGAGCTGCTGCTGGAGCCAGTATTGCGCCCCGCCGAAATAGGCGCGCACGTCGCAGCGGCGGTTGGCCTGCTTCTCGCACGCCTCGATCAGCGCGGTGCGGTTGGCTTGCAGGCGGTCATAACGCACGCGGCCTCCGATGAACTTAGTGCCTTTCAGCATCGCGGCGGTGACATCGCGCAGGTCCTCGATCACGTAGACCCGGCTGCCCGGCGCGGCGGGGAGTTCGTCGCCCAGCGTCTTGGCGAGGAAGCCGTCGGTGAGGTAGTCGTTCTCTGGGCTGGAATTGTACTGGAGCGATCCGGCGACGCAGTGGTGGTTGGTCGCGACCAGACCCTGCGGCGAAAGGAACGCCGCCGAACAGCCGCCGAGCGAGGCGATCGCGGTGAGCGGCGGGCGCTGGAGATCGCCCAGCGTCTTGGCGTCAAGCTCGAGCCCGGCAGCCTTCATTTCATCGGCGATGGCGCCGGTCTGGCTCGGCAGCCACATGCCTTCATCGGCGAGCGCCGCGGCGGGCAGGGCAAGCATCAACGCGCTGGCACCGGCCAGCAGGATATTCTTCATGTGCAGCAAACCTCTCTCACGAAATCAGCGCGCCCGCGCGGGCGCAAGGCGGGCGTGTTAGGCGAGATGCCGGGGCGGCGGAAGGGGGCAATCTGCGCTATCGGCCCCGGATTCGACGGGCCGTCGACTCATCGGGCCGAGCACCAGCAGAAACCATGCCCCGCCGGGGCTTCCGCAAGCGCGGCCGCGAAAGTCTCTTGCGAGTCATTATCAGTTCGGCCATGAGGCTCTCCGGGCTTCATCACACACCAAGGACGCACCCCCACCCATGAACAGCACGCTCAAACTCTGGACCCAGCTTGGCCTCGGCACCGCGCTTGCAGGCGGGCTGCTTGCAGCTTGCAGCGGCGAGGCTGGCGGCGGCGAGGGTGCGACCGGCGAGGCGGGTGCCCCCGGCGTCGCCGCGACTGCCGGTGAGGGTGAAGGCGGCGCGGGCGAAGGCGAAGGCGGCGCAGGAGTGGGCGAGGCGGCTGCCTCGGGCGGCGAAGGCGAGGGCGGCGTCGCGGTCGCCAATGCGGCCAAGGACCCGGTCGCCTACGGGATCGCCCTTGCCGTCGCCGAAGCCCATGTCGTCGCCGCGCGCGATGCCTATGCGGCGGGCAAGAAGGACGCGGCGGGCGAGATGTTCGCGCACCCGGTCAGCGAAGTGCTGCTCGATATGGACCCGGCCTTCGCCGCGCTCGGCGTCAAGGACATGAAGCCGCTGTTCACGGCGGCCTCGGATGCGGCGCTGGCGGGCAAGCCAGTGGCCGAGGTGAACAAGGCCTATGACGCGATCATCGCCGCGCTGCGCACCGCGGCGACCAAGGCGCCCAAGGGTGATGCGAGCAGCGCCAGCGTTTCCGGCGCGGTGATCGCCGATATGGTCGAACGCGCCAGCGCAATGTATCGCCAACTGGCCAAGAACGACGCCTACGAGCCCTATCTCGACGGCTATGGCTTCGCGCGCGTGGCGATGAGCGCCTTTGCCGCCTCGGGAGCGGGGATCAAGGGCGAGAACCCGGCGCTCCATGCTGCCATCACCGAGGCGCTCGCGCTTCTGAAGCAGGCCTATCCCGGCGCCGCGCGCCCGGCCAAGCTCCCCGCCGAGCCCGGCGCGCTGTCGGGCGCTTCGGCCAAGGTGATGCTCGCCGCCGGGGGGTGATTCCTGCCGGACGCCCCGCGGGTTTGTTTAAACGCGTCACACCCGTTGGCCAAATGCGACAATCTTGCCTGCCGGGGCCTCTCAGGGCTGCTGCGTGCTTGCCTTTACTGCAAGCCTGAGTAGCTTTGCAGACCATCAGGGGTCGCCGTTCGCGGGGATGACACGGAGGGGTGTCAGGCCGCGTGCGAGTATTGAGGGACCGGGCCTTGCCCGAGGCCCGCCGCATGCGCGGCGGCCGGGCAGGGCGGGTTACGCATTTTTGGGGGGGACCTTGTCGCAAGCTCATACCAGCCGGCCGCGCGTGCATTTGCGCTCGTTCGCCAGTTCTGCCGCCATTGCGGCTGCGGCGCTATGTCTTCTTCCCGCGCCCGCGCGGGCACAGGCGGGTCCGGCGGCAGGCGTCACGCCGCCCAACCGCAGCGATCTCGTGCCGCCCGACGACCGGGCGCCGGTGCGCTCCACCACACTGACCGTCGATGGCGATTTCGAACGCGCGCCCTGTGCGCTTGACCGGCCCGAATATGCGGGGATCAAATTCACCGTGAAGGGCGCTGCCTTCGATGGCCTCGCCCGCGTGCCGGGCCTCTCGCTCGAGCGCGCCTATGCCGACTATGTCGGGCGCGAGCTGCCGGTCTCGGTGCTGTGCGACATCCGGGCCGAGGCCAACGCCATTCTGCGCCGCGACGGCTATCTCGCCACGGTCGAGATCCCCGAGCAGAGCCTCGCTGACGGCACCCCCGATTTCAAGGTTGTGTTCGGGCGCCTGACATCGGTGCGGGTGCGCGGCGAGGCGGGGGCTTCGGAGGCGCTGGTCGCCCGCTACCTCGAAAAACTCACCAACCGGGATGTGTTCAACATCAACGAGGCCGAGCGCTATCTGCTGCTTGCCGATGATCTGCCCGGGTTCGATGTGCGCCTGTCGCTGCGTCCCGCGGCAGGCGGCGCGCCCGGCGATCTGGTCGGCGAGGTCGCGGTGCTGCGCCAGCGCGCGATGGTCGATATCAACATCCAGAACCTCGCCTCGCGGTCGATCGGCCGCTACGGTGGGGTGCTGCGGGGCGAGATCTACGACGTCACCGGACTGGGCGACCGCACCTCGCTGGCGGTGTTCAGCACGCTCGATTTCGAAGAGCAGCAGACCGTGCAGGTCGGCCATGATTTCCGCGTCGGCGGTGAGGGGCTGCGGCTTGGCGGTCAGTTCACCTGGAGCGGCACCAACCCTGCGACCGGGATCGCCGGGTTCAACGTCGAATCCGACACGATCTTCGCCAGCGCCTTTGCCAGCTATCCGTTGCTGCGCACCCGCGCAAGCAGCCTCTATGCCGACGCCGGTTTCGATTATGTCGACCAGGACGTGACGCTGAACGGCATCGGCCTGACGCGCGACCGGGTGCGGATGGCCTATGTGCGGCTGTCGGGCGAGCTGATGGACGAGGGCTCGGCACTGCGCACGGGCGGCTATTCGCCCTTCGAGCCGCGTCTGCGCCTGCGTTACGGGGCCGAGCTGCGCCAGGGCATCGATGTGTTTTCGGCGAGCCCCGATTGCCGCCCCAATCTCCTCGCCTGCATCATTGGCGGCATGGCCCCGCCGAGCCGGATCGAGGCCGATCCGACCCCGTTCCTGCTGCGGCTCAACACGGGGATCGAATACCGCCCCGTGCCGACTCTGGCACTGGCGCTCAACACCCAGGCGCAGATCACCGGCGATGCGCTGCCCGCCTTCGAGGAACTGGCCGCCGGCTCCTTCTCGATCGGGCGCGGCTATGATCCGGGCGCGGTGCTGGGTGACAGCGGCATCCTCAATGCCTTCGAACTGCGCTACGGCTCGCTGAGTCCGCAGAGCGAGAAGGCTGCGGCATGGCAGCCCTATCTCTTCTCCGACATCGCCTTCGTCTGGAACGAGGATCCCAGTCGCGCCGGCGCCAACCCCGACCGCTTGTGGTCGGCAGGCGGCGGGCTGCGCATGGCATGGGGCAGCGGGATCCAGAGCGATTTCGTGGTCGCCGTACCGCTCCTGACCCCCGATCTTGCCCAGCAAAGGGGCGATGTCCGGTTCCTGTTCTCGCTCACCGCCCGCCTGTTCCCGTGGAGATTTTGAGATGAGCCAAGCCACCGCAAAGCGCACCTCCCTGTTGGCCGGCTGCGGCAGCGCCGCGCTCGCCCTCGGTCTGATCCTCGGCCCCGCTCCGGTAGCGGCGCAGGGCATTCAGGCGGGCGGCAACGTCTCTGACGGGGTCGCCTTTATCGATACCCCCGCGCCGGGCCAGACCACGATCGACGTGGTCACGCCGACCGCGGTGATCGACTGGACTCCGGCGGTCGACAACATGGGCAATGCGCTGATCTTCCTGCCTTCCGGCAACACGGCGACATTCCAGTCGGGCCAGCTTCAGAACTTTGCCGTGCTCAACCGCATCCTGCCCGATGCCAACAACAATGTCGCGGTGATCAACGGCAACGTGATCTCGCGCATCATCGACCCGGCGAGCGGGTTGCAGACGACCGGCGGGACAGTGGCGTTCTATTCACCGACGGGCCTGCTGATCGGCGGCACCGCGATGTTCGATGTCGGAAGCCTGTTGCTGACCACGCTCGACACCTCGCCTGCGAGCTTTGCCGACTTCGCCAACGGCGGCAACCTTTCGCTCGTCGGTGCGACCGGATCGACCGCTCGGATCGCGATCAGCCCCGGCGCGCAGATCTCCGCGCTGGCGGAGAATTCCTACTTCGCGGTGGTCGCCGCCGATGTCGAGATGCGCGGGATCGCGCGGGTCAACGGCAGCCACGCCTATGTCGCGGGTGAGGTGGTGAACCTCAGCTTCTCGAACGGGCTGTTCAACATCCAGGTTCCGGTCGGCACTGCTGCGGGGGGGCAGGTGGTGACGATTGACGGCACCGTCGGCGGCCCGTCGAGCACCGGGGTGACCGGCGACAACCACCTGATCTACGCGGTCGCGCGCGCGTCGCAGGATCCGATCTCGATGCTGCTGCGCGGCAATCTCGGCTTTGATCCGGCGCAGAGCGCAGGAATCGTCAATGGCGAGATCATCATCTCGGCCAATTACGACGTGTTTGGCCGCTTCGTCGACGGCGGCTCGATCAGTGACGGCATCAACGCCGTGTTCAACAACAATTCCGAGCTGTCGACGACCCAAGCCGACATTTTCCTCGAGGATTTCGCGGCCAGCTCCAGCCTGCTGGCGATCGGGACGCACCGCACGCAGGTCACCGCCCGCACCACGGCCAGTTCGGTCGCGGGCAATCTCATCATGGTCGGCCGGCAGAATGCCGAGCTGACCGCGAGCAACGGCCAGAACTTCACGATTACCGGCGACGTGCTGGTTTCGGCGCAGGATTACGGCGTCAGCGGATCGGGTCTGCAATCGCTCGACGTCCTCAATGCGCAGGGCGGGGTCGCCTTCATCGACGCCTTCGGCGGCGGGACGATGACCATTTCCGGCAATGCTGCCGTGCTCGCCGACGCCTTCGCCGGGGCCGAGATCCTGCAAGGCGTGATCGGCTCCGCGCAAGGCGGGTCGGCGCAGATCGGTTCGACCGGGGGCACACTGATGATCGCGGGCGATGCCACCGCAAGCGCGCGCGGCGTGGGGCCGAGCGGATCGGGCATTTTCTCGAGCACGCTGACCGGCGCGCCCGCGCGCGGCGGGCTTGCGCAGTTCTTCTCGGTGCAGGGCGGCAACGTGACGCTGGGCGGATCGCTGCTGCTCGACGCGAGTGCCAGCGCGACCGGATCGCTCAACACCACGACCACCACGCCCTCTGAAGCCTTCGGCGGCAATGCTTTCCTCAATATCTTCAACGGCGCGGGCACGATCACCATCGGCAGCACCGCGACGCTGCGTGCCAATGCCATTGGCGGCAGTGCCAATTTCAGCGGAATTGGCGGTATCGGCGATGCGGGGCAGGCGATCATCGATGTCAACGGCCTCGGCGTGATCGACATTACCGGCGACGTCATCGCCGAGGCGTTCGGCATCGGGGGCGACAATCTCTCCGGCACCGGGGGCAACGGCCTTGGTGGCCGCGCGGCGGCCACCACCATCGGCGGCGGGCAGATCCTGATGGGCGGCACCTACGCGGCCGATGCCAGCGGGCGGGGCGGAGACGGTCTCAACGGCGGCAACGGGCTCGGCGGGATCGCGATCGCGATTGCCCGCACCGGCCTCATCGATATCACCGGGAGCGCGCAGGTCTTTGCCGATGGCTTCGGCGGCAATGCCGGTTTCGGCTTCGGCGGCAATGGCGGGATCGGGCGCGGCGGCAATGCGGCGTTCCAGGCCAACGGGACTCTCAACGAGACCGCAACGCTCATGATCGGCGGCGATGCGACCGTGTCTGCGACCGGCATGGGCGGGCAGGGCGGGGCGGCCTTCATCCAGACGGGCACCCCGGCCGGGCGCGGCGGCGACGGTTTCGGCGGCGACTTCACGGTGCCCAACCAGGCAGACCCCGCCTTTACCAGCGGTGCTTTCCTGCTCGCAGGCGGGGACAGAGGCAATCTCTCGGTCGGCGGAAGCGCGGTGGTTTCGGCCAGCGCCGTCGGCGGCCGCGGCGGCGCGGGCGAAAGCACACTCAATGGCGGGCTTGGGGGCGATGCCATTGGCGGACTCGCTCAGGTGGGACTCGCCTTGCTCGGCCAGAACGGTTCGGTCGGGCTCGGCTCTGCGGTCTTTGGCGACGTCTTCGCCAGCGCCGATGCCTCCGGCGGCGGCGGCGGCCTGACCTTGGACATCGAGACCGGCAATGGCGGCGCGGGGACGGGCGGATTTGCCGCCTTCTCGGTGCGCGCGGGCGACGCGACCGCCGGGATGGTCACGCTCGAAGCGTCCGGAAACGGCGGATCGGGTCAGACAGCGGGCACCGGCACGGGCGGCGCGGCCGCGGTGCTCGGCAGCCTTGGCGGGTCGCTGACCGCCGATCAGTTCTCCGCGACCGCCAACGGCAATGGCGGGTTTTCGGCCTTCGGCACCGGCGGCGCAGGCCTCGGCGGAGAGGCCGCGATCGAGGGCGACGGGATCAGCGTCACCATCAACGGCGATGCAGTGGTCGAAGCGAGCGGCCGGGGCGGTTCGTCCGGTGACAGCGGGGCGGGCGGCGACGGCACCGGGGGCCTCGCCTATTTTGCCACCACTCTGGCAGGTGCACCGGGCTCGATCACGGTCAATGGTCAGGCCGCGGCCTATGCGCTCGGGTTGGGTGGCGATTCCGGCCTCAGCTTCGCCGCCGGGTCGGGCACCGGCGGCACCGCCTATGTCGAAGCCTTCAACGGCAGCACGATCACGTTCGGCGCGCTGCAGGCAGCGGCGATTGGACGAGGTGGGCAAACGACCGGCCACGAGGGCGGCGATGGCACCGGCGGCACGGTTCGGGTGCGGGCGAGCGGTTTCAGCCAGATAGCGGTGCAGCGCAACGTATCGGCCAGCTTTGCCTCGGATTCGGTGGCCGGCCAGGCCTTTTTCAGCGTCGACGGTTTCGGCGGGGATACCCGCGGCGGCCTCGGCGTCGGGGGAGCGGGGCGTGGCGGAACGATCGCGATCACGGCGGACAATGCCGGGACGGTGATCCTGCCGGTCAACATCCTTGCCGATCCCGCCCGCGCGGCCGACCAGCTGCTGATGTTCGCTCGCGGGATCGGTGGCGGCTCGGCTGCCGATGGCGGCATGGGCGGCGCGGGCACGGGCGGCAGCGCCACCATCACGGCTGACAACGGCTTGGTCACGATGGGCGCAACCATGCTCTCGGTGAACGGCACCGGAGGATCAGGCCTCGATCCGCAAGCCGTCAGCATCCAAGGCGGCGTTGGCGCAGGCGGTTCATTGCGCCTCATGGTCAGCAATGACGGGATTGCGGAGCTCGACAGCTTCGAAGGCGAGGCGGGCGGAACCGGCGGCGACGGCGTGGGCCTGGGCAACGGCGGCAATGCCTTTGCCGGCAGCGCCGGAACCTCGGTGATCACCGGCACGCTCAATATTGTCAGCCGGCTGGGTCAGTACAGCTTTGCCACCGGCGGGAGCGGCGTGATCGGCGGCAATGCCATGGGCGGCGGAGAAGGCGGCGGCGTTCTCTTCCAGGCCCAGAATGCGGCGATCAACTTCTCCACCAACGGCGGCTTCGACGATGGCCTGGTGCTGCGTTCAGACCTGACCGGCGGCATCGGCACCCAGCAAGGCGGTGTGGCGCAGGGCGGTTTGCTGCAACTGGACTTGTTGAACACCACGGTGACCGGCCAGCTGGGCCTTACGCTTGCGGGACAGGCGCTTGGCGGTCGCGGCGGACTTACGGGCGGCAACGCCAGCGGCAGCGCGATCGACATCTCGATCCGCGATTCCGATCTTGACGCCGGGAGCCTGCGGGCTTCGTCGGGTGCGACCGGGGGCGATGCCGATCTGGCGATGGGCATGGGCGGCAATGCGCAGGGTGGCAACATCCAGCTCTTCACCAACCCCTCGACCATCAGATTGACCGAAACGAACCAGATCGCGTCCACAGCGCGAGGCGGCAATGCCAATATCGGCGGCAATGCCATCAGCGGGAATATCACCGCCGAATTGAACGATACCGACCTCACGGTGACGAGCGCCATTTCTAGTGTGCCCGGACTCGATCTGCTGTCGCAGGCGATCGCTGGCCAAGGGCAGGACGCCGGCGCCAACATGGGCGAAGCGACCTCGGGCGTCGTGTCGCTGCAGCTCAACGATTCGACGATCAACGCGGCAAATCTCCAGCTGCGGACGCTCGCTTCGGCGCAATCCAGCAATCCGGAAATCGGCGGCGGCGTGGCAGCAGGGGGCGACACACTGCTCCAACTTGCGGGCACATCGCAGATCGACGTGGGTTCCCTGCTGCTCGAATCCACCGCCTCGAGCTCGTTCGGGCAGCGGCAGGTTCAGATCGGGGTGGACCCGATGGGCAACCCGATCTTCACCACCGTCTTCGATTTCAGCGGCAGTACTGTCGGCGGCGTCAGCCGGTTACTGCTCGTGGAGAACGGCACCCCGCAGATCAATGCCATCCAGATCGACGTGATCGCCGAGAGCTTCGGCTCCGCCACCGATCTTGCCGGACGCTTCTCGATCGAGGTGCTGTCGGGCGGCGTCAACACCTTCGGCCTGAACGCCCGCACCGCCCTGTTCAGCAACGGTGTGACCCCCAATGTTTCCCAGGTGGTCGTCCGCGGCGGCGAACTGATCGCGGAAAGCGCCTTCTTCACCGCCGCCGGTGATCTGTCCTTCTTCACCTCCGATGGCGGGATCATCGGCAGCGACGGGACGAGCGGGACGAGCAATCTCCTGTTGGCCGAAGCCGGGAACAACATCACGGTGACCGGAGAGGGCACCAACCGCGGGTTGATCGGCGGCGGATCGATCATGCTCAATGCCGGACGCTCGGTTCTGCTCGATGGCACACTGCGCTCTGCTGGCGGCAGTATCAGCCTGTTCGGCAACACCTTCGCCACTGCGTTCTCGCTCAATCCCCAACCCAACGTCATCACCATGAGCCAGAGCGCGCTGATCGATGCGGGCAACGGGTCGGTTTCGATCAGCCTGTTCGACGGCGCTGGCAACCCCCAGCGCGAAACCGGCGCGATCACTCTGGGGAACATCTCCGCAGGGACCATCGACGTGCGCCATTTCGGCACGACCGCGGGCAGCGACATCACGGTGCTGGCCAGCGGCGTGCTGACCGCCTCGGGCACGGGCCGCGCGATCGACCTTGCCTCGCTGAACGGCGAGGTCATCAACCTCCACGGCGATGCCGGGCTGGTGCTTACCGGCGGCGGCCATTACGGCATCTTCGCGGCCACGCCCACGGGGTCGCAGATTGGCAGCCTCTCCAGTTTCGCGCGGCGTTACGACGTGCTGACCGAGGCGGCCTATGATGCGCTAGACCCCGGCGGCAATTTCGCGGCCTTCCGCATCACCCCGGTGCTGACCGTCACCGCCGATGATATCGCGCGCTTCTACGGCAGCGCCAACCCGGCCTTCACCGCGAGCATCACCGGCTTCCTCGCTGGCGACAGCATCGCCGACTTCACCGGCGCGCTGCAATTCCTGACTTCGGCGGACGGCACCTCGCCAATCGGTCAATATGCGCTCAATGTGGCGCTGGGCACACTTGTGAGCCCGCAAGGTTACCAGTTCACCTTCGCGCCCGGCATCCTCACCGTCACCCCGCGGCCGATCACGATCACCGCGAGCGACCTGTCGCGCATCTATGGCAATGCCAACCCGGCGCTCGGCTTCACCGTCGGCGGGCTGGGTCTCGTCAACGGCGACCAGTTGACCGGCGCGCTGGCCACCACTGCCGGGCTGACCAGCGGCGTGGGCAGTTTCGCCATCACCCAGGGCTCGCTCACGGCGAGCGCCAATTATGCGGTGACCTTCATTGGCGGGCAGCTCACCGTCACCCCGCGCCCGATCACCATCGATGCCAACAGCATCTCGCGCGTCTATGGCAACGCCAACCCGGCGCTGACCTTCTCCGTGGGCGGGCTGGGCCTCGTCAACGGCGATCAGCTGAGCGGCGCGCTGACGACCGTGGCCGGGGTCACGACCGGCGTTGGCACCTTCGCGATCACGCAGGGAACGCTGACGGCGGGTGCGAACTACACGCTGACCTACAATGCCGGGTTGCTCACCATCACCCCGCGGCCGATCACGATCACGGCCGGCAACCTGTCGCGCGTCTACGGCGATGCCAACCCCGCGCTCGCCTTCACCATCGGCGGGCTGGGCCTGGTCAATGGCGACCAGCTGAGCGGGGCACTCGCAGCGGCTGGGGTGACGGCCGGGGTCGGCACCTCGGCGATCACGCTCGGCTCCCTCAGCGCGGGGGGCAACTACACGATCGCCTTCACCCCGGGCCTCCTCACCATCACCCCGCGCCCGCTGACGGTGGCGGCGGACAATCTGTCGAAGACGCTCGGGCTGGCCGACCCGCTGCTGACCTTCAGCATCACCGCAGGCGATCTTGTCAACGGCGACGTGCTCACCGGCAGCCTCGTGCGCGATCCGGGCGAGACGATTGCGAGCTTTGTCATCCGTCAGGGCACGCTCTCGGCGGGCAATAATTACGCGGTCACCTTCGTGCCCGGCACCTTCACCATCAACCCGCTGCCGGTCTCGCCCGACATCAACAACCCGACCTCCTTCGAGCCCCCGGTGGTGGTCGACACCAGCCCGCCGCCGGTCACGGGCGAGTCGGACGAACGTTTCGGGATCGACTTACCCGAACGGCCCGATGCGCCGCTGATCAGCGAAGACCCGCTGCTCGACGATCCGGTCGCGAGCGGAAGCGACAGCTCGCTCTATGGCGAGGACGAGGATGATGACGATGCGGCGACACCGCCTGCAGGAGGGCGCTGACATGACCGCAGGTTCCCACAGGATGCTGCGCACCGCCTTCTCGCTCGCCGCCGCCGCGGGGCTGGGGGCCAGCCTTGTCGCCGGGCCCGGTGCGGCGCGCACCGACCTGGGCACGAGCATCGCCCTGCGCGACACCTTCCCGATCGGCTCGAACGGGCTGTGCGAGGCGCAGATCCTCCCGCCCGAACCCGGCGCGGGGCTGTTCGACCGGCGCTATTCGGTGATCTGCCGCGATGCCGCGGCGCCCGTCGGCACGCTGTGGGTGGTGAAGCCCAAGGGCGGCGAGGCGCCCGGCCCGGCGCGCTTTGCCGGGGCTGATGCCGATTGCCGGGGCGATGCGGCCAAGGCGCAGCAAGCTCTCCCCGGTCTTGCCGCGGTCGAGCGGTTGGACTGCAAGCGCGCAGGCAGCATCCTTGCAACCGACCTGCTGATCGGCAGCCGAGCAGGCCGCACCTATGCCGCATCGGGCCTTACCGCCTATGCCAAGGCGCTCGAGCTCGGGATCGCCTCGCTCGCGAGCGACACCGTGGTGCCCGGCACGGTCGAAATCCCGCTCACCAGCACCACCGATGCCGCCGCCTTTGCGCGCCAGCAGGCCGAGGCGATCGCCGCCGATCAGGCGCTGGTCGAAGCCTATCGCCGCAGCAATGCGGGCGATTTTGCGGAAGCCGCCGAGTTCTTCGCCGTCTCGGCAGCGGCCCTTGCCGGCCCGGGGGCGGCCGAGGCGCAGCTCAACACCGCGCTCCAGCAATCCAATCTCGGCAGCTTCACCGAGGCGCGCCGGTTGTTTGCGGCCGCCCGCCCGGCCAGCGGTGCCAGCCCGCTGCTCGCCCGTTTGCAGCGCAATTACGAAGCAATGGACGCATTGAACCAGCGCCAGCCCGCGCGCGCGCTGGCGCTGCTCGATACGCCGCTGGCGACCGAATTCGGCGGTGCCGACGAAGTCCGCGCGCTCACCATCGGCGCCGCGCTCGCGGGCCAGCTGGCGAGCGAGAGCGGGCGGATCACGAGCGATTATTCGCTGAGCCTCACCCCGCTCGAACGCGCGCGGTTGCTCGATGGCCAGCACGATTACCTCAAGGCGACAGTGCTGCGACAGCTGGGTCGCGCTGCCGAGGCCCCGCCGCTGCTCGCCAGCGCCGAGCGTGCCTTTGCCGAAGTGCGCGATGGCCGGGTGGTGTCGGTCGCGTGGCTGCGCGGGCAGGTGCTGGGCGAACTCGCCGAAGTCGCCGAACGCGCCGGGCAAACCGCCGAGGCCGAGCGGCTTCACCAGCAGGCGATCGGCCTGCTCGGCAGCATTTACCCCGGCTCGCCCGCATTGGGCAGCGCGCGCGCGCTGCTGGCCGGGCTCTATGCCCGCAGCGGCCGGCAGAGCGATGCGCTGGCGATCTATCGCGATATCGTCGACGATGCGAATGGCCGCCCGCTGCCCTCGCTGCGCTCGGTGATGACGCCCTATTTCGGGCTGCTGACCGACGGGAAGACAGGTGTGGGCGGGGCCGAGGCCGCCGCCGATGTGTTCATCGCCAGCCAGCTGCTCCAGCGCCCCGGCCTCGCCCAGACCCAGGCCGCGCTCGCCCGCGAGCTGTCTGAAGGGACCGACGAAGCCGCCCAGCTGTTCCGCACCGCCACCAATCTCGGGCGCGGGATCGAACAGCAGCGGGTATCGCTGCTCGAGCTCGAAAGCCTGCCCGAGGCGAACACGCGCCTCGCCGACCAGATTGCCGAGCGGCGCGCGCGGCTCGGCCAGCTCGAACAGCAGCAGGCCGAGGTGCTTGCAAAGCTGGCGGTCTATC
>JACESM010000039.1 GCA_013911835.1 Porphyrobacter sp. | reverse complement strand
AGGCCGGGTCGAACCAGCCGATGAGTCCCGGCGGTTCTTCGGGCGGATCGTCCTCGGCGGTCGCCGCGCGCATCGCGCCGGCCGCGACCGGGACCGACACCGGCGGTTCGATCCGTCAGCCTGCGGCCTTCACCGGCATCTGCGGGATCAAGCCGACCTATGGCCGCTGCTCGCGCTGGGGCATCGTCGCCTTCGCCTCCTCGCTCGATCAGGCCGGGCCGATGGCGCGCTCGGTCGAGGATTGCGCGATCATGCTCGGCGCGATGGCCGGGTTTGATCCCAAGGACGCGACCTCGCTTCAGATGGACGTGCCCGATTGGGAAACGGCGCTGAACGCCGACTTGCGCGGCAAGAAGTTCGGCATCCCACGCGAATACCGGATGGAGGGCACCGATCAGGCGATCCTCGATTCGTGGGAGCAGGGCAAGGCGTGGCTCAAGGACGCAGGCGCCGAGATCGTCGATGTCTCGCTGCCGCACACCAAGTATGCGCTGCCCGCCTACTACATCGTCGCGCCTGCGGAAGCCTCGAGCAACCTCGCGCGCTATGACGGGGTGCGCTATGGCCTGCGCGACCTTCCCGAGGGCGTCGGCCTCCAGGACATGTACGCCGCCACCCGCGCCGCCGGCTTCGGCGACGAGGTCAAGCGCCGCATCCTGATCGGCACCTATGTGCTCTCGGCGGGCTTCTACGACGCCTATTACACCCAGGCCCAGAAGGTCCGCGCGCTGGTGGCCCGCGACTTCGCCCGCGCCTTCGAGGAATGCGACGTGATCCTCGCGCCGACCACGCCGACCGCCTCGTTCCCGCTCGGGTCGATGAACGAAGACCCGCTGACGATGTATCTGAACGACGTCTTCGCGGTGCCCGCCAGCCTCGCTGGCCTGCCCGCGATGAGCGTTCCCGCCACGATCAACGCCGATGGCCTGCCGCTCGGCCTCCAGCTGGTCGGCCGCCCGTTCGACGAACAGGGCGTGCTCAACGCAGGGCTGGCGATCCAGAGCCGTGCGGGCTTCACCGCCAAGCCAGAGAAGTGGTGGTGACGCCCGAGGCACCGCCCCAGCCTGCAACCCTGCGCTTCGACGTGCTCGATGCACTGCGGGGGATCTGCGCGATCCTGGTGGTGCTCGTCCACTTCCGTTCCAATGGTTATATCGCGCAGCTGCCGGTGCTCCGCAACGGCTGGCTGTTCGTCGATTATTTCTTCGTCCTCAGCGGCTTCGTCATCGCCCATTCCTATGGTGCGCGCCTCGCCAGCGGCGAGGTGTCGGTCGCGCGCTTCATGGGGCTGCGGATGGGGCGGATCTATCCGCTCCACATCTTCGTGCTGCTGGGCTTTCTCGCGCTCGAACTGATGCTGGTGCTGGGCGGCGACTTCGTGGCGCGCTTCGTCTCGCGCGAGCCTTTCACCGGAGCGCGCGGGCTGGAATCGCTGACGCAGGCCGTGTTCCTGGTGCAGACCTTCGGGGTCGGCAAGGCATGGGGCTGGAATGTCCCGGCGTGGAGCATCGCCTCGGAGATCTGGACCTATTTCCTCTTCGCCTTCGTCTTCGCGGTCGCCAAGCGCCACGTGCCGGTGGTGAGCGTGGTGCTGGCGCTGGTCGCGGGGGCGGCGGTGATGAGCTATTCGCCCCATCTCGACGTCACCTTCGATGGCGGGGTGCTGCGCTGCATCTTCGGCTTCGGGCTGGGGGTGGCGACCTATCACGCCTTCCGCCGCTTCGGCACCGTCGGCGGTAGCGCGTGGGAGCTTGCCGTGCTGGCGCTGACCGTGATCTACGCTTCCTTCGCCGAAGGCCGGGCGACCTTCCTTGCCCCCTTCGTCTTCGCGCTGATGATCTTCGTTCTGTCGAGCCAGCGCGGCGTTGTCTCGCGGGTGCTAAGCGCAAAGCCCTTCCAGTTCCTTGGGCTGACGAGCTATTCGATCTACATGATCCACGTCTTCATTCAGGGTCGGCTGGGCGAGGTGTTGCAGATCACCAAAATCGTCAAGATCAAGGTCGATGCGCAAGGGCGCACCACGCTTGCCGGCGATCCGCTGGTGTCCGACCTCGTGACGCTGGTGATGCTGGCGCTGGTGATCGGCGCGGCGTGGGTCACCTACCGGCTGGTCGAGGTGCCGGGGCGCGCGTTCTCGCGCCGTCTGCTGGCACGACCGCGCACCCCGGACGCAGCCGAGGCGGTGACCTGACATGCCCGCCGCCGACATGCCGCTGTGGATCGCAGGAATCGCCATCGCGCTGGCGGTGCCGGTGACCTTCATGGTCGCCAATTGGGTCAGGAAGAACGTCGATCACGGCGAAATGCGCTTCGGGCCGGATGGCAAGGCGATCGAGGACGATGATCGACCTGATCAGGCCTGATTCGGGGTGGGCTCCGCTTGACGGTATTACTGTCTTTCGGTAATACCTTGGCCATGCGCTACGAAACCAGCATGACCATCAAGGGCCAGATCACTGTGCCCAAGGATGTACGCGATCTGCTCGGCCTCAAGCCGGGGCAAAAGGTGCGGATCGAAATGGACGAGGATGGAACCGTGCGCATTCTCCGCGCCGACGCCGATGCCGAGCGTGAGGCTCGGCTGGCTCGCGTGCGCGAGGCGCAGGCCGCTTTCAAGGCGCAGGATCCGATGCCAGGGATGGATGGCCTGACGTTTCAGCGTTGGATACGCGGCGACGGGCCCGAGGTTTGATATTCGACAGCAACATCGTCCTCGATCTGCTGGACGAGCCACCCGGATCGCCACTTTTTGGCGCCATCGACGCGGTGCGAGCGCCGCGCGTGCATATCAACGAAATCGTCTTTGCCGAGGTGGCGGCGCGGTTCGTCTCGCCCGTCTTGCTTGAAACGAGCCTCGCGGCACTCGAACTTTCGGTGGAGCGATTGACGCTGTTGGAATGTCACCGCGCTGGACAAGCCTTCGCCGAATACCGGCGGCGCGGCGGCACCCGCACCGCCATCCTCCCCGATTTCCTGATTGGCGCGCAGGCTGCGACAAGGGGCTGGCCCCTCGTCACGCGTGACCGTAAGGGTTTCGCGAGCTATTTCCCCGAAATCACCATCATCGATCCTTTGGAAGACCAAGCATGAGCAACTACCGCATTCAGGGTGCCACCGGGGAATGGGAGGTCGTGATCGGCCTTGAAGTCCATGCGCAGGTCACTTCCAACGCCAAGCTGTTCAGCGGCGCTGCGACCGCCTTCGGCGCCGAGCCGAACGCGCAGGTCTCCCTCGTCGATGCCGCGATGCCGGGGATGCTGCCCGTGCCCAACCGCGAGTGCATCCGTCAGGCGGTGCGCACCGGCATGGCGATCGAGGCCCAGATCAACGCGTGGAGCCGGTTCGACCGGAAGAATTACTTCTACGCCGACCTGCCGCAGGGCTACCAGATCAGCCAGCTCTACCACCCGATCGTCGGCGAAGGTTCGCTGCTGATCGAGGCGGACGAGAAGGCAGGGATCGAGGCCGACAAGGTGATCGGGATCGAGCGCATCCATGTCGAGCAGGACGCGGGCAAGCTGATGCACGATCAGCACCCGACCATGTCCTATGTCGACCTCAACCGCTCGGGCGTGGCGTTGATGGAGATCGTCAGCCGCCCCGACATGCGTTCGCCCGCCGAGGCAGGGGCTTATCTGAGGAAGCTCAGGGCGATCCTGCGCTATGTCGGATCGTGCGATGGAAACATGGAAGAAGGCTCGATGCGTGCCGACGTGAACGTCAGTGTGCGCAAGGTCGGCGAGGGGCTGGGCACCCGGACCGAGACCAAGAACGTCAACTCGGTGCGCTTCGTCATGCAGGCGATCGAGCATGAGGCGATGCGCCAGGTCGATGTGCTCGAAAGCGGGGGCACGATCGTGCAGGAAACCCGCCTGTTCGATCCCGGCACCGGCACCACGCGCACGATGCGTTCGAAGGAAGACGCGCACGATTATCGCTACTTCCCCGATCCCGACCTGCTGCCGCTGGTGCTGGAGGAAGACTTCCTCGCCGAATGCCGCGCGAGCCTGCCCGAACTGCCCGATGCCAAGCGCAAACGTTATGTCGAGGTGCTCGGCCTCACCCCCTACAACGCCCGCGAACTGACCGCCGAGGTCGAGACCTTCGCGCGGTTCGAGACGCTGCTGGCCGAGACCGCGAAAGCGACCGGCAAGGGCGATGCGGCGGTCGCGACGCAGGTCGCCAACTGGTCGCTCTCGGTCGCGCCGGGGGTGATCAAGGCGTTGGGCGATGATGCCGACCTCGCGCATGCCACAGCCGCCGCGCAGGCAAGCATCCTCGCCATGGCCGACAAGGGCGAGATCAGCGGCGGCCAGTCGAAGGAAATCTTCGAAATCGTCCTCAAGACCGGCCGCGATCCGGTTGAAATCGCCGAGGCCGAGGGCCTCAAGCAGGTCTCGGACACCGGCGCGATCGAAGCCGCGGTCGACGCGATCATCGCCGCCAATGCCGACAAGGTCGAACAATACCGCGCCGGCAAGGAGGCATTGTTCGGCTTCTTCGTCGGCCAGACGATGAAGGCGATGCAGGGCAAGGCCAACCCGGCGGTGGTGAACCAGCTTCTGAAGGGCAAGCTGGGGTAATGGCGGAGACGCCTCTCGATGCGGTGCGGGTTGATGGGGACGACCTCGCCGATTTGATCCCCGAGATCGAGGCGCCGTTTGCCGTCACGCTGCCGCAAGATCTGCGCCATGTGCAGACGGCAGGCGCGCTGTTTGACGAGATCTTGCGCTGCCGCACCCCCGCAGGTGCAGGAGAGCGGTGCGATACGCAGATGGCGTTCTACCGCGTGCGGCGGCAGTATCAAGGCCCACCTTCACCAGCAGCCGCCGCACGCGGTAGAACGCCATCTGCGTATCGCACCGCTCTCCTGCACCTGCGGGGGTGCGGCAGCGCAAGATCTCGTCAAACAGCGCGCCTGCCGTCTGCACATGGCGCAGATCTTGCGGCAGCGTGACGGCAAACGACGCCTCGATCTCGGGGATCAAATCGGCGAGGTCGTCCCCATCAACCCGCACCGCATCGAGAGGCGTCTCCGCCATTACCCCAGCTTGCCCTTCAGAAGCTGGTTCACCACCGCCGGGTTGGCCTTGCCCTGCATCGCCTTCATCGTCTGGCCGACGAAGAAGCCGAACAATGCCTCCTTGCCGGCGCGGTATTGTTCGACCTTGTCGGCATTGGCGGCGATGATCGCGTCGACCGCGGCTTCGATCGCGCCGGTGTCCGAGACCTGCTTGAGGCCCTCGGCCTCGGCGATTTCAACCGGATCGCGGCCGGTCTTGAGGACGATTTCGAAGATTTCCTTCGACTGGCCGCCGCTGATCTCGCCCTTGTCGGCCATGGCGAGGATGCTTGCCTGCGCGGCGGCTGTGGCATGCGCGAGGTCGGCATCATCGCCCAACGCCTTGATCACCCCCGGCGCGACCGAGAGCGACCAGTTGGCGACCTGCGTCGCGACCGCCGCATCGCCCTTGCCGGTCGCTTTCGCGGTCTCGGCCAGCAGCGTCTCGAACCGCGCGAAGGTCTCGACCTCGGCGGTCAGTTCGCGGGCGTTGTAGGGGGTGAGGCCGAGCACCTCGACATAACGTTTGCGCTTGGCATCGGGCAGTTCGGGCAGGCTCGCGCGGCATTCGGCGAGGAAGTCTTCCTCCAGCACCAGCGGCAGCAGGTCGGGATCGGGGAAGTAGCGATAATCGTGCGCGTCTTCCTTCGAACGCATCGTGCGCGTGGTGCCGGTGCCGGGATCGAACAGGCGGGTTTCCTGCACGATCGTGCCCCCGCTTTCGAGCACATCGACCTGGCGCATCGCCTCATGCTCGATCGCCTGCATGACGAAGCGCACCGAGTTGACGTTCTTGGTCTCGGTCCGGGTGCCCAGCCCCTCGCCGACCTTGCGCACACTGACGTTCACGTCGGCACGCATCGAGCCTTCTTCCATGTTTCCATCGCACGATCCGACATAGCGCAGGATCGCCCTGAGCTTCCTCAGATAAGCCCCTGCCTCGGCGGGCGAACGCATGTCGGGGCGGCTGACGATCTCCATCAACGCCACGCCCGAGCGGTTGAGGTCGACATAGGACATGGTCGGGTGCTGATCGTGCATCAGCTTGCCCGCGTCCTGCTCGACATGGATGCGCTCGATCCCGATCACCTTGTCGGCCTCGATCCCTGCCTTCTCGTCCGCCTCGATCAGCAGCGAACCTTCGCCGACGATCGGGTGGTAGAGCTGGCTGATCTGGTAGCCCTGCGGCAGGTCGGCGTAGAAGTAATTCTTCCGGTCGAACCGGCTCCACGCGTTGATCTGGGCCTCGATCGCCATGCCGGTGCGCACCGCCTGACGGATGCACTCGCGGTTGGGCACGGGCAGCATCCCCGGCATCGCGGCATCGACGAGGGAGACCTGCGCGTTCGGCTCGGCGCCGAAGGCGGTCGCAGCGCCGCTGAACAGCTTGGCGTTGGAAGTGACCTGCGCATGGACTTCAAGGCCGATCACGACCTCCCATTCCCCGGTGGCACCCTGAATGCGGTAGTTGCTCATGCTTGGTCTTCCAAAGGATCGATGATGGTGATTTCGGGGAAATAGCTCGCGAAACCCTTACGGTCACGCGTGACGAGGGGCCAGCCCCTTGTCGCAGCCTGCGCGCCAATCAGGAAATCGGGGAGGATGGCGGTGCGGGTGCCGCCGCGCCGCCGGTATTCGGCGAAGGCTTGTCCAGCGCGGTGACATTCCAACAGCGTCAATCGCTCCACCGAAAGTTCGAGTGCCGCGAGGCTCGTTTCAAGCAAGACGGGCGAGACGAACCGCGCCGCCACCTCGGCAAAGACGATTTCGTTGATATGCACGCGCGGCGCTCGCACCGCGTCGATGGCGCCAAAAAGTGGCGATCCGGGTGGCTCGTCCAGCAGATCGAGGACGATGTTGCTGTCGAATATCAAACCTCGGGCCCGTCGCCGCGTATCCAACGCTGAAACGTCAGGCCATCCATCCCTGGCATCGGATCCTGCGCCTTGAAAGCGGCCTGCGCCTCGCGCACGCGAGCCAGCCGAGCCTCACGCTCGGCATCGGCGTCGGCGCGGAGAATGCGCACGGTTCCGTCCTCGTCCATTTCGATCCGCACCTTTTGCCCCGGCTTGAGGCCGAGCAGATCGCGCACATCCTTGGGCACAGTGATCTGGCCCTTGATGGTCATGCTGGTTTCGTAGCGCATGGCCAAGGTATTACCGAAAGACAGTAATACCGTCAAGCGGAGCCCACCCCGAATCAGGCCTGATCAGGTCGATCATCGTCCTCGATCGCCTTGCCATCCGGCCCGAAGCGCATTTCGCCGTGATCGACGTTCTTCCTGACCCAATTGGCGACCATGAAGGTCACCGGCACCGCCAGCGCGATGGCGATTCCTGCGATCCACAGCGGCATGTCGGCGGCGGGCATGTCAGGTCACCGCCTCGGCTGCGTCCGGGGTGCGCGGTCGTGCCAGCAGACGGCGCGAGAACGCGCGCCCCGGCACCTCGACCAGCCGGTAGGTGACCCACGCCGCGCCGATCACCAGCGCCAGCATCACCAGCGTCACGAGGTCGGACACCAGCGGATCGCCGGCAAGCGTGGTGCGCCCTTGCGCATCGACCTTGATCTTGACGATTTTGGTGATCTGCAACACCTCGCCCAGCCGACCCTGAATGAAGACGTGGATCATGTAGATCGAATAGCTCGTCAGCCCAAGGAACTGGAAGGGCTTTGCGCTTAGCACCCGCGAGACAACGCCGCGCTGGCTCGACAGAACGAAGATCATCAGCGCGAAGACGAAGGGGGCAAGGAAGGTCGCCCGGCCTTCGGCGAAGGAAGCGTAGATCACGGTCAGCGCCAGCACGGCAAGCTCCCACGCGCTACCGCCGACGGTGCCGAAGCGGCGGAAGGCGTGATAGGTCGCCACCCCCAGCCCGAAGCCGAAGATGCAGCGCAGCACCCCGCCATCGAAGGTGACGTCGAGATGGGGCGAATAGCTCATCACCGCCGCCCCCGCGACCAGCGCCAGCACCACGCTCACCACCGGCACGTGGCGCTTGGCGACCGCGAAGACGAAGGCGAAGAGGAAATAGGTCCAGATCTCCGAGGCGATGCTCCACGCCGGGACATTCCAGCCCCATGCCTTGCCGACCCCGAAGGTCTGCACCAGGAACACGGCCTGCGTCAGCGATTCCAGCCCGCGCGCTCCGGTGAAAGGCTCGCGCGAGACGAAGCGCGCCACGAAGTCGCCGCCCAGCACCAGCATCAGTTCGAGCGCGAGAAAGCCCAGCAGCACGAAGATGTGGAGCGGATAGATCCGCCCCATCCGCAGCCCCATGAAGCGCGCGACCGACACCTCGCCGCTGGCGAGGCGCGCACCATAGGAATGGGCGATGACGAAGCCGCTGAGGACGAAGAAATAATCGACGAACAGCCAGCCGTTGCGGAGCACCGGCAGCTGCGCGATATAACCATTGGAACGGAAGTGGACGAGCACCACCAGGATCGCGCAGATCCCCCGCAGTGCATCGAGCACGTCGAAGCGCAGGGTTGCAGGCTGGGGCGGTGCCTCGGGCGTCACCACCACTTCTCTGGCTTGGCGGTGAAGCCCGCACGGCTCTGGATCGCCAGCCCTGCGTTGAGCACGCCCTGTTCGTCGAACGGGCGGCCGACCAGCTGGAGGCCGAGCGGCAGGCCATCGGCGTTGATCGTGGCGGGAACGCTCATCGCGGGCAGGCCAGCGAGGCTGGCGGGCACCGCGAAGACGTCGTTCAGATACATCGTCAGCGGGTCTTCGTTCATCGACCCGAGCGGGAACGAGGCGGTCGGCGTGGTCGGCGCGAGGATCACGTCGCATTCCTCGAAGGCGCGGGCGAAGTCGCGGGCCACCAGCGCGCGGACCTTCTGGGCCTGGGTGTAATAGGCGTCGTAGAAGCCCGCCGAGAGCACATAGGTGCCGATCAGGATGCGGCGCTTGACCTCGTCGCCGAAGCCGGCGGCGCGGGTGGCGGCGTACATGTCCTGGAGGCCGACGCCCTCGGGAAGGTCGCGCAGGCCATAGCGCACCCCGTCATAGCGCGCGAGGTTGCTCGAGGCTTCCGCAGGCGCGACGATGTAGTAGGCGGGCAGCGCATACTTGGTGTGCGGCAGCGAGACATCGACGATCTCGGCGCCTGCGTCCTTGAGCCACGCCTTGCCCTGCTCCCACGAATCGAGGATCGCCTGATCGGTGCCCTCCATCCGGTATTCGCGTGGGATGCCGAACTTCTTGCCGCGCAAGTCGGCGTTCAGCGCCGTTTCCCAATCGGGCACGTCCATCTGAAGCGAGGTCGCGTCCTTGGGATCAAACCCGGCCATCGCGCCGAGCATGATCGCGCAATCCTCGACCGAGCGCGCCATCGGCCCGGCCTGATCGAGCGAGGAGGCGAAGGCGACGATGCCCCAGCGCGAGCAGCGGCCATAGGTCGGCTTGATCCCGCAGATGCCGGTGAAGGCCGCAGGCTGACGGATCGAACCGCCGGTGTCGGTCCCGGTCGCGGCCGGCGCGATGCGCGCGGCGACCGCCGAGGACGATCCGCCCGAAGAACCGCCGGGACTCATCGGCTGGTTCGACCCGGCCTTGCGCCACGGCGAAGCGACGTTGCCGAAATAGGAGGTCTCGTTCGAAGACCCCATCGCGAACTGATCGAGATTGAGCTTGCCCAGCATCCCCGCGCCCGCGTCCCACAGCTTCTGGCTGACGGTCGATTCGTAGCGGGGGGTGAAGCCTTCGAGGATGTGGCTGGCCGCGGTGGTCTGCACGCCGTGGGTCGCAAACAGATCCTTCATGCCGATCGGCACGCCCGCCATCTTGCCGAGCGGCTCGCCCGCAGCGCGCGCCGCGTCCACTTTGTCGGCGGCGGCAAGTGCGTGGTCGGGGGTGGTGACGATGAAGGCGTTCAAGGCGGCGGCTTCAGCGACGGCGGCGTTGAAAGCCTCCGCCACTTCGCGCGCGGTAAAATCGCCCTTGGCGACACCGTCGCGGATGTCCTTAACGCCGAGAGAGGTAAGGTCGGTCATATTATCTCCCCTCCCGCCTGCGGGAGGGGCCGGGGGTGGGCCTGACCGCAGTCGGAGGTCTCATTGTTCGTGCCCACCCCTAACCCCTCCCGCGAGCGGGAGGGGGACAGACGGACAAAGCGCAAAATCACTCGATCACCTTGGGCACACCGAAGAAGCCATGCTCGGCCGCGGGCGCATTGGCGAGCACGTCATCGCGCTTGCCCCCGCCGGTGAGCGGGTCAGCGTCGACCACATCCTCGCGCAGGCGCAGGGTGTTGGGGATCACCGCCGCCATCGGCTCGATCCCCGTCACATCGACTTCGCCCAGCTGCTCGACCCATTGGAGGATGCCGTTCAGTTCGGGCACCATCTGTTCGAGCGCGGCGTCATCCATGCGGATCCGCGCGAGGCTGGCGATCTTGGCGACGGTTGCCTTGTCGACCGACATGAGCGCACCCGCCCCTTACTGGCCCGGAGCCGCCTGCGGCGCCCCGTCCGGAGCCGCGCCGCCCTCGCCGCCCTGCGGCCCCGACTGCTGCTGCATGGTCTGCTGGAGGATCTTGAGGTTCCGGTCGAAGGTTGCCGCACTCATGATGTCGATCACCTCGATCTCGAATTCGAGATCGGCGTTGGCCGGGATCGGCGAACCCGGAGGCGGGGTCGCGCCGTAAGCCTCGTCAGCGGGGATGAAGAGGTTGTACTTGCCGCCCTTCTGCATCTGCTGGAGGCCCTTGAAGAAGCCCGGAATGGTCTTGCCCTCTTCCAGCGGGAAGGGGGTGCCTTCGGGGAAAAGGCCCTGCACCGGCAGCGGGATCGGCTGGCTTTCGTCAAACACCTTGCCATCGGCGGCAAGCTTGCCCTTGTACTTGACCCACACGACTTCGCCCGCCTTGGGGTTGGGGCCGGTGCCGGCCGTGATCACATCGACATCGAGCCCCCGCGGCACGGCGGCCCAGGCAAGGCCTGCGCCCACCAGAATGGCGAGGATCACCCCGATCCACAGCTTGGTCAGCGAGCCCTTGGTGACGGGCTGAATCGGAACGCGGGTAATCTCGGTCATGATGTTGTCCTGCTAGTCACGCCTTGTCACAGGCTCGCGACGACAAAAGGGCGCGGGTTTGATGCCGCGCCCTGATGGCTGATTGAAAGGGGTGTTTCAAGCGGCTTCCGCTTCGGCAAGCCTGCCTGACGACGGGATTACTTGCTCCCGTCACGCTCCATCCGCTTGCGCTCCATCTTGCGGGCGCGGCGCACGGCGGCCGCCTTTTCGCGGGCGCGCTTTTCCGAGGGCTTTTCGTAGTGGCGACGCAGCTTCATCTCGCGATAAACGCCTTCGCGCTGCAGCTTCTTCTTGAGCGCGCGCAGGGCCTGATCGACATTGTTATCGCGAACCATGATTTGCATAAACGACGACTACCTCATGTCCAAACGCCAGAGCCCTGCTTGATTCTGCGCAGGGTTACGCGGTGAATTTCCAATGAAATGCGGGCGATTCCCATGGGGAGCCGCCCTTCAATCGGCGCCCCGATAGTCCAACACGGGCAAAATGGCAAGCCGCCACAGTGCATTCCCTGCGCGCGTCTGCCTAGCCACGGCGCGAGAGCCTCGCTATGGCCGCGCCATGGACGCTGTGATCTCTCCCTTCAAGGCAAGCCTTTACGTCGCCGTGGGCGGCGCTGCGGGCTCGGTGCTGCGCTATCATGCAGGCCGCGCTGCGGGCGCTCTGGCGGGTGAGGGCAGCGCCTTTCCGTGGGGCACGCTCGCGGTCAATATCGTCGGCAGCCTCTTGATGGGCGCGCTGGTCGGGTGGATGGCGCGCTCGGCCCCGGGTGCGGCTGCGGCCGAGACCGCGCGGCTGCTGCTGGGCGTCGGCCTGCTGGGCGGCTTCACCACCTTCAGCGCCTTTTCCTCCGAGCTTGTCGCCATGCTCCACCGCGGGCAGGCGGGGATGGCGGCGGGCTATGCTGCCGCCTCGCTGGTCGCAGGCATGGCGGCGGTGGTCATCGGCCTTGTCGCCGTGCAGGGAGCCCCGCGATGAGCGAGCAACCGGCCCCCTCCCCCCCCGCCGACAACGTCCGCCAGTTCACGGTCAGCGCCGATGACGACGGCATCCGGCTCGACCGCTGGTTCAAGCGCAACCTGCCGCAGGTCGGCTTTGCCACGGTCTCGCGCTGGGCGCGCACCGGGCAGGTCCGGGTCGACGGCAAGCGCGCCAAGCCCGAGGATCGCCTCGCCGCCGGCCAGGTGCTGCGCGTGCCGCCGGGGGGCGAGGATGCGCCGCGCGTGGCGGCCAAGCCAAAAGCGCGCGCGCTCAGCCCCGAACAGATCGCCGAGGCCAAGGACATGGTGATCCATGAAACCCGCGCCGCGATCGTCCTCAACAAGCCCCCGGGCCTCGCCACGCAGGGCGGGAGCAAGACGACCAAGCATGTCGACGGGCTGCTCGATGCCTTCGTCGAGGACGAGCGCACCCCCCGCCCGCGCCTTGTCCACCGGCTCGACAAGGATACGAGCGGAGTCCTGCTGATCGCCCGCACGCCGGGCAGCGCGGCGAGTTTTTCGAAGCGGTTCGCGAGCCGTAGCGCGCGGAAAGTCTATTGGGCGCTGGTGGTCGGCAAGCCCGACCTCGCCGAGGGCGTGATCGACGCCCCGCTCGCCAAGCAGCCGGGCACCGGCGGCGAGAAGATGCATATCGACGAGGAAAACGGCGCGGCGGCCAAGACCCGTTACCGCGTGGTCGACAGCGCCGGCCAGCGCGCCGCGTGGGTCGAGCTTGAACCACTCACCGGCCGCACCCACCAGCTGCGCGTCCACATGGCCGCAATCGGCCACCCGATCGTCGGCGATGGCAAGTATGGCGGGCCCGACGCCTTCCTCACCGGCGCGGTCAGCCGAAAGATGCACCTCCATGCGCGCCGCCTGATCATCTCAGAGCCCAAGACGGGAGAAGGTTCCGGCGGCAAGCTGGACGTCACAGCCGAGCTCCCGCCGCATTTCGCTGCGAGCATGGAGGTGCTGGGCTTCGATCCGGCCATGTCCGACGCCTCGCCCTTGCGCGAGGAGACACCCGAGAAGACGCCCGAGGAAAAGAAGCAGGCCGCGCGCCGCCATTTCAAGCAGGCGAGGAAGGAAGAGCGCAGCCCCCGGCGGGCGCGGGGGGCGGCGAGTGCCAAGGCCAAGCCCAAGGGCAAGCCCAAGCCCGCAGCGAAGGGCAAGCCGGCAGCCAGGCCGGGGGCAAAGCCAGGAGGCCGCAAGCCGGTCCGCTGATGCATCCCAATCCGCTCTACCGCACCGAGGACCGCGCCCTGTGCGAAAGCCTGATCGACGAGATCGGCTTCGGCATGGTGTTCGCCCAGACCCCCGATGGCCCGAGAGTGGCGCACACGCCGCTGCTTCTGGCTGGCGATGGGGCGATCCAGTTCCACCTCGCGCGCGGCAATGCCCTGACGCGGCACCTCGACGGCGCGACCGCGCTCATCGTCCTCAACGGGCCGGACGCCTATGTTTCGCCGCGCTGGTATGTCAATCGTGACACGGTGCCCACGTGGGACTACATCGCGCTCGAGCTTGAGGGCCGCATTCGCAAGATGGACGACGCGGGGCTCGAGGCCTTTCTCCACGCGGTGATCGCCAAGCATGAGGGGCGGCTTGGCGGGGAGCAGTGGCTGGCCGGGGAGTCCTCGGAGAAGGTGTGGTCGGGGCTGTTTCGCGGCATCACCGGCTTCGAGCTGGAGGTGCAGGCGTGGCGGCCCACCTTGAAGCTCTCGCAAAACAAGGCAGCGGAAGAGCGGGCGCGCATCGCTGAAGGGTTGGAAGCGGCGGGCCACGCCGCCCTCGCCCATCTTGTCCGGAACATCGCCGCGTGACCCGGCTCGCCGTGTTCGATTGCGACGGCACACTGGTCGACGGGCAGGCGGACGTCTGCTGGGCGATGGAGCGCGCCTTTGCCCGCGCCGGGCTGACGCCGCCCGATAATCATGCAGTGCGCCGCATCGTCGGCCTCAGCCTGCCTGCCGCCGTGCGCTCGCTCGCCCCTGCCCTGACCGACGAGCAGAACCGCGCGGTCACCGAGTTCTACCGCACCAGCTTCCGTGCCCGACGTGAGGAAGGCCTGCTCGATGAGCCGCTCTACCCCGGCATCGCCGAGCTGCTGCACGCGCTCCACGCCTCGGGCTGGAGCCTCGCGGTGGCCACCGGCAAGTCCGACCGCGGTCTGGCCGCCTGTCTCGCGAGCCATGGCATCGCCGATCTGTTCGTCTCGCTCCAGACCGCTGACCGCCACCCCAGCAAGCCTCACCCCGCGATGCTCGAAGCCGCGCTGTTCGAAGCGGGGGCGCGGCCGGAGCAGGCGGTGATGATCGGCGACACCAGCTTCGACATGCTGATGGCGCGGAGCATCGGCGTCCCCGCGATCGGGGTCGGCTGGGGCTACCACGGGCCGTCCGAACTCACTGCCAGCGGCGCGCGGCAGGTCGTGGAGACCGCCGCCGCCCTCGCCGCCGCGCTCGAGGAGACCCTGCCATGAGCCGCTCCGATCGCGACCTCGCCGACGCCCGTGCGCGCACCGGCTTCATCATCATCACCGCGGCGCGCTTTGGCGGGGTAGCGATGGTGATGCTCGGCTTTGCCATCGTGCGCGGGGTCATCGATCTGCCCTATGCGGTGGGTGCGGTGCTCGCCGTGGCGGGCTTCTTCGAGATCTTCTTCCTCCCCCGCTTCATCGCCCGCCGCTTCAGGGACGAGGGCCCCCGCCAGCCATGATCCGCCGTTTCTACACTGACGTCACGCTGGCCGAAGTGGCGGGCGGCTTTCAGGTCATGCTCGACACGCGCGGCGTGCGGACCGTCGGCGGCGCGCGGCAGATTCTCCCCACCCGCCCGCTGGCCGAGGCGCTCGCGGCCGAGTGGCGCGGCCAAGGCGACACAATCGACCCCGCCAGCCTGCCCCTGCGCGACATGGCCGACTACGCGATCGACGTCGTCTCGGCCGATCCCCAGGCATGCGCCGAGGGCCTCCTCGGCTATGCCGAGACCGACACGCTCTGCTACCGCGCCGACCCCGACGAGCCGCTCCACGCGCGCCAGCAGCAGGTGTGGGAGCCGCTGCTCGCCGCCTTCGAGGCCGCCCATGGCATCACGCTGGTGCGGGTCAGCGGCGTCCTCCACCGCCCCCAGCCGCCTGCGACCCTCGCGGTGCTGCGCGCCCGCATGCTCACCCTCGAACCCTTCCAGCTCGCCGGGCTCGAGGCGATGACCAAGCTCGCCGCTTCGCTGGTCACCGGCCTGTCGGCGCTTGATGCCGCACAAGAGGACGAGCCGCTGGCCCTGTGGCAGGCGGCGTGTCTCGAGGAGGAATGGCAGGCCGAACTCTGGGGCCGCGACTGGGAGGCCGAAGAGCGCCGCCAGCGCCGCGAGGCCGACTTCCTGCGCGCCTCAGCCTTCGCGCGGCTGGCGCGCGCGTAGAATTGTCGCTCATTTCTCCCTTCCCCTTGGGGGAAGCGAAGCTGACGCGGAGCGTCAACGGTCGGGGATGGGGGTACGGCATTTGCGAGGGCAGAGCCCCCACCCCCAACCCCTCCCCGAGGGGAGGGGAGACTCAAGTGGCAGCCGTCACTCTCCTGCGACCCACTCCGCCACTTCCGCCGCCACGCGGTTCGCCGCCACGTTCAGCCCCGCGCCGACCGAGCGCGCATCGGCGGTCACCCCGCTCTCGCGCGCCTCGAAGCGGCGGGTGGCGACCGCGCCGTCCTTGCCCGTGCGCACCGCATCGAAGCGCACCACCGCCTCCGAGGTCGCTGCGTCGAACCCCATGTCGATCAGCGTGCCCTGCAGGGTCACAGTCGGCATCGATGCGATGTCATTGCCGTCGACCACCATCGCCGCCCCCTTCGCGCGGAGCGTCTCGCCGACCAGCGTGCGGAACAGGCGCGCGGGCTTTTCGACCCAGAAGGCCTCTTGCAGATAGGCGAGCTCGGTATCGGACACCGCCACCGGCACGCGCAGCACGTCGAGCTTGGCGGGGGTATCGAAGGGCATCACCGCGATCACCGGGCGGCTCGCATCGCCCGCGATCCCTGGTCCAGCGGGCGCGCGCGCGGCGGGGCTCAGGGTCAGCAGGCTCTCGGGCGGCTCGCCGCCGAGGCTGATGCAGCCCGAAAGCGCCAGCGCGAGCGGCAGGGCAAGAAGGAGGGGCCGGAGACGGAAATTCATGGCGGTCGGTCCTTCTACTCAGGCTTGTAGTCGGGCAGCGACTTGCCGCCCACCAGTGCGCCCGCGCCTTCGCTTTCGAGCTTTTCGGTGATCGACCGCAGCGCGCGGCTGGTGGCGCGCAGGTCCTGCAAGGTCGCCTCGGCACTGGGCAGCGTGCCCGTGCGCAGCTGGCGGATCGCCGGGCGCGTGTCCTCGAGCGTCGCCGAGAGGCTCGCCAGCGTCGCATTGGCGCTCTTGAGCGTCGCGCGCAGTTCGGCCGCCAGCGGCTCGCCTTCCTTGCCGATGAGGCCGTTGGTGTTGTCGGCCAGCCGCTCGACCGCGTTCAGCGTCTCGTTGAATTCCTTCATCGTGACCTGGAAGTCGCGCAGGTTCTGGGTCAGCTCCGGCGTCGCTGCGGCGAGGCCCGCCGTCAGCCGGTTGGAGTTCTTGAGGATGCCCGCCAGCTCCTGCTGGTTTTCCG
>JACESM010000038.1 GCA_013911835.1 Porphyrobacter sp. | reverse complement strand
GCGCGGCGGGAACCGCAAGGCCCATCGCGCAGGGGCAGGTGATGATGAGGACGGCAATCGCGATGGTGAGCGCGGCGTGCCAGCCTGCCCCGGCGACCATCCACCCGGCAAAGGCGACCAGCGCCAGCGCGTGGACCACGGGCGCGTAGAGCCGCGAGGCGCGGTCGGCGATGCGGACATAGGTGCTGCGCGATTGCCCCGCTTCGTCCATCGCCCGCGCGATCTCGGCCAGCGCGGTGTCCTCGGCCACGCGGGTGAGGCGCACCTTGAGAGGGGCGCCCATGTTGATCGCGCCCGCGTGCACCAGTGATCCGGGGGCGACAGGCTCGGGCGCGCTCTCGCCTGTGAGCATGGCATTGTCGATTGCGCTGCGGCCCTCGGTCACCTCGCCATCCGCCGCCAGCGCCTCGCCCGCGGCGACCAGCACCAGCATGCCGGGGGCGAGATCTTTCGCCGCCACCCGGCGCGTGGTGCCATCGGGCCCAATCACGCTGGCGCTCTTGCCCATCCGCCCCAGCAGCGCGCCGATCCCTGCCCGCGTCCGCGTCCGCATCTCGGCATCCAATGCGCGGCCCGCGAGCAGGAAGAACAATAGCATCACCGCGGAATCGAAGAAGGCATGCGCGCCGCCGGTGATGGTCTCGTAGAGCGACATGCAGGTCGCGAGGATCACGCCGATGCTGATTGGCACGTCCATGTTGGTGCGCCGGTGCTTGAGCGCCATCCACGCGGAGGCGAAGAACGGGCGGCCCGCATAGGCGACCACGGGCAGGGCGATGGCGGCGGAGAGCCAGTGGAACAGGTCTCTGGTGGCCCCCTCCGCCCCCGACCAGACGCTGACCGAGAGCAGCATGATGTTCATCATCCCGAAGCCCGCGACCCCGAGCGCGCGGGTCAGCCGCTTGCGCTCGGCATCGTCGCTGGCCAGCGGATTGTCGGCGACCGGCTGGGACTCGAACCCCAGCGCGAGCAGCGCAGCGGTCAGCGCGCCCTCGTCCAATGCCGGATCATGGCTGATCGCCACCCGCTTCGCCGAAAGGTTCGCGCGCGCTGCCGCGATGCCGGGGGTCTTCGCCAGCTCGCGCTCGATCTTGCCGATGCAACCGGCGCATTTCATGCCGGGCACGGTCAGCCGCGTGGTGACCAGCGGGGTTTCGCCTGCGAGGTTTAGGACGGGGGCGTTCACCGGAGTTCAGCCTCCCCGGCCCAGGCTTCGTCGCCCGCGCGGATGGCGAGACGCACCTGCCAGCGGCCAGCTTGGACGGTCTCGTTCGAGATCCAGCTCCCCTTGCCGAGCGGCGCGAAGGTCAGCGGTGTGGCGGCGTGCAGGCCGAGCGGGTGCGCGGCGGTTCCGGTGATCCGCGCGCCTGCGGGAACGGCGAGGGTTTCGACCACCACGCGCCCGTCGGCTCGGCGGTGCGGCACTGCCTGCCAGCCCAGCGCCTTCGAGGCCGCTGCCTGGCGGAGCCAGCCGTTGTAATTCTGGCTGGCGACATAGGAATTGTCGACCACCGTGCCATGGAAGCTCCCCACCGCCTGCGATGCCATGAACAGGTTGACCGCGATCACCACCGCGAATCCGCCGACGAAGATCGCCGCCATGTGCTTGCCGGTGAAGGTACTGGATTTGCTCGCCATCATTCGGCTCCCGGCATGGCAAAGGTGGTTTCTGCGGTGTCGCTCTCGCGCTGTTCGTCCTGCGCGGTGAGCCGGAAGGCGAAGGCGCTGGCGGTGGCGCCGCTCGGCAGCAGCACATAGGCGCGCAGCACCTTCGTGGCGTTGGCATCGACGGTGACTGTCTGCGTCTTCGCGGCGTTCTCGAGGCTCACCGCCTCGGTCCACATCACCGCGCCCGCAGGCAGGCCTTCGAGCGCAAGCACCATCTCGCGCGGGCGGGCCTCCATGTTGCGCAGGCGCAGCGTGTAGGCGTTCCTGACCGAGCCGTCCTTCAGCAGCATGAAGGGCGGATTGCGGTCCGGTGCGACGGTAAGGTCGGTGTGGGTGCGGGTGCCGAGTGCGAACAGTAGCCCTGCGCCGATCCCCGCCCAGACGCCGAAATAGATGAAGGTCCGCGGCCGCAGCAGCGCCTTCCATGCGGGGCGGGCGGGGGCGCCTGCGCGCTCCGCGTCACATTGGTCGAGCGTCGCGTAATCGATCAACCCGCGCGGCCGCCCGGTCTCCTTCATCACCCGGTCGCAGGCGTCGATGCACAGCCCGCAGGTGATGCAGCCGATCTGCTGGCCCTCGCGGATGTCGATGCCGGTCGGGCAGACCGCGACGCACAGCTGGCAATCGATGCAGTCGCCGTACTTCTCGGGGTTCTTCGCCGCCTTCTTGAGGCTGCCGCGCTGCTCGCCGCGCCAGTCCTTGTAGGTGACGATCAGCGATTTCTCGTCGAGCATCGCGGTCTGGATGCGCGGCCAGGGGCACATGTAGATGCACACCTGCTCGCGCATGAACCCGCCGAGCCAGAAGGTCGTGCCTGTGAGCACTGCGACCGTGGCATAGGCGATGGGGTCGGCGGTGCCGCTCCAGAAGTCGCGGGTGAGCGTCGGCGCGTCGGCGAAATACATGATCCACGCGCCGCCGGTCCAGAAGGCGATGGCAAGGTAGAGGGCCCACTTGGCCAAGCGCCGCGCGGTCTTGCCCGCAGTCCACGGCGCCTTGTCGAGCCGCGCGCGGGCGTTGCGGTCGCCGTCGAAGAAGCGGTCGACGTGCTGGAACAGATCGGTCCACACCGTTTGGGGGCAGGCATAGCCGCACCACGCGCGGCCCACGGCGCTGGTCACGAGGAACAGGCCGATGCCCGCCATGATGAGCAGCCCGGCGACGAAGTAGAACTCGTGCGGCCAGATCTCGATGTCGAACATGTAGAAGCGGCGGTTCGCGAGATCGACCAGCACCGCCTGATCGGGGGCATAGGGCCCGCGATCCCACCTGATCCACGGCGTGGCATAGTAGATGGTGAGGGTGATCACCATGATCGCCCACTTGAAGCGCCGGAAGGGCCCGTCGATCCGCTTGTTGTGGACCGTCTTGCCCTTTTCGTAGAGCGCAGAGCCCATGAAACCGTCGCCCTGAGCGGTGGCGGCGGGCTTGCCTGCCCCCTCGGTCTCGAGCGCCGCCGCCCAGTCGCGCGGAGGCCTCTGCGCTTGCGGAGCGGGGCGCTCGAGTTCGTCTGCATCGGCCATGGCGGCCTCCTACTTGGCGGCGACTTGCGCGGCCTCGGGTTGGGGAGCGGCGGGCGCGGGGGCCTGACCGCCGCCGCGGGCGTGGACGTAGGCGGCGAGCATCTTGATCGTCACCGGATCGAGCCGCCCCTGCCATGCCGGCATCACGCCGTGACGGGGGGCAAGGATCTGCTTGCCGATCTCGCCTGCGCTGCCGCCATAGAGCCAGATCGCGTCATTGAGCGCCGGGCCGCCGACCGCGGGCAGACCTTCGCCGCCCGCGCCGTGGCAGGCCGCGCAATTGTCCGCGAACATCTGCGCGCCGGTGGCATTGGGCCTGGCCTTGCCGGAGAGCGAGAGCACATGGCCCGCCAGTGCGTTCACTTGGGCCGCATCGAAGCTGCCCTCGAAGGCCGGCATGAAGTTGCTGCGCGTCTCGGCCGCGCCGTCCCAGCGGATGCCGTGGGTGAGAGTGTATTCGATCTCGGTCAGCGTCCCGCCCCAGATCCAGTCGTCGTCATTGAGGTTGGGGTAGCCCGGAGATCCCGCCGCGCCCGCGCCGTGGCACTGGACGCAGTTGACCTTGAACGCCGCCGCGCCGCCTGCGACCGCCGCCTGCATCAGCTGCGGATCGGCGGGCAGCGCCTCGATCGGGGTCGCGGCGATCTTCGCCACCACGTCGGCGCGCGCGGCATCGGCGGCGCGCATCTCGGCGGCGAGATCGCCCCGGCTCGACCAGCCGAGCGTGCCTGCCGTTGCCCGGTCGATCAGCGGCCAGGCGGGGTAGAGCACCACATAGACGGCGGCGAACAGGATCGTCGCATAGAAGGTGTAGAGCCACCAGCGCGGCAGCGGCGTGTTGAGCTCCTCGATCCCGTCCCATTCGTGGCCGACGAATTCGGTGCCGGTGGGCTCGTCGATGCGCTTAGTCATGGTCGTCGTCCTTGAAGATCGAATGCTTGGCGTCGGCCACATGGGCCTTGGCGCCCGGGCGGAAGTGCCACAGGCACAGGGTCAGATAGAGCGCGCAGATCATCGCCAGGCCGTAGCTGTCGGCGAAGTGGCGCAGGGCGGTGTAGGCGGTCATCGGCCCTGATCCCCCTTGCTGAGCTGCTCCTGCGCGGCGGCGCTGTTCACGTCGACCAGCGTGCCGAGCATCTGGAGATAGGCGACCAGCGCATCCATCTCGGTGAGGCGGGTCGGATCGCCGTCGAAGTCGCGGATCTGCGCCTTGGGGTAGCGGGTGGCGAGATCGCCCGCGTCGGCCTCGGGATTGGCCTGCGCCTCGAGATCGGCCTCGGCTGCGGCGATGTCCTTGTCCGAATAGGGCACGCCCACCCGCCGCAGCGCGGTGAGGTTGGCGGCCGGATCGGCGACATGGAGCTCGGTCGCGGCAAGGAAGGCGTAGCTTGGCATGATGCTCTCGGGCACCACCTCGCGCGGGGCCTTGAGGTGCTGGACGTGCCAGGCATCCGAATAGCGCCCGCCGACCCGCGCCAGGTCTGGCCCGGTGCGCTTCGAACCCCACTGGAAGGGGTGGTCGTACATGCTCTCGGCGGCGAGGCTGTAGTGGCCGTAACGCTCGACCTCGTCCCGGAACGGCCGGATCATCTGGCTGTGGCAGACGTAGCAGCCCTCGCGGATATAGATGTCGCGCCCGGCCTGTTCGAGCGGGGTGTAGGGGCGCATCCCCTCGACCTTCTCGATCGTGTTGTCGATCCAGAACAGCGGCGCGATCTCGACGATCCCGCCGATCGCCACCACGCCCAGCGTGAGCGCGGCGAGCAGGGTGACGTTGCGTTCGAGCTTCTTGTGGCCCTCGAAGGCTCCGGTGTTGGTGGTGCTCATGGTGTCAGGTTCCCTGTCTGAGCGGTCATTCGGCCGGTTGGGCAGTGAGGGGCGGCAGCGGCCGGTCGGCGGTTTCGTCGTGCGCGGTCTCGCCCATGGCGGCCTCCTCGCGCACCTTCCCGGCGATGGTCATGGCGATGTTGAAGGCCATGATGAGCGCGCCGGAGAGGTACATCAGGCCGCCGACAGCGCGCAGGATGTACATCGGGTGGAGCGCCTCGACCGTGTCGACGAAGCTGTTCACGAGGTAACCGTCCGCGCCATATTCGCGCCACATCAGCCCCTGGGTGATCCCGGCCACCCACATCGAGGAGGCGTAGAAAACGATCCCCAGCGTCGCGAGCCAGAAGTGCCAGTTGATCATCCGCAGGGAGTAGAGCCGCTCGCGCTGCCACAGGCGCGGCACGAGGTAGTAGACGCAGGCGAAGGTGATCATCCCGTTCCACCCCAGCGCGCCGGAGTGGACGTGGCCGATGGTCCAGTCCGTGTAGTGCGACAGCGAGTTGACCGCCTTGATGCTCATCAGCGGGCCTTCGAAGGTGCTCATCCCGTAGAAGGCGAGCGCGAGCACCATCATGCGGATGATCGGATCGGTGCGCACCTTGTCCCACGCGCCGTTCAAGGTCATCAGACCATTGATCATCCCGCCCCAGCTGGGCATCCATAGCATCACGCTGAACACCATGCCCAGCGTCTGCGCCCAGTCGGGCAGCGCGGTGTAGTGCAGGTGGTGCGGGCCGGCCCAGATGTAGAGGAAGATCAGCGACCAGAAGTGGATGATCGACAGGCGATAGGAATAGACCGGGCGGTTCGCCTGCTTCGGCACGAAGTAGTACATCATGGCGAGGAAGCCCGCGGTGAGGAAGAAGCCCACCGCATTGTGGCCGTACCACCACTGGGTCAGCGCATCCTGCACGCCCGAGAAGGCGGAGTAGCTCTTGGCGCCCAGGAAGCTCACCGGCAGCGCGAGGTTGTTGACCACGTGCAGCATGGCGATGGTGATGATGAAAGCGAGGTAGAACCAGTTGGCCACATAGATGTGCGGCTCGCGGCGCTTGAGCAGCGTGCCGACGAACACCGCCAGATAGGCGAGCCACACCACCGTCAGCCACAGATCGACATACCATTCGGGCTCGGCATATTCCTTGGATTGAGTGATGCCGAGGAGGTAGCCCGTCGCGGCGAGCACGATGAACAGCTGGTAACCCCAGAACACGAAGCGCGCCGTGCCCGGCAGCGCCAGCGTTGTGCGGCAGGTGCGCTGGACGACATAGAAGCTGGTGGCGAGCAGCGCGTTGCCGCCGAAGGCGAAGATCACCGCGCTGGTGTGCAGCGGACGCAGTCGCCCGAAGTTGAGGTAGGGCTCGAGATTGAGCTGCGGGAAGGCCAGCTGCGCGGCGATGACCACGCCCACCAACAGCCCCGCGATGCCCCAGAACATCGTCGCGATCACGCCCCAGCGGACCGGGTCGTCATCATAGCGGCCCGGGCCCGGGGGCATCCGGAAGATGCTTTGAGCCTTTGCCAGTGGGTCGTAGCTGGTGGCCGTGGCGACAATCAGAGCCGCCGCCACAAGGCCGACTACACCTGCGTGGATCGCAAACCCGCTATCGGGGGTGAGCGCAATGGCGGCGATACTGGCCATGAGGACAAGCGCCCACACGCCCAGCCGCTTAACGACTGTTTCCATTTTGAATTATCCCTTCCGTCGGCAGGATGTCTAACCCGCCCCCGTCCTTCTTGTGTTTGACCGAAATCAAAATTGGTTCAGTTTTTCGGCTACCCTGCCTTGGACCCTCCGCGCCCGGCGACCCGGGCGAGCGCGCCGACATCGGTGATCGCGACCTTGGATCGGCCCTCGGTTGCGACCAGCCCCGCCTCGCGCAGCTCGGTAAGCTGGCGGCTGACGGTCTCGATCGTGAGGCCCAGCGAATCGCCGATGTCGCGGCGGCTCATCGGCAGCGCGAAGGCGCAGGGCCCCCGCGTTGCGCCGGTCAGCCGCTCGGCCATCGAAACGAGAAAATCGGCGAGCCGCGCCGCGGCCGACTTGTGCCCCATCTGCATCATCCGCGTGCGCGAACGGTGGAGCGCCTGAAGCGAGCGCGTCAGCACCGATCGCAGCACCGCCGGATCGCCCTGGGCATGGTCGAGAAACCGGTCCGAGGGGAAGATCACCAGATCGCACGGGGTGAGCGCGACGAGGCGGAAATCGCCGTCCTGCTGGCGCAGCACCGAAACGAGATCGCCGGCAAAGTGGAAGGCGAGCACCTGCCCGCCCGGTGTACCCGCCGCCAGCGCCCCTGGCCCGCGCGCGACCAGCTTGGCCGCGCCGCTCGCGAGCCACACCAGCCGGTCGGTCTCGGGATCGGGGGCAAGCTCCTCACCCCGCGCCAGCTGTGCCGCCTCGCCGAGCGCGCAGAGCCCGTCGGCCACGCGCCCCTCGCCCGTTCCGGCCGGCAACGCGGCGCGGAATTGGTCGAGCCCAAGCGAGGGCGGCGGGGGGCTGAGGGTCGCCATGATGGATGCCGCAATGGAGCCTCAAAGCGCAATGGTCTTTGATTCCGATCAATGAGGCGCGTGCAATCCTCGGGCTATCCGGCCCTCACAGGCAGCAACCATCCTGGGCCGCGGAGGGCGGCCGCTGCTGCCGGTGAGGACAGAAAAATGAAGCTGATTCCGATGCTTGGCGTCGCCATGCTGGCGCTCGCCGCGACGCCTGCCGTGGCACAGGGTGACGAAAGTGCCGATACGCGTGGGCGTGCCGGCGATATCCAGTTCAAGGTGCTCGGCACCTATGTCGCGCCCGACGGGGCGATCACCGACATCAGCGTCAACCTGCCGGGCCTGCCCGCGACGCTGAACACCGAGGCCAACGACAATGTCACGCCGACCGTGGCAATCGAATGGTTCGTGACCGACAATATCTCGATCGAGACCATCGCCGGGATCACCCAGCACGATGTCGACACTGTCGCCGGACTTCCGGCCGGGGCCGAGCTGGTCTCCGACGCAAAGCTGATCCCGGCGACGCTGACCGCGAAGTACCACTTCGACCTCGGCGGCGTGAAGCCCTACGTGGGTGCTGGCCCGGCGCTGTTCCTGTGGGTTAGCGATGATCCGGGCGCGGCGACCCTGCCGCTGGGCGTGACCGAGACCAACCTCTCGAACGAGCTCGGCCTCGCCTTGCAAGCCGGGATCGACGTGCCCATCGGCGGCAAGGGCTTCGGCCTCAGCCTCGATGTGAAGCGCTACTTCATCGACACCACCGCGCGCTGGTTCGTCGGCAACACGCTGGCGATCGAGACCGAGCACAGGCTCGATCCGTGGCTGATCAGCGCGGGCGTTGCCTACCGCTTCTGAGCCCTGACGGGTCGCAGCAAGAGCCCCGCCCGCCGGAATGCGGCTGGCGGGGTTTTTGCTGTATGCCGTTGCTGGGCGATGCACGGTCGTAGCCCGGTTATGTGCATGTCATGCGCGGGTGGTCGGGGCGCGGTAAGGCCGGATTGGCAATGTTTCACGTGAAACATTGCCAATTCGGTTAATCGGGATCCGGCTCAGAAATTGTACTGGGTCGAAAACTGCACCCGCTGGAGATTGCCGCTCCGCCCGTCTTCCAGCGTGCGCTCGGCATACAACACTTCGATCCCGACATTGAGCGGGCCGACCGGGTTCCAGATCAGGTTGGCAAAGGCGTTCCAGCTCTCGTCAGTGACCTGATTGGTGGTGAGCGCTACCTGATTGTCGGCCTTGAAGTAAGAGCCCCCGAGGTTCGAGCGCCACCGCTCGCCCCAGACATGGCGATAGGCGGCAAAGCCTGAATAGGTAAAGATCGGATCGAGCGTCCCGTCGGGTTTGATTGCCGCATCGTTGACGATGTTGAGGCCGATGTAGCGCCCCAGGCCATCGCCCGCGGTCGCCATGAAGCGGAAGTCGTCCTTCGCGCCCACCTTGAGCTTGCCCGAAAGGCTGAGGCCATAGGCCCAGGCGGCATCGTCCACGCCCATCAGATCATCGGTCGAAACGTGCAGCTGGCGCACGATCCCGGCAGCGGTGAATGTGCCCCAGTCGCCGCTCCAGTTGTAGCGGCCGATGATGTCGGGGATCTGGTCGTCGCCCGGCGTCACCTGCGCCCCGTTCTGTGCGGTGACCACGGTTTCGGGCTGCTCGACCGCGATCTGCAAGCCGCCGTTGGTGTAGCGGATCAGCGGCTGACGATCGAACACCGTGCCCGCCGTCACCCCGATGAAATCGAGCGAATCCGGCAGTGCCCCGACATTCTGGAACGTCGACCAGCCCTGCCCGAAGGTCCAGTTGTCGTAGTTGATCAAGGCTTGGCGGATGCGCGGAGTGAAGCTGTTGGTGACCCGTTCATTGCCGCCGTCGGTGACGTTGAAATCGAGCTCGATCAGGCCGCTGAGCTTGTGATCGGTGCCGACATCGGTTTCGGTCTTGAACAGGAAGCGGGTCTGGCGGGCCGAGAAATCGGTGTCGAACCCGCTTGGGGCACCGCCGACGGGGATCGCCGAGGGGAACAGGAAATCGCGCAGGATCGAATTGCCGGCGAGCTGCCCGCCGCTGGTGCGCTGGCTGATCGCGTCGAGCTTGACATAGCCGCCATAGGTGACGCGGGTCTTGCCGATCTTGAACCCCTCGCCGGGCGCAATCGCAAAGTCGATCAGCTTTTCCGACATCTCGGCTTGCTTGGTGAGGAGGGTGCGGGTGGTTTCCTCGGTCTCTTCGACCTCGCTGCGCATCGCCTGCTGCTCGGCCCGGATCGCCCCGGTCTCGGCGCGGACCGCGGCGAGTGCTGCGGCCTGCTCGGCCTTGGCGTCGGCCTCGGCGTCGAGCCGCGTGATCAGCCCCTCGACCATCCGCTCGAGCCGGTCGAGCCGTTCCTCGACGCTCCGCGTATTCGTCTGCGCTTGGGCCAGCGCGGGGCTTGCGACGAGCATGCTCGCCCCCAACAGCGCCGCCCGGAAGGCCCGGGCCACTCCCGATTTCACCATGCGTTCCTCCCATCCTCGCTTGTGCCCGCCAGAATGGGGCGAACGGGGAGGGGCGGACAGCTAGCGGATGGTCGTAAGACCTTTGTCTGATGGGGCGGGGCGTGTAGCCTGATGTAAAAGAAGGCCGAGAATTAGGGAGAGTCGAGATGATCCACGCTGTCGAGCGGCCCCAAGCCCACACGCCCACGCATTGCACCGCCGAACAATATGCCGCGATGTATCGCGCCTCGGTGGAGACGCCCGATGCCTTCTGGCTGGAGCAGGCGCAGCGGCTTGATTGGGTCAAGGCCCCCACCCTCGGCGGGGACTGGGCCTATGATCCGGTCGCGATCAAGTGGTTCGAGGATGGGCAGCTCAACCTGTGCCACAACGCGGTCGACCGGCACCTCGCCGACCACGCCGACCGCACCGCGCTGATCTTCGAGCCCGACGATCCAGCGACCCCTTCGCGCAAGCTTACCTATGGCGAGCTCCACAAGGAAGTGGTGCGGATGGCCAATGCCCTGAAAAAGCTCGGCGTCACCCGCGGCGAGCGGGTGACGATCTACATGCCGATGATCCTCGAAGGGGTGGTCGCGATGCTCGCCTGCGCAAGGCTGGGCGCGGTGCATTCGGTGGTGTTCGGCGGCTTCTCGCCCGAGGCTTTGGCCGGACGGATCGAGGATTGCGGCAGCCGCTTCATCATCACCGCCGACGAGGGCCTGAGGGGCGGCAAGCACGTGCCGCTCAAGGCCAATGTCGACGCTGCCCTGAGCCTTGCCGCCCATGCGACCCATGTCGCAGGCGTGCTGGTGATCCCGCACACCGGCGGCGCGGTGGAAATGGTCGAGGGCCGCGATCACTGGCTCGCCGATCTTGCCAGCGACGCGGACTGCCCCTGCGAGATCATGAACGCGGAAGACCCGCTGTTCATCCTCTACACCAGCGGTTCCACGGGCAAGCCTAAGGGCGTGCTCCACACCACCGGCGGCTACGGCGTGTGGACCGCGACGACCTTCCACTACATTTTCGACTATCAGCCGGGCGAGGTGTTCTGGTGCACCGCCGATATCGGCTGGGTGACGGGGCACTCCTACGTCGTCTACGGCCCGCTGATGAACGCGGCGACTGCGGTGGTGTTCGAGGGCGTGCCCAACTACCCCGATCACGGGCGCTTCTGGGACGTGGTCGACAAGCACGCCGTCAACATCATCTACACCGCCCCCACCGCGATCCGCGCGCTGATGCGCGAGGGCGACCATCACGTCACCAGCCGCAGCCGCGCCTCGCTGCGCCTGCTGGGCTCGGTCGGTGAGCCGATCAACCCCGAAGCCTGGCGCTGGTATTTCGATGTCGTGGGCGAGGGCCGCTGCCCGATCATCGACACCTGGTGGCAGACCGAAACCGGCGGCTGCATGATCACCACGCTGCCGGGCGCGCACGACATGAAGCCGGGCAGCGCAGGGCTCCCGTTCTTCGGCATCCGCCCGCAGCTGGTCGACAACGAGGGCGGGGTGCTCGACGGCGCTGCCGAGGGGAACCTGTGCATCACGCACTCATGGCCGGGGCAGGCGCGCAGCATCTATGGCGATCACGAGCGCTTTGGGCAGACCTATTTCAGCACCTACACGGCCAAGTATTTTACCGGCGACGGCTGCAAGCGCGACGCGGATGGATACTACTGGATCACCGGCCGGGTCGACGATGTCATCAACGTCTCGGGGCACCGCATGGGCACGGCGGAAGTGGAGAGCGCGCTGGTGCTCCACCCCAAGGTTGCCGAGGCGGCGGTCGTTGGATATCCGCACGACATCAAGGGGCAGGGCATCTATTGCTACGTCACCTTGAACGTAGGCGAGGAGGGCTCTGACGCGCTGCTTGCGGAACTGAAGCAGCACGTCCGCAAGGAAATCGGCCCCATCGCCACGCCCGATATCATCCACTTCACCGATGGCCTGCCCAAGACCCGCTCGGGCAAGATCATGCGCCGGATCCTGCGCAAGATCGCCGAGAACGAGTTCGGGTCGCTCGGCGACACCTCGACCCTCGCCGACCCCTCGCTGGTCGAACGGCTGATCGAGGGCCGTCAGAACGCCTGAGGCCATGACCACAAGGATCATCATCGCCGATGACCACCCGCTGTTCCGCAGCGCGCTGGCGCATGCGGTGGGCAAGGTGTGGGAAGGGGGCGCGATCATCGAGGCCAGCAGCGCCGCCGAAGCGCGCACGGCCTTGCAGGAGGGCGGCGCGGAAGCGCTGCTGCTCGACCTGCACATGGCCGATTCCTCAGGCCTCAGCGTGCTGATGGACCTGCGCCAGGATTACCCCGCGCTGCCCATCGTGATCGTCTCGGCCTCCGAGGAGCCGCGCGTCGCGGCGGCGGCGGCGCAGCTTGGCGCGGCGGGGTTCATCCCCAAATCGGCGAGCCTCGAGGCAATGCGCGAAGGCCTGGCGGCGGTGCGCGATGGCGATGGGTGGTTTCCAGCAGGCGGCGCGGCGGCGGATGATGATCTCGCCCGCATCGCCAGCCTGACGCCAGCACAGCGGCGCATTCTCGCAGGCATCCGGCAGGGGCTGCTCAACAAGCAGATCGCCTATGAGCTGTCGATCAGCGAGGCGACGGTGAAGGCGCATATCACCGCGATCCTGAGGAAGCTCGGGGTCGGCAGCCGGACGCAGGCGGTGCTGCTCGCCGCCAAGCTCGATGTCGATCAGCCGGTGGCGGATTCCGCGAGGGGCTGAGCCGCGCGGTCGCGGCCCTGCGCCAGCGCAGTCGCGATCAGCGCACGCAGGGCAGCGGGCGGGGCGGGCTTGAGCAGGCGGTTGGCAAGCATGCGGTCGGCGGCTGCCTCGGTCTCCCCGGAAGCCTCTGCCGTGAGCAGGATCGCAGGACAGCGCGTACCCCACGCCTCGCACAGCGCCGCGAAGGCCGCGTCGCCGCGCTCGGCATCATCCAGCCGGTAGTCCATGATCGCAAGGTCGGGGGCTTGCGGCGCGGCTGCGAGGGCCTCGGCGAGGCTGGCGGCGGTCGTCACCTGGAGGCCCCAGCGGGCGAGCAGCGCGGCGGTTGCGGTGAGGGCGGCGGGGTCATTGTCGACCACCAGCACCCGCGCCTTGCCGAGGCCTGCCGTGCTGCGCTGCGGCAGTGGCCTTGCCGCAGGTGCGGCCTCCCGCCGCAGCACCGGCATGGGAATCGCAAAGCGGCTGCCCTCGCCGGGGCGCGAGGTCGTTTCCACCTCCACCTCCAGCAGCCGCGCCGCGCGCCGGACGATGGCAAGGCCCAGTCCCAGCCCCTCGCGGTCGGTCGATTCGCCGCGCTCGAACTCGCCGAAGATGCGCTCGATGTCTTCAGGCGCGATCCCCCGGCCGGTATCGTGGATGCAGATCACCGCCTCCGCGCCGCGCCGCCGCACCCCGATCAGCACGCCGCCCTTGGCGGTATAGCGCACGGCGTTGCTGATGAGGTTGCGCAGCACGGCGGTCAGCAGTGCGCGGTCGGCCATCACCCAGACGCTCGTGCGCACGCGCCGCAGCCTGAGCCCCTTGGCCTGCGCTTGCAGGGTGAACTCGCGCGCGACATCCTCGAACAGCTGGTCGAGCGCCACCGGCTCGGGCGCGGGCACCACGCCGCCGCTGTCGAGCTTGGAGATCTCCAGCAAGACCCGGATCAGCCGGTCCGCTGCAACGATCGAGCCATCGAGATCGGCGACCAGCCGCTCCAGCGCCGCCTGCCCGTTCACCTCCTCGCCGAGTGCCGAGGCGAACAGGCGTGCGGCGTTGAGGGGCTGGATCAGATCGTGGCTCGTGGCAGCAAGGAAGCGGGTCTTGGACTGCGTGGCCTGCGCCAGCAGCGCGTTGGCTTCGGAAAGCTGGCGGGTGCGTTCCGCAACCTTCTCTTCCAGCGCCTGTTCGGCCCGGCGGTCGAGGGTGATGTCGGTATAGGACGTGGTGTAGCCGCCGCCGGGCGTGGGTGCGCCGACGATCCGGAGCACGCGCCCGTCATGCTGCACCCGCTCGATCCGGTGCTCGGTCCCGGCGCGCATATAGGCGAGGCGGCGCGCCACCTGTTCGGCGATTTCGGCCTCGCCGAGGCTCCCGCGGGCAAGGTTGAAGCGGATCAGATCGGCAATCGGGGTGCCGACACTGACGAGGTGGTCGGGCAGGTCAAACAGCTGCTGGTAACGGCTGTTCCACGCCACCAGCCGCATCTCGCCATCGACCAGCGCGACGCCCTGATCGATCGACTCAATCGCGGTCTGGAGCAGCTCGGCGGAGAAGGACAGGCGCCGCTGGGTCTCGTCGAACATGGCGACGACCTCGGGCAGCGGGATCGGGTCGCCGCCCGCCCATGAACCCACCAGCATCCGTGCAGACGAGGTGCCAATGACGCCCGAAATCACCCGCTCCGCCAACTCCAGCACCGCCACGCCCGCCGGATCGCCGTTCTTCATCTGCAAGGGAGCAAGCGCGGTATCGGCACGCTCGCGCCCGACGAACTGCGCGAGCAGCGCGCGCACATCGCCCACGCGCTTGGCGGTGGCGTGGCGGGGGAGCTCTCCGGGCATCGGTGTGCCCACGAAAGCCGCCGCCTGCGCCTGATCGAGCAGCGAAGGGCGCACCAGCGCCGAGACCAGCCAGTAGAGCGCGGTGTTGATCCCGAGGCTCAGGAGGACGCCCGAGACGAGCGGATCGGGATGGATGCTGACCAGCGGCGCGGTGTCGCTTGCGGCGGGCCAGATCAGCAGCGCAAGCCACAGCGCAAAGCCGGTCGCAAGGCCCGTCAGCATCCCCGCCCGGTTGCCGTGCTGGCTCACCATGCCCAGCACCAGCCCGGGCGCGAACTGCGCAGCGGCGGCGAAGGCGAGGGTGCCCATGCCGGCAAGATCGGTGATGCCGGCAAAGCCGCGGTAGAAGGCATAGGCCGCCGCGAGCAGCGCGGCGATCACCATGCGGCGGATCAGCAGCAGGCGGCCCGCGATGCGGCTGCGGTCGCCGCGACCGGCCAGCGCGCGGCGCAGCAGCAGCGGGGCGACCAGATCGTTGGTGATCATGATCGACAGCGCCACGCAGGCGACCACGATCATCCCCGTCGCCGCCGAAAAGCCGCCGAGGAACACCAGCACCGCCAGCCACGGCGCCTCGCGCGCGAGGGGGAGGGCCAGCACGATGGTATCGGGATCGGTCCCCGCCGGCAGCAGCGCGAGCCCCGCCAGCACGATCGGCACGATGACCGCGGCGGTCAGGCCAAGATAGGCGGGCAGCACCCAGCGCATCGCGGGGGTGGCGCGCTCGCCCGGAGCCTCGATGAAGCTCATATGGAACTGGCGCGGCAGGCAGAGGATCGCGGATGCGGCGATCAGGGTGAGGACTCCAAAGCGCGCGTCGAGCTGGCCCGGCGCGAGCAGCACCGGCGCGGCGGGAAGCGGCGCGCCGCCGCTCGTGGCCAGCCACCACACCGCCAACGCGCCAACTGCCAGCAGCGCGGCGAGCTTGACGACCGCCTCCAGCGCGATGGTCAGCACCAGCCCGGCATTGTCCCCCGGTCGGTCGGCGCGGCGCGAGCCGAACAGGATCGCGAACAGCCCCATCAGCGCGGCCACGATCAGCACCAGCTCGTCCGCCGCCACCTGCGCGCGCAGGTCCGGGGCCATCAGCAGCAGGGTGGTGCCCACCGATTGCAGCTGGAGCGCCATGTAGGGCAGCGTCCCCGCGCTGGCGATGACAGTGACCAGCGCGGCGAGGCTGGCGCTCTTGCCGTAGCGGGCGGACAGGAAGTCGGCGATCGAAGTCGAATGCTGCGCCTTGGCTTGCGCGAGGATCTTTTTGACGAGCCCGAAGCCCAGGGTGAAGACGAGGATCGGGCCGAGGTAGATCGCGAGATAGTCCAGCCCTGCGGTTGCAGCGGTTCCCACCCCGCCGAAAAAGGTCCAGCTCGAACAATAGACCGCAAGGCTGAGGCCGTAGATTGCGCCCGCGTGCCTCTGGAGCCAGCCAGTGGCTGCGCCCTGCCGATCGCGCCACGCGGCCAGCCAGAACAGCGCTCCCAGATAGAGTGTGGCGGCCGCCAGCGCCGCGCCCAGCATCATGACCCCATTCTCTCCCTCGGGCGGAAAGCTACCGCAACCGCGTCCACAAGCAAAGGGGCGGCGCCCTCTCGGACACCGCCCCTCCTTGCGACCCCATGGGGCGGGTCAGTCGTCGATGTTGCGCTTGAAGGTTTCGGGGAGGAACAGCAGCCCCGCCACCACGGTAGCTGCGCAGATGATGATCGGATACCACAGCCCGTAGTAGATATCCCCCGTCGCCGCGACCATCGCGAAGGCGGTGGTGGGCAGGAAGCCGCCGAACCAGCCATTGCCGATGTGATAGGGCAGGCTCATCGCGGTGTAGCGGATGCGGGTGGGGAACAGTTCCACCAGCAGCGCAGCGATGGGGCCGTAGACCATCGTCACCAGCAGTACGAGGTAGGTCAGCACCGCGACCACCAGACCCGTGTTCATCGCGTCCGGATCGGCCTTGGCGGGGTATCCTGCAGCGGCGAGCGCGGCCTTCACCTCTTTCTGGAAGGCGTCGATCGCGGCCTTGCGCTCCTCGCCCGTCACCTTGGCAGGGTCGGGCGCGGTGAAGGTGGCGGTGCCAATCTTGACCTGCGCGATCGCTCCCGCCTCTGCCCCGACATTGCTGTAGCTCACCGCGCTCTTGGCGAGGAAGGACTTGGCGATGTCGCAGCTCTTGG
>JACESM010000037.1 GCA_013911835.1 Porphyrobacter sp. | reverse complement strand
ACGCCGCGCGTCAGATGCAACTTCATCACCGCGCGCGAGGGCATGGCCGGGCCGCGCGACAACCACACGGGCGCAATCAGCGCCGTACCGATGATAGAGCGCAGCACTGTCGCGGTGTAGGCCCCGATCAGCAGCGCGGCCTCCTTCATGAAGGCGTCCATCAGCGACAGGAAGCCGACTCCGGCCAGCGCGGCAGCGAAGGGCAGCAGGACATGATGCGGATGCGGCGCGGCGAAGCTCATGCGCGTCGCCATAGGCCGGGGCGGCAGGAAGGTCACGCCCCCTCATCCGAAGGGGGCGGCAAGGTGCCACAGGGGTGTGAACATTAATGCAGGGGAAAGCCAAGACAGTTGATAGGGGCATGGCCGAGCGGGTATGGTCGCAGGCGAATTGCGATGCCGCCAACCTCCCGGCGGCACGGGGCGAGAAGGCAAAGACGTGATGATCAGGTTCTCTGGCAGGTTGGCTGGCGGCGTTGCGACGGCGGCGCTGGTGGCAACGGCAGCGCTGGCGCAGGACGCCGCCCCTGCGCCTTCGCCCAAGCCCTCCGCGGCCTTCTCCGAGGCTTTCCCGCCGACCGTCTCGCAGCCGGTGGTGCAGGCGACGCCGCCGGCCCTTCCGCTGGTCCAGACCTGGACCGTGGCGCAGGCGCAGCAGCTGGTTGCGGTAATCGAGGGGATCGGTGCCGAGGGACTCGATCCCAAGGACTATGATCTCGCCCCGCTGAAGGTCGCGATTGCCTCCGGCCCTTCGGCCGAACTCAACCAGATGGCCTCGCAAAGCTTCATCTGGCTGGTCGAGGACCTGCGCGACGGGCGCACCCCGTTCGAGGCGCGCCAGCAGTGGTTCGTGGTCGACCCCGACCGCGAGGCGAACCCTGCCGGCAATGTGCTGGCCGAGGCGCTGAAGACCGGCGACATCGCGGGCACGCTGATGAAGCTTGGGCCCACTCACCCCGATTACGCGCGGCTCAAGGCCGAGCTCGCCGCCACCTCGGACGGGCAGACTGTGCGGCGCAAGCTGATCCGCGCCAACATGGACCGCTGGCGCTGGCTGGCGCGCGACCTCGGTCCGCAATACCTCATCACCAACGTGCCCGAATTCCAGCTGCGGCTGACGGTCAAGAACAAGATCGTCAGCACCTATCGCACGATCGTCGGCAAGCCGGGGCGCACCGCCACCCCGCAGCTCGCCGAGGTGGTCGAAGGCGTGGTGTTCAACCCGACCTGGACCGTGCCGCAGTCGATCGTCAAGGGTGAGGGGCTGGGCGCCCGCGTGCTCGCCAACCCCGCCTGGGGCCGCGCCAATGGCTATGTCGCGTCCAAGGGCGCGAACGGATATGTCACCGTGGTGCAGCAGCCGGGGCCGGGCAATTCGCTGGGCCGGATGAAGCTCGAAATGCCCAACGAGCACGCGATCTTCTTCCACGACACGCCTTCGCGCCACCTGTTCGCCAATGATTTCCGCGCGCTCTCGCACGGCTGCGTGCGCACCGAACGGGCGCTGGAGCTGGCCATGACCATGGCGATCCTCGGCAAGGGCGCGACCCGCGAGGAGGCGGTCGCGATCTCGGATTCGGGCAAATACAAGAAGGTGATGCTCGCCAAGCCGTGGCGCGCCTACATCACCTATTTCACCATGGCGACCGACATCAACGGCGAGATGGCGACCTTCAAGGACATCTACGGCCGCGACGCCCCGGTGCTCGCCAGCCTCGACAAGCCGCGCGTGCGCGACCGCGGCACCAAGCCGACGAGCGAGGTGATCGTGATCGAGGACGATCTCACGGATACCTGAGGGGTGCGGCGCTAGACGCCTGCCTCAGTAAGCCGCGATCGAGGGGCGCGGCGCGAGGTCGAGCGGTTGGCGCTGGTACATCGCCAGTTCGGGCACCGGCTGGATGCTGCCGTCCTCCTCCAGCCCCAGGCTGTCGGCATAGAGCAGCCGCCCGCCCGAAAGGTGCATCAGCGCCTCGCGGAACTGTTCGGTCCCCATCGCGAAGCACCCGTTGGAGCGGCCGAGGCGTCCCCATTTCTCGAGATGCGCGCTTTCGGCATAGTTGGCGTGGTGCATCACAATGTAGCGTTGCAGGGCTGCGTCGTTGGTCGCATCCAGCCCGCCGAGCCGGATCGAGGTGCCGTAGCGGCCCTTGTACCATTCCCACGTCACATAGGCCCCGCGGCTGGTGGCGTTGGAGCCTTCGGTGTTCGAGAAATCCTTGAGCCAGCCGTCATGCTCCCGGTCGGAGCCGACGCCGTGGCTGACGTGATAGGACTGCACTTCGCCCCGGTCGAGATTGACGAAGTGGAAGCGGGGCTTGGCCGAATGCAGGCCGAAATCAGCGATCCCGACAATATCCTGCCGCCAGATCGCATTCCCGGCGCGCAACAGCTCGCGCTTGGCGATGCCGAACAGGATGCGGTCGCGCGGCGTGCCGGCCATTGCTGTGGCAACGACGCGCGCAGGCAGCGCCAAAGCCGCACCGGCTGCCAGAGTGCCCTTGAGGATGTCGCGACGCTTCATTGATCCGTAACGTAGCGGCCGCGTGGCCGGTTCCCAAGCGGCGGAATAACGTAGATCAGCATTTCGTCGCAAGTCTGCGTCACTTCGCAGGCGAGCCCCTCGAATCCGGCCCCGTTTCGTGGATCGCCTTGGCCGCCATGCCGAGCCGGATCACGTCGGGCATCGCCGCCATCACCGCCTGCCGGAAGCCGCTCAGGGCTGCGAGCCGGGGGTCGCCCGCAGCAGCCATCCGCGCCACTGTCGGCCCGGTCGGGTCGAGGCGGGACTTCGCCAGCCAGGCGGCGATCTGGGGCGTCTGCATCCAGGTGCCACGGTTCATCAGGTTCATCATGAAGGCATAGGGGAAGGTCGCCGGCGTATCGGTCAGCTCGGCGGCGCGGGCGAGCTGGTTTTTGGTCGCATCATCGGGGAAGTGCGCCTCGAGGAAAGCGGTCAGCGCCGCGCTGAAGGTCACCAGCGGGACCATCACCGGCTGGAGCACGATGGTGTCGCCCCGGAACTGCGGCCCGACATTGTCCGCTGCCGCGAAAGGCACGGCGCGCGCGGTGCAATCGATGTGGAGCGCGCCTGCGGGGACGGGGTGGACCGCCTCGCCGAAGTGCAGCGCGCCGTCCGCGACGCGGGTGACACGGCCCTTGCGGATCACTTGGGTGATGCGCCGCAGCATCGCGATCTCGCCCTCCGAGATCACCGCATAGTGATACATCTCCGGCGTCACTTGGGGGTCAATGCGCAGCATGTAGCCGCCCTTTCCGAGGTTCTCGAACACCTCCTCGCCGCTCTGCGAGACGCGGAAGGCTTCGAGATGCGCCATCTGGCTCTCGACCGTGGCGGCAAGGAAGTCCTCGCCCGGTTGCAGGTATTTGCGGTTGTTGAGCCAGCTGTCGCGCGGGCGCACCCAGTGGATACGCTCAGGCGCGACCCCCGCCTCGATCAGCCACACCGCAACATCCATCGCGGTCTTGCCGCCGCCGAGGATGACGAAAGCTTCGGGGATATTCTCGGGGCGCTTCCACAGATCGGGCAGATCGCCGGGGATGGCGATGGCCGCGCCCGGGTCCACCGCGAAGGCGCGCTTGTGGGTCGAGGGCACCGAGGTCTGGTAGAATGTCGCATCGACCAGCTTGCGGCGCACCGTGATGCGCGTTTCCTCGCCCGAGAGCACGCCGCAGATCGTGGCGGTGCCATCCGCGTCGCGGCCCTTGAACTCGGCGAGGCGGTGATAGGCGACCCGCCCGCTCGGCAGCAGGCGCAGGTTCATCACCTTCTCGAAATAGGCGAGCACTTCGGTCCCGCTGGCGAGCGCGTGGAGGCCCGCGTTGGGCCCATGCGTGTCGATCGCCTCGCCCGGGAAGGCCATCGAATTGACCCCGTAGAAGGCCGAGGGCTGGTGCAGCGCGACGAAGGAATAGGCATCGTTCCAGTGCCCGCCGGGCTTGGCGTGCTTGTCGACGAAGGTGATGTGGCAGTCCGGGTCCTCGTCGAGCAGCGAATCCGCAAAGGCCAGGCCGACCGCGCCTGCGCCGATGATCAGGTAATCGGTTGCGTGTTCGGTCATTTTGGCTCCCCCGGGTAGCGCGTGTTCTCGTCGGCCATCGCCAGCATCGAGGCGGCATGGCGCGCGGCGACAATGCGCGGATCATCGCCGTAACCGCCCCCCAACGCGCTCGCAACCACCACGCCACGACTGCGGCATGATGCGACAACGAAGCGGTCACGTGCCGCGAGCCCCGCGTCGCTCAGCGCCAGCCGCCCCAGCTTGTCCTCGGCGTGCGGATCGACGCCCGCCTGATAGAGCACGAAGTCAGGCGCGAAGTCGGCGATCACCTGCGGCAGGTGGCGGGTGAGGGCTGCCATGTAGCCATCGTCGTCGGTGCCGTCGGCAAGAGCGATGTCGAGGCTCGATCGCGCCTTCCTGACCGGGAAGTTCTTCTCGGCGTGGAGCGAGAGGGTGAAGATATCCTCGCGGCCAGCAGTCAGGCTGGCGGTGCCGTCGCCCTGGTGGACGTCGCAGTCGACGATCAGCACGCGGGCGGCGTGGCCCTCGGCGATCAGGCGGTTGGCAGTCACCGCGAGGTCGTTGAACACGCAGTAGCCAGCGCCGGTATCGTGCAGCGCATGGTGGCTCCCGGCGGCCGAGTTGGCGGCGTAGCCGTGCCGACGGGCAAGCTGCGCGGCGAGCCAGGTGCCGCCATTGGTGTGGCGCACACGCGAAGTGATCGCCGGGGTGACGGGAAAGCCGATGCGCCGCTCCTTGTGGCGGGGGACCTCCGCACGGAAGACCTCGTCGACGTAATCGGGACAGTGCACCGCTTCGAGCCATTCGCGCGGCATCGGATCGGGCGCGTGTTCGGTGATCGGTGCGCCGCTCGCCCGCAGCTCCTCCATCACGAGATAGTATTTGTCGAACCTGAAGGTGCCGCGCTCCGGCCTTGGGGCCATATAGTCGGCGTGATGGACGACGTGGAGCAGGGTCAGGGCGTCCCGGCCAGCGCGGCGAGCTCTGCGTGGATCGCGTCCTCGCTGCGGCTGGCGGCATTGCGCCAGTCGCGGGCGGTGTCGAGGTTGACCGCCCGGCCATCGGGGGTGAGCACGATGAGCGCAGGCGTGCCCTTGAGTTCATCAAGGCCGAAGCGGCGGGCGATCTCGAGATTGCGGCCCTCGCCGGTCTGCGGCATCCCGACATCGACAAAGACGAGCTCGTAATGCGCAGCGGCGAGCGCGGCGAAGCGCGGGGTTTCGAGCCACCCGGCGAGTGCGCGGCTGTCGTGGCACCAGTTGGCTCCCATCACCAGCGCCACCCGCTTTCCGGACACCGCAGCGCGGGCCAGGGCTGCGTCGACATCCGCCATGGCATCGGCATCCGCGGCGTAGAGGCGTGCTTCGGGGTGGGGCACGGCGGCGGTTTGCGGCACGCTCGCGCAGGCGGCCAGCGCGAGCGCCAGCATTGCGGCCACGAATGCGCGGATCACTCGGCGGCTTCGGCGGGCGTTGCGTGGGGGTCGAAGGCAGTCGCCTCGCCCGCTTCGATGGCGGCGGCCTTTTCCTCGACCAGCTTGACGATGTGATCGAGCATCGCCTCGTCATCGATCGCATGGGCCTTCATGCCCGACAGATAGACCATGTGCTTGCCATTGCCGCCGCCGGTCAGGCCGATATCGGTCTCGCGCGCTTCGCCGGGGCCGTTGACCACGCAGCCGAGCACCGACAGGCTCATCGGAGTCTTGATGTGTTCGAGCCGCTTTTCCAGCGTTTCGACTGTGCGGATCACGTCAAAGCCTTGCCGCGAGCACGACGGACAGCTGACCACCCGCACGCCGCGGGTGCGCAGGCCGAGGGCCTTGAGCATGTGGTAGCCGACCTTGATCTCTTCTTCCGGCTCGGCCGACAGGCTGACACGGATCGTGTCGCCAATCCCGGCCCACAGCAGACTGCCCATGCCGATGCTCGACTTGACCGTGCCGCCGATCAGTCCGCCGGCTTCGGTGATGCCCAAGTGCAGCGGGCAATCGACCGTTTCGGCAAGGCCGTGATAGGCCGCGACCGCGAGGAACACGTCAGAGGCCTTCACCGCCACCTTGTATTCGTGGAAATCGTGATCCTGCAGCAGCTTTATGTGATCCAATGCGCTTTCGATCAGCGCCTCGGGACAGGGCTCGCCGTACTTCTCCAGCAAGTCCTTTTCCAGCGATCCGGCGTTCACGCCGATGCGGATCGCGCAGCCATTGGCCTTGGCGGCGCGCACCACTTCGGCGACGCGCTGCGAGGAGCCGATATTGCCGGGGTTGATGCGCAAACACGCCGCGCCAGCGTCGGCCGCTTCGAGCGCGCGCTTGTAGTGGAAGTGGATGTCGGCAACGATGGGAATGCGCGACTCGCGGGTAATCTTTTTGAAATCGCGCGTCGATTCCTCGGTCGGGCAGGAGACGCGGATGATGTCCGCGCCCACTTCCTCGCAGCGCCGGATCTGGTCGAGCGTGGCGCGCACATCCTCGGTCGGGGTGTTGGTCATGGTCTGCACGGTGATGGGAGCATCACCGCCAACGGGGACATTCCCCACCATGATCTGGCGCGATTTGCGCCGCTCGATCGTGCGCCACGGACGGATAGAAGACATGGACTGCCCTATAACCACCCGCGCATGACGGGGCAATGACCCGTGCACGCGCTTGACATGGCTCGCCCGCGCGCCAGTCTGCCTCGCAAACAGGGAGAGACCATGCTGACCCATTCCTCGATCGAGCTACGCTCACCCACGCCAAGCCTGCTGATGCGCGCCGTCAAGTGGATGGTGGGCCGCCAGACGCCGGTCTTCCCGCTCGACGAGGCGGGGTTTCATGCGGCGATGGCGGGGCGGAAATTGCCCCTCGATGCACCGATGCCCGCGGGGTTCCGCCAGAAGTTCATCGTCGAGGAGCGCGAGCTGCTCGGCCACAGCGTGGTGACGTTGCATCCCAAGGCGGGGCCTGCGGAATGGCACATGCTCTATTTCCACGGCGGCGGCTTCGTGAAGCCTATGTTCAAGGTGCATTGGCCGCTGGTCGCGGAGATGGTGAAGCGGTGCGGGATGAGCGTCACCGTGCCGCTCTATCCGGTGGTGCCCGAGGCGAGCTACACCGCGCAAGACGATCTGGCCGATGCGGTCTGGGCCGATCTGGCCGCGCGGCATGATCCGGCGCGGATCATCCTCAACGGCGATTCTGCGGGCGGACACATGGCGCTCGCGCTCGCGCTGCGGCTGATCGCTTCAGGTGGCCCGCAGCCGGGCAAGCTGGCGCTGTTCGCGCCATGGCTTGACCTTGGCCTCGCCGACCCGGCCATCGCCGCGGTCGAGCCGCATGACGTGATGCTCAAGATCGGCACCCTGCGCGCCTGCGGGGGGATGGTCGCCGCAGGCCGCGCGATGGACTCGCCCGAGGTGAGCCCGCTCTATGCCCCCGCCGCAATGCTGGCTCAGCTGCCGCCGACCCGCATCTGGACCGGGCGGCATGACCTCTTCATCGTGGATTCGCGCAGCTTCCTGACCCGGCTGGTCGAGGCAGGTATCGACGCCAGGCTCTACGAATACGAGGCCGCGCCGCACGTCTTCATGGCGATCCTCCCGACCCGCGAGGCGAAGGACGCGCTCGGCCTGCTGGCGGAGTTTGTGGCTGGCTGAAGCCAGCCCCGCAGGGGTTCGCGCCAAGAAGCCAAGGTGCCAAGACGTGGCACACGGCCGCGGCGTCGTGCTACCTCTTGGCCTCTTGGCTTCTTGGTGCGAACCATGTGGCGGCTGCGCCGCGTTTGGGCCGCTAGCTCGGGTAGCGGACCCCGGTCGCGTCTTCGCTCATCGCCCACAGCCGGTCGGCATAGCTGGAGTTGACCGCATAGGAGCGCACCCCGCCGGTGGCGCTTTCGTCGTCCACTTCGGCGACATGGCAGTCTTCGCAATAGACCCCGCCCTTGCCTTCAAGCTCCTCGGCGGTCGCCGCCCAGCAGCTCGTCGCCGCGCCCTGGGGGATGGTCTTCCACTGGAAGCCCGTGTCCTTCGAGGTGACGCGCGCCATCAGCGTCTCGATCATCTCGGGCGTCATGTGGCGGCCGAGGTTGGTCTGGATCCCGCCGGGGTGCACCGCGTAGGCGTGGATGCCGAGCACAGCATAGCGCGCCTCGAGCCCGACCGAGAACAGCACGTTGGCGGTCTTGGAATGGCCGTAGCTTTCCCAAGGATCATAGGGGCGATGCTGGAAATGCGGATCGTCGAAATCGACCGGGGCGAAGTGGTGCCCGCGGCTCGAGAGGTTGACGATGCGCTTCAAGTGCCCCTTCTCGATCAGCGGGAACAACTCGCCGGTGAGCGCGAAGTGGCCGAAATGGTTGGTGCCGATCTGCATCTCGAACCCGTCATGGGTGTGCTGGAACGGCGTCGCCATCACCCCGGCGTTGTTGATGAGGATATCGATCTTCTGGAACCGTTGCCGCGCGCGCGAGGTGGCGGCGCGGATGTTTTCGAGGGAGGTCAAGTCGACGGTAATCGTTTCGAGCTGCGCCTTGGGATGCTCGGCCCGGATCGCGGCGACCGCTTCATCCAGCTTGGCAGACTCGCGCCCCGCCATGATCACCTCGGCCCCGCGCGCCGCCATCGCCCGCGCGGTCTCCTGCCCGAGGCCCGAATTCGCCCCGGTGATGAACACCGTGCGCCCCGACAGGTCCTTGCCCGCCAGCACCTCGTCCGTGGTGCTGCCCCAACCGAATCCGTGCATTGCCCTCTCCCTTATAGCTTGAGCTCGTAGAGATACTCCGGATCGTAGTGATCGCCCACCTTGAAGGTGATGTCGGCGATCTTGGCAAACCCGTGGCGCTGATAGAAGCGCTGTGCGCCGAAGTTCTCGGCATAGACGCTGAGCAGAACGGCGTCGTTGCCTTGCTCGCGGGCGTGGGCCAGCGCCCAGTCCATCAGCTGCGCGCCGATCCCGTGGCCGGTGTGGGTGGGCAGGGCATAGAGCTGGCCGAGCTCGATGGGGTTCTTCGCCTCGGTGTAGTCGCCGAACTTGGTGGGGTAGCGCAGCTTGCAGAAGGCCACGAGCGCGCCCTCGTCCTCCACGAGGCGGTGGGTGCATTCATCGCCCGCGATCTCGCCCGCCACGACTTCGGGGTTGTGCACCTCGGCAAGAAAGTAGGCGAGGTCTTGCGGCGTGTAGAGATCGCCGAAAGCGGCAACGAAGGTCTCGGCACCGAGGTTGGCGAGGGCGGGCGCATCGGCGAGCGTGGCGGGGCGGTAGATCATGCGCGCAGCCCTAGCGCGCGGAAAGCGCACTGTTAAGCTGGCGAAACGGGGAGCGGCGCGTTACACCTTGCGGCCATGAAAAAACTCCTCGCGCTGGCGGCGCTCGCCCTCATGTCCCAACCCGCTTTTGCCGAGGACGCAGCCCCTGCGCCCCCGCGCTGGTCGCTGGCGATCCACGGCGGTGCGGGGACGCTCGACCCCAAGGCGATGACTCCCGAGAAGCGCGCGGCCTATGAGGCGGACTTGCAGCGGGCGCTGGATGCGGGATCGAAGATTCTGGCCGAGGGCGGCGCGGCGATGGACGCGATCAAGGCCGCGATCGTGATCATGGAGGATTCGCCCCTCTTCAATGCCGGCAAGGGCGCGGTGTTCACTTGGGACGGGACCAATGAACTCGACGCCTCGATCATGGACGGGCGCGATCGCAGCGCGGGCGCGGTGGCCGGGGTGAAAACAGTGAAGAACCCGATCCTGCTGGCCGACACGGTGCGCACCCAGAGCGAGCACGTGTTCCTCGTCGGCAGGGGCGCGGAGGATTTTGCGGTGTCGAAGGGCTTTGCCGTGACCCCGCCCGAATACTTCGCCACCGAGGCGCGGCGCGAGGCTCTGGAGCGGCTCAAGGCCGAGAAGCTCTCGGCGCTCGATGTCGACCACAAGTTCGGCACGGTGGGCGCGGTGGCCTTGGACCAGAGCGGTAACATGGCGGCGGGCACCTCGACCGGCGGGCTGACCGGCAAACGCTGGGGCCGGGTGGGCGATGCGCCGATGATCGGCGCGGGCACCTATGCGGATAATCGCGCCTGTGCCGTCTCGGCGACGGGGTGGGGGGAGTATTTCCTGCGGGTTGGTGTTGCGCACGAGATTTGTGCGCGGTTGCGGGCCATCGAAGAGTTCAGGACCCTTGAGATCGAAAGCGGTGCAATGCCCGCCGAGTTTCCGCCCATAGAGCCGCAGAAGATCGCCGATGTTGTCATGGCCGACGTCAAGGAGCTCGGCGGCGATGGCGGGGTAATCGTCGTCACACCCGACGGCCAAGCGATCTTCAGCTTCAACACCACCGGCATGTATCGCGGCCGCGCGACCAGCGCGGGGGTGAACGAAGTGGCGATCTTCGGCGGCGAGGCAAAGGCGTCGATGACGCCGGATCACTAAAGCCCCTTCCCTCAAGGGAAGGGGTTGGGGATGGGTGTCCCACGCCTGCTGATGTCGAACCCCCACCCCCTGACCCCCTCCCCCAAGGGAGGGGGGACTTAGTAAAGCTTCCCAACCAGCGGCAATCCCCGCTCCGGCTCGGCGAATTCCTTGATGATGCGGCCCACGCGGGCGAGGGTCTCGGGGCCGATGGGTTGCATCCCGGCTTCGGTCTGGCGTGCGCGGAAATAGCAGGCGAAGGTCAACGGAGCCTCGCCCTTGGGGCCTTCGGCAAAGCCGATGTCGATGTAGTTGTACTCTGTCCCGCCAATCAGCCCGCTGCTGCCCGTCTTGTCGCCCGCGACCCAGCCTTCGGGAAGCCCGGCGCGCACCCGGCTGAGGCCGGTTTCGGTGGCGATCATCCAGCCTTTCAATTCCGCCCGCTCCTTCTCCGGCAGCACGTCGCCATAGACGATCTTCGCCACCGTCCGCGCCATGGCGGCAGGCGTGGTGGTGTCGCGGAATTCGGCGGCGGTGACGAGGTTCATCTCCGGCTCGTAGCGGTCCAACCGGCTGACCTCGTCGCCGATGCTGCGCCAGAAGGCGGTCAGCCCCGCCGGACCGCCAAGCTGCTTCAGAAGAATGTTGGCCGCCGGATTGTCCGAGGTGATCTGCGTCGCCCGCGCCAACTCGCGCAAGGTGGCGCCGGTTGCTATGCGCTCGCGGGTGAAGGGGGCGTGGGGGATCATGTCCGCCTCGGTCCACATGACATGGCGGTCGGCATCGATGGTGCCCGCCGCATGGCGCTGGAGCAGCAGCGCGGCAAGGCTCAGCTTGAACGAGGAGGCGTGCCCGAAGCGGCGGTCCTGGTTGATCCCGACGCTCGCCCCGGTGGCGGTGTTGAAAATCTCGACCCCGAGCGTACCGCCGCCCGCCGCCTCGATGATCCGCAGCTCTGCCGCGAGCCGCCCCAAGGGCGACTGGTCAGGCGGAATGCAAGCACCCGCACCCAGCGCCAGCGTGCCGCCCAGAAAGAACCGCCGATCCATCCTCATGCAAACTTGTCCGCCTTGCGCTTGCCGAACCTGAGATCAGCTTCGAGCTTCGCGCGCAATTGCGCATAGAAGGCCTCGAGGAAAGCCCGCTCGTCACCCGCGCCCGGGTCCCAGCCGATCTTGCGGCAGATCGTTGCGTGGACGGCCTGAAGCGCCTCGGGCGGGCTGTCGCGCAGCATCCGCTCGAGGGTCTGGAGCTCCTTTTCGCCATAGATCGAAAGCTCCGCCTCGCCGAAGGCATAGCGCACCCCGGTGACTTCGCTCGATCCGGCGGCGGAGGCGGCGCCCTCGGTGGACAGCACCTTGGCAAGCTTGGCGCGCGGGCGCTCGACCACCCAAGTGCCCGCGACGACGTCGCCCGCACGCAAGGCGTCGCGGTTGAAGAACGGGAACAGCAGGAACAGCGCGAACCAGCCGGTCGCCACCCAGCCGAGCACCCCGATCGGCTCGCCCCGCTCGGCCAGTATGGCGAGGCTGTAGAGGAACACGAGCGGGTAGAAGATCTCGATATCGCGCAAGAGGTTGCGCGCGATCACCGCCTCGGGCGTGAGGCGCGTGCCCCCGCGCGCGGCGACGCGGATGCCGACGATGCGCTTGCCCAGCGTCGCCCCGCGCGGCCCCAACTCCTGGACCAGGAAATAGCCGTACCAGAAGCAGAACACGAACAGCGCAAGGCAGATGCCGAGAAATTCGAGCGCGCCCTTCGACATGTCGTCGAGATCGAACCCCGTGCCCTCGATCAGGCCCCAGGCGACATTGTAGATGATGAGGATGAAGGCGATGAGGGTGAACATGACGATCATCACATCGATGATCAGCGCGCCCGCGCGGGTGGTGCGCGGCGCGATGGTAATGGGCAGCGCGAGGCCCTCGGGCGTGACGAGGGTGCGCGCGCGCTTCTCGTCGCGCAAGGCGGGGGCAAGCGCGCGCGCGCTCATGCGGCGCTCTCCGGCGTGATGGCGGCTTCGGGGCGCGGGGCGGGGCGGTAGAGGATGAAATAGCTGAGCCAGAACACCAGCATCGTGCCGCCGATCATGAAGCGGGTGCCCGTGTCCTCGACCAGCTGGCGCGGATAGGCCTCAAGCAAGGCCGCGACCACCATCATGATGACGACGCCGACCATCACCACCGCAGAGCGGCGCCCGGCGGCGGCGGCGGCTTCGAGCACTGGGAGCTTGCCCGGAAAGGCCATCGCCCGCCCGATATGCAGGCCCGCCGCGCCCGAGAGCATGATGCCGAACAGTTCCGTGGTGCCGTGCACAGAGAGCCATGCGGCCAGCTCCACCACCAGGTTCTGCCCGTTGTAAAGCCACAGCAGCACGCCCATCAGCGCCATGTTGTGCACCAGCAGCATCAGCGAAGGGATGCCGAAGGCAAAGCCGAGCGCGAAGGCGAGGATGCACACCCCCGAATTGTTGCTGAACAGCTGCGCAGCGAAGCCCGCGAGCCCGGCGGCGTCATCGTCGTGCTTCAGCACCTGAAGCAGCTCCTCGCGGCTGGCGCCGGGCTGGCGCGGGTCCATCATGCTGCCGGGGAACAGGCGGAAGAACCACGCCTCGTCCTGTGCGACCAGCAGCCAGCCGACGATCGTGCCCGCCACCATCACGAACAGCGCGATACAGATGTCGAGCCACAGCTCGCGCACCGCGCGGCTCCAGCCGCCGAAGATGAAACCGCGCAGCCAGCGCACGAAGCCCATGCGGGGGCCGTAGACCTGGAACCACGCGCGCTGCACCAGCGCCTCGAGATAGGCGAGGGTCGCGGCGTCCAGCGAGGTCTCGCGCGCCACCGAAAGCGAGGAAGCGGCGGTGCGGTAGAGCGTGGGGAGCGCGACCAGGTCCTCGTCGGCGATGCGCCTGAGGCCGCCCTTTTCCATGCGGACAAGGATCGCCTCCAGCCGCTTCCACTCGCCCTCGCGCTCCAGCCGGAAGCGGTCGGAGCGCAGCGTCGCGCTCTCGATATCGGGCGGCGCCTCGACCTGCCCGCGCCCGAACCATGAGGAGATGGTGGGGGCCTTCATCAGCCGATCGCCTCGCTGTTGCGGATCGCCAGATAGCGGTCGATCAGGCGCGGACCGATGCTCTCCCACGGGGCTTCGAGCACGTCGATCCCGAGCCGCCGCAGCCGGGTCAGCACCAGCTTGCGCTGCTGCGCGAGGCTGTCGGCGGTGACGCTGCGGGCAAGGGTGGCGATATCGCCCGGAGGTGCGGTGATCAGATCCTCCACCTCGCTGTCGGTCATCGTAACGAACAGCACGAGATGCTTGTTCACCAGCCGCCCCAAGCTTTCGACCATCAGTTCGGCGGCGGTGGGATCGGTGAAGTCGGAGAACACCACCACCAGCGAACGGCGTTGCAGACGCGCTGTCAGCGTCGCCAGCGCGAGCGTGAAGTTGGGCTCGACCGGTTCGTAATCGAGGCCGGCAGCCGCGCTCTGCAAGCGGTGGAAGGCGCGCGCGTCGGCGATGAAGGGGGTCATCAACTGCGGCCGCCGGGCAAAGCCGAACAATGCGACCTTGTCCCCGCCCTTCAACGCGACATAGCCGCAGGTCAGCGCCGCGCTGACCGCGCGGTCGATGCGTGGCAAGCCATCGACCGGCTCGCACATCGCCTGCCCGCAATCGAAGGCGAAGACGATCTGGTTGTTGCGCTCGCTTTCGTTTTCGCGCGCGAAGAGGCGGGTGTGGCGCGCGCTCGCCTTCCAGTCGATGCGGCGGCGGTCCATGCCGGGCTGGTATTCGCTCAAGGCCTCGAACTGCGTGCCCTCGCCCCGGATGCGGCGGTTGATGAGGCCGATCTGGGCGTTGCGCAGGAAGGTCTGCAAGTCGGGCGAGCGCACCGGCGAGAGATCGGGCCAGATACGCACGGTCTTGCCCAGCGGATAAGCGAATTGCCGCCCGCCAAGGCCGAGCGGCCCGATCCAGCGGATCCACGCGCGCTCCACCAGCGCTGTGCCGCGGCGGGTGGGGGTGAGGGTGGTCTCCCCGCGCCAGCCTTCGCCTTGGGAATCGGGGGTGAGGGTAAGGGTTACGCGGCCCTCCGCCGCCAGCCGCGGATCGCAGGCGAGCGCGGCCTCGGCGTAGGCAGGCTGGCGGCCCGCAAAGCGTGCGGTGATGGCGAGGTTGCTCGGCTGGCCGACCTCGATATCCTCGCTCGTGCGGATCTCCCAGCCTTCGACCTTGCCGATCAGCAGCGCATCGATCACCACCAGCATGAGGAGCGCGCCCCCGAGGATCGGCGCGGCGATCCATGCTCCCGGCGCGGTCGCGGCGATCACCACTGCAATGGGCGCGAGCGCGGCGGCGACCCAGGCCGCGCGCTCGGTCGGCGCGAACACCATCAGCGGCCGCAGCGGCAGCAGCAGGATATTGAGGACAAGGCGTAAGGCGCGGATCACCTTATCGGGGCGCTTCCGTGGCTTCGACCAGTTCGGCAACCAGCGTTTCCATGTCGCGCCCCTCGATCTCGGCGGCGGGCGAGAGCGTCAAGCGGTGGCGCAGCACCGGCACCGCGAGCGCCTTGACGTCATCGGGGATGACATAGGCCCGGCCCTCGAGCGCGGCGCGGGCCCGCGCGGCCCCTGCCAGCAGCACGGCTGCGCGCGGGGATGCGCCGACGGTCAATTCGGCATGCTCGCGGGTCGCGCGGATCAGACGCACGACGTAGCGGGTGATGTCCTCGGCCACGGTCACTTCGCCCACGGCGGCGGTCGCTTCGGCAATCCCGGCGGCGTTTGTGATGGCGGTGACGCCGAGATCGGCGGGACGCTGCGGGCCGGAACGCTTGCCATAGGTGGCAACGATCCGCGCCTCTTCTTCCTCGGCAGGGTAGGGCACCAGCAGCTTGAACAGGAAGCGGTCGAGCTGGGCCTCGGGCAACGGGTAGACGCCCTGGTTCTCGATCGGGTTTTGCGTGGCGAGCACCATGAAGCGGTCCGTCAGCCGGTGAGTCTCGCCGTCCAGCGTCACGCGCCGCTCCTGCATCGCCTCGAGCAGTGCCGCCTGGGTCTTGGGCGGGGTGCGGTTGATTTCGTCGGCCAGCAGCAGGTCGCAGAAGATCGGGCCGCGGGTCAGCGTGAACTGGCTGGTCTGGAAGTTGAACAGGTTCGAACCCAGAATGTCCCCCGGCAGCAGGTCAGGCGTGAACTGGATGCGCCCGAAATCGAGGCCCAGCGTCGTGGCAAAGCTCTGCGCGAGGAAAGTCTTGGCGGTGCCCGGCGGGCCTTCGAGCAGGACGTGGCCCTCACTCAGCAGCGCCACCAGCAGCATGTCGACCATCGGCTCCTGCCCGACGATCGCCTTGGCGATCTCGGCACGGATGGCACCCGTAAGGCTCCGGACGTCTTCGAGTGTCATGGTCATTTCGGTCCCTGTTGCAATTTGGTGGCGAGATCATCGAGGCCCTGCGCGGCGGCGAGGATGTCGGCGGGCTTGGTTGCCGCCTCCATGCGCGCGGCGCGGCGGGTGAAGGGTTCTTCGTCGGGCAGGCGGCGGGCGAGGGCGGCGTCGATGGCCTCCGGATCGGGTCGGGTGAGACCCAGCCGCTCCGCCAGACGCCGCGCGGCGAGCGCGGCATAGGGCGCGCCCAGCAGCCGGAAGCGCCGCGCGCGCACGATCAGGCCTGCGCCGTTGGCAATCAGCTGGCGTTTGCCGAAAGCGATATCCGGCCCGCCGCTCGCCGCTGCCGGGCCGAAGCGCTGGAAGGCGCGCCAGCCGACGATGAGGAGCGCCACCAGCAGGCACAGCGTCGCGGCCAGGAAGGGCGGGCGGAAGGCGAGCGTCAGCAGGTTTTCCGAAGCGCCGAAGCCGTTCAGCGTCATGTCGAACACGACGCGGTCGATCTCCTCGGGGTCGGCCAGCCGGTCGACCAGCTTGATCGCGGCGGCAGCGCGGGTGGCGTCGGCAAGGCCATAGTTGTTGGCAAGGTCAGGGTCGGCGAGGACGATCACCGGATGGACCCGCTCGGTGAAGATGTCCTCCTCTTCCTCCTCCGGCGTGTCCGGTTCCTCGCGCCCATCGAGGTCGATGCCGAAGGCGAGCACCCGGCCGCCCGCATCGACGATCAGCGCCTTCTGCCCGTCTTCGAGCTTGGCGTGGAGCAGTTCCTCGCGCGGCAGCGTGCCCGACAGCCCCAGCCCGCTCCAGCGCGCGGGCGGGCCGGGTTTGCGCTCGACCATCGGCATTCCGGGGCCCGGAGCGGCCTCGGGCACGATGACCTCGATCGGCTCGTCCGGCCCGGTGAAGCGATTGGGAAATTCGCTGTGCTCGAAGCGATAGCCGCCTCGCAGTTCGGTCGGCCATTCGCTTGGGGACGCGCCGCCGAGCGTCACCCAGCCGCGCTTGAACCTGGCCTGCACCTTGGGTGGCAGGTTGGGGCTCGGCGTGCTCGCAAACCACTTGCCCATGAT
>JACESM010000036.1 GCA_013911835.1 Porphyrobacter sp. | reverse complement strand
CGCATGGCCTCGGGCTGCAGTCATTGAAGCTGTTCGCGGCCGAGGGCGCTGACGTCGCCTTCTTCAGCCGCAAGGAAGACAAGATCGCCGCTGCCGTCGCGGAGATCGACGCCGCCGGGCCGGGCAAGGTGTTTGCCGAGGTATTCGACATGGCGGCCGGGACCGAGGCCTATCAGGCGTGGCTCGAGAAGGCCGTGGCTGAACTCGGCGGCTGTGATATCTTCGTCCACACTGCGAGCGCCTCGGGCACAGGCGGGGCGGGGGATTGGCAGGCGTGTCTCGACATGGACCTCAAGGGCGCGGCCTATGCGGTCGAGACTCTGACGCCTTACCTCGAGGCCTCGGGCACCGGGTCGATCGTGATGCTGTCGAGCACCGCGGCGCTCGAGACCTTCATCGCGCCCAACCCCTTCAACGCGATCAAGGCGGCGCTGATCACCTATGCTTCGCAGCTTTCCCAAGCCTATGCCGCCAAGGGCATCCGCGTGAACACCGTCAGCCCGGGCGCGATCTATTACAAGGGCGGCAACTGGGAGATCATCGAGGAGCACATGAAGCCGCTGTTCGACGGCACGCTGGCCAAAATGCCGATGGGCCGCTTCGGTGAGCCGGTCGAGGTCGCCAAGGCAATCGTCTTCGTGGCGAGCCCCGCGGTGCCCTACATGACCGGCGCGAATATCGTCGTCGATGGCGGCTTCACCCAGCGCGTCCAGTTCTAAGCTTCACCTGAAAGGCCCCAAAACAATGGCGCAGATCGACCGCGACAAGCTGCTCGACATCTACACCCGCACGATGAAGGTGAACCGCACCGACGAGAAGTTCCGCGAGCTGCTGATGGGCGGCAAGGTGGCGGTGATGTATTACTGCGTGCGCGGGCAGGAGCTGGTCTCGGCGGCGGCGATGGCGGCGCTGGAGAAGGAAGACTACGTCGTCTGCACCTACCGCGGGCAGGGCGAGCAGACCGCCAAGGGCATCCCGATGGAGAAGTGGTGGGGTGAATGCCTCGGCAAGGCGACCGGGACCTGCAAGGGCAAGGGCGGCACCATGCACATCACCGATCCCGAAACCGGCATCATGGTGACGACCGGCGTGGTCGGTTCTGGCCTCCCCATCGCCAACGGGCTTGCGATGGCGAGCCAGAACAACGGCGATGGCCGCGTGACGCTGGTCAGCTTCGGCGACGGGGCGGCCAATATCGGCGGCTTCCACGAGGCGATGAACATGGCCCAGCTCTACAAGCTGCCGGTCATCTTCCTGTGCCAGAACAACCGCTACGGCGAGCACACCGCCTATGCCGATCACACCGACAGCCCCAACATCGCGAGCCGCGCGGCGGGCTACGGGATGCCGGGCGTGACGGTCGACGGCAACGACGTCAACCAGATCTACCCGGCGGTAAAGGAAGCGGTCGACCGCGCCCGCCGGGGTGAGGGGCCTAGCCTCGTCGAGGCGATGTGCTACCGCATGATGGGACACTTCTTCGGTTCGGACTTCAGCTACATGCCGCCCGAACATATCGCGGAGATGAAGGCCGAAGACCCGCTGCCCAAGCTGCGCAAGGTGATGCTGGAGCACCAGTTCACCGAGGAGGAGCTGGATAAGATCGTCGCCGACATCGACGCCCAGATCAACGCGGCGGTCGAACACGCGCTCGCCGCGCCGCTGCCGGACACCGACGAAATCTACAAAGACGTGCTGGAGGAGACCGCCTGATGGCCCAGATCACCATGACCCAGGCGCTGAACCTCGCGATTGACGAGGCGATGGCCGATGATCCGGGCGTGTTCTGCCTCGGCGAAGATGTTGCCGCCAAGCAGGGCGGCGGGGTGTTCAAGATCACCTCGGGCCTGACCGAGAAATACGGCGAGCACCGCATCCGCGCGACGCCGATTTCCGAGACGGCGATCATCGGTGCGGCAGTCGGCGCGGCTCTGGCAGGCCAGCGGCCGATTGCCGAGATCATGCTGATGAACTTCGTCGGTGTTTGCATGGACCAGATCGTCAACCACGCCGCCAAGCTGCGCTTCATGTCGGGTGGGCAGACCCCGTGCCCGATGGTGATCCGCACCACCACCGGCGTCGGCGTCGGCTTCGGCGGGCAGCATTCCGACATGCTCGAGGCGTGGTTCGCGCACGTGGCGGGCATTCACGTCGTCACCCCCAGCAACCCTGCCGACGCGCGCGGGCTGATGCGGGCTTCGATTGACGCCAATGACCCGGTGATCTTCATCGAGAACATCCTGTGCTACGGCCTCAAGGCGGAAGATCCCGGCCCGGGCTACCGCGTCCCGCTCGGCAAGGCGGCTGTGGCGCGCGAGGGCACTGATATCTCGATCATCACCTATGGCCGCACCGTGCTCGACGCGCTGGCCGTGGCCGAGACCCTCGCCAAGGAGGGCATCAGCGTCGAAGTGGTCGATCTCCGGACGATCGCGCCTTACGACGAGGCGACCGTGCTGGCGTCGGTTCGCAAGACCGGCCGCGCGCTGACCCTGCACGAAGCCGTGCGCCCCTTCGGCACCGGCGCGGAACTCGCTGCGAATATTCAGGAAAAGTGCTGGGACGACCTCAAGGGGCCGGTGCGGCGGATAGGTGGCACCTTCTCGGCGGTGCCCTTCGCCAGCCACCTCGAACAGGCGTGGATCCCGACCAAGCCGCAAATCGTCGAACAGATCAAAGCTGCAATGGGCAAACTCTGAGAATGGCATCCGAAATCCGCATCCCCAAGCTCGGCATGAGCGCCGTTGAAATGACCCTCGTCGAATGGATGTTCGGCGAGGGCGAGCGCGTCGAGAAGGGCGATATCATCTACACGGTCGAGACTGACAAGAGCACCACCGAGATCGAGGCCCAGGCCAGCGGGATCATCCATCCCACCGGCGAGGAAGGCGCGGTCTACAAGGTCGGTGACCTGATCGGGACCATCGAAGAGTGAGCACCCCAAGGGAACTCTTGGCGAAGGTCTACGCCACCGCCGGCACCCGCGACTGGGCGGCGGTCGAGGCGCTGATCCACCCGGATTTCGTGCTCTACGAAGCGAACTCGCTCCCCTTTGCGGGGGAGTGGCGGGGCCGGGACGCGCTCCAGCGCTGCGCTGCGGCCATGTATGGCACCTGGGCGAACACCAATCTCGAGATCCTCGATTGCACCGGGGGCGATAGCCATGCGGTGATGGTGATCCGCCTCACCATGCACCCCAAGGACGGCAGCGAGCCCTTCACCCAGACGATCTGCGAGGCCGGCACCTTCGAGGACGGGCTGCTGCGGACCTTGCGCATTCACTATTTCGACGCCGCGGAAATCGCTGCGCGGGCCTGAACTAATCCCAAACCCAGTCGTGGACCGTGCCTGACACCAGGCCGCGCTGCTTCATGATCGCCGCCAGCATCACGTCGACGGTGAGCGCATTGTAGCGCCCCGGACCCATCTCCGTGGCGGCATTGGTGAAGGCGGGGTGCGTGGCGCGGCGCTCGAAATTGGCGATGCAGCGGCGGATCGCCTCCGCAGGATCGCCCTCGCCGGTGAGCAGCGCGCGGTAATCGGCGAGCGTCTTGGCGATGAAGGTTCCCTTCGTAGGCGTGGCCGTGGCCATGGCGGGCCAGCAGTCGGGGCTCGCCAGCCCGGCGATTACCCAGCGGTCGAGCCACAGCAGCGCGAATTTGCGCTCCTCCTCGGGGGGCGGGGCGGTTTCGAAGGGGATACCCCAGCCGAGCATCCCGGACACCACTGCCACAAGCCCCGGATTGGCGTGGCCGACAAGGATATCGGGCCGCACCGCCAGCGCGCGGGCGTACACCTCCGGGATGACCGCGAGGCGCGGGCGCGGGTCGATCCCGTCGCGCCAGTCGATGAGCGCCGACATTATCGCATGGTGGGACAGGCGGCCGAGGGTGTAGAACAGATCGCCGGAATGCGCCGGCGGGGTTGCCGCCAGCAGCGCGGAGAGGTGTGCGGTCTTCGCCTTCACGCCCTCTGCCGCACCCTGCATGACATTGCGGCGGAACTGGGCGTCGCTGATCGGCTCCCGCGCCTGCCCGCGCGGCGGCTCGGGTGACGGCGGCCTGCCGAAGATCGACCTCAGAAACCGCATCGCCGCGCCCCCTCCCGGCCCCCTGCCGGATCCGCGCAACAATAGCCCCGCGCCGCGCCACTGCAAGCAGGTCGCCGCACCGTGGTTAACCTTATATAGAACAATGTTAATTATCGCCCGAGGGGAGCGGGTCTCGCACGGCCCGTCCGTGTCGACCCCGAAAGCACCCGGCCACCAAAGCGATGATTGCCCCCGATGCCTCTCCTGCGCCCAGCGGCCTGATCGGTCATACCGGCTTTGTCGGGAGCGCGCTGCTGCGTCAGACGCGCTTTTCGACATGTTATAACAGTGCAAACATCGCCGATATCGACGGCGCGCGCTTCGGCACGCTGGTCTGCGCCGCCGCGCCCGGCTCAATGCTCGAAGCCAACCGCGCGCCCGAGCGGGACAGGGCAGCGATCGACGCGCTGATCGCCCGGCTCGATCGCGTCGAGGCGGAGCGCTTCGTCCTGATTTCCTCCATCGCAGTGCTGGCGGATTTCGCAGGCGGTGATGACGAGGGCACTGGCGCGTTCCAGCACGATCTCGCCTATGGCCGCCACCGCCGCGCGCTTGAGGCTTTCGTCGAAGACCGCTTCCCCGGCAGCCTCATCGTCCGCCTGCCCGCGCTGTTCGGCGCTGGCTTGCGCAAGAATTTCCTGTTCGATCTGATGAACCCCGTCCCCTCGATGCTGGCGCAAGCCCGGCACGCGGCGCTGCTGACCGCGCTGGGGGACGATCTGGCGGAGTGGCTGGCGGCGCTTTATGCGCCCGATGCGGCGACGGGTCTGCTCAAGCTTGATCGGCCTGCGCTGAACGCCGATCCGCGCCGCGCATCGCTGGAGGCCGCACTCGATGCCTTGGGCGCCACCGCGACCCAGTTCCACCACCGCGAGACGACCTACCAGTATTACGCCATCGACCGGCTGTGGCAGGATATCGGCATCGCGCTTGCGGCGGGTCTCACCCACCTCCACCTCGCCCCCGAGCCGCTCGTCGCCGCCGAGATCCATGCGCGGCTGACGGGCCGCCCCATGCCCGAGACACCCGCCCGCCTCCACCGCGAGGACATGCGCACGCGCCACGCCAGCCTGTGGGGTGCGTCAGGCCCCTACCAGTTCGCCGCTGCCGACACGCTCGCGAGCCTCGCTGCCTTTTTCGCCAGCCAGCGCGGGGGAGCGGCATGAAGCTCTCCATGTCCAACATCGCGTGGCTGCCCGAAGAGCGCCTTGAGGCCTATGCCATCCTCGCCGAGGCAGGCTTCACCGGGCTCGAGATCGCGCCGGGGCTGTTCTTTCACGCGGCCGATGACCCCTTCCTCCCCGATACCGCCAGCGCGCAGGCTGCGCGGGCCGAGATGGCGGATGCGGGGCTCAGCCTCGTCTCGATGCAGTCACTGCTGTTCGGCGTCACCGGGGCGGCGCTGTTCGAGGGGCCCCAGGCGCGCACCGCGTTTGAGACCGGGATGCGCCGCGCCATCGCGCTGGCCGAGCGATTCGGCATTCCCAACCTCGTGTTCGGCTCCCCGCTGCAGCGCCGCGTGCCCGAGGGGGCGGCGATGGCCGAAGCATGGGAGCAGGCCGCCGAGGTGTTCCGCACGCTCGGCGATGCCGCCGCTGCCGCCGACACCCGCATTGCCGTCGAGGCCAACCCGGCGGCCTATGGCACCAATTTCTGCACCACGCTGGACGAGGCACTCGCCTTCGTCGCGCTGGTCGATCACCCTGCGGTCGTGCCGCATCTCGATCTCGGCGCGATGCACATGAACGGTGATTTCGCAGGCGTGCCCGGCCGACTTCCCGCGCTCGCACCGGCGCTGTCGCATGTGCACGTGAGCGAGCCCGACCTTGCTCCCGCGCCCGCCGATCCCGCCGCGCTCGCTCCCGTCCTGCGGGCCTTGCGCGCCGCCGGATATGCCCGCGCGGTCTCCATCGAGATGAAGCGCGCACCCGAGGGTCTCGCCACTGTGCGCCGCGCGGTTGCGGCGCTCGCCGAGGCGCGTGACGCCATGGAGGCCGCCCATGCGTGAGCCCGACGCGGATCAGTTCAGGGGCCAGTTCAAAAAGCCGCGCGAGGACGTGGTGGTCTCGGTCTGCTTCTCCGAGCTCGCCGCCAGCCCTGCGACCTTTGCCGCGCTGCGCCAGCTCGCTGTCACGCTCGACAGCGCCTACCGCTTCCGCGAGATCATCCTTGTGGTCGACGACAGCCAGCGCGCCGACTTCCTCGATATCGTGCGCGATGTGCCCAACACCCGGCTGTTCGTCGTCCGCCGCGGCACCGAATATTACGACCGCCGCGTGATCGCCGCCGAGGAAGCCATCGGCGACCTCGTGATCCTCGGGAATCTGGAGGAAGTCGCCGCGCTTGACGTGCTGGCTTTCCTCGATTTCGCCGAAGCCGAGAACGCGGTGACTATGGCCTTCCGTCCGGCGAAGCGACCCTTCAAGCGGCTGCTCGCCTGGCCCTTCATCGCGCTCGGCAAGCTGGCCGGGTTCAATGTCGATCCGGCCGAGTGGCAGTCGATCGCGGTGCCGCGCACGCTGCTCAACCTGCTGCTTGCGCATGACGAGCCGCGCCTCGCGCTGCGCTTCCCCCCGCGCGATCCGCGCCTGCCGCGCGAGTGGTTCCGCACCGCGGTCAATATCGAGAGCCGCACCGCCTTCACCGGCATCGGGCGCAGGCTCGCGCTGCTCCAGACGCTGCTGGTCTATCTCACCCCGACGCTGCTGTCGGTGGTGGCGATCTCCTCGACAATCCTGACGCTGGTGGGCCTTGCCTATGCCGCGTGGATCGTGGGCGCGGTGCTGCTGGTCGATAGCCTCGCCCCCGGCTGGCTGACGACCAACGCGATGCTGGCGGTGAGCGCGACCTTCATGGGCTTCTCGACCCTGGGTCTCAGCCTCGGCCTGCAACATCTGCTCAAGCAGCAGCGCCGGTTGAAGGGCGCGCTGGTGCCCGAGGAAGTCAACCGCATCGACCTGTTCCAGCAGGTCGCCTTCGATCTCAACGTGGTGCTGGAGAGCGACACGCCGCCTCCGCCTTCGGAGGGATAATGAGCGGGGAGCGCACCTCCTACGATTACATCGTGATCGGCGGCGGCTTCTACGGCTGCTGTCTGGCGCTGTATTTGCGCTCGATCTCGTCGCGGGTGCTGCTGGTGGAGGCGGGCGAGGCGCTGATGCAACGCGCCTCGCGGGTCAATCAGGCGCGGGTGCACACCGGATTCCACTATCCCCGCAGCGCGGCGACGGCGGTGAAGTCGATGCTGCTCCACAGGCGGTTTCTTGCGGATTTCCCTGAGGCGGTGGTCGGTGATTTCCAGATGCTCTACGCCATTTCGCGGCGGCGTTCGAAGGTGACCGCCAAGAAGTTCCACCGCATGTTCCGCGATATGGGCGCGCCGATCGAGGTGGCGGGCCCGGCCCACCGCGCGCTGTTCGATGCCGAGCGGATCGAGGAGGTCTTCGCCTGCCACGAGGTCGCCTTCGATCACACGATCCTCGGGCGATTGGTGGGCGAGCGGCTGGCGGCGGCAGGGATCGAGGTGCGGCTGGGGACAGCGGCTCTCGGGCTGGAGGATCACCGCAGCGGCGTGGTCGCGCGGCTGTCGGATGGCAGCGAGGTCTCCGCCGCCTATGCCTTCAATATCACCTATTCGCAGATCAACGCGGTGCTGGCCAAGGCCGGCCTGCCGCCCGCCCGCCTCAAGCACGAGATCGCCGAGCTCGCCCTGATCGAGCCCCCGCGCGAGCTCGAGCGGATCGGCGTCACGGTGATGGACGGGCCGTTTTTTTCGGCCATGCCCTATCCTTCGGAGGGGCTCTATTCGCTCACCCATGTGCGCTACACCCCGCACGACAGCTGGGCTGACAATTCGCAGGCGCGCGACCCCTACGCGCATTTCGCCGCATTGCAGCCCGAGAGCCGCTTTGCCTTCATGCAGCGCGACGCGCAGTTCTATCTGCCGTGCCTTGCCGGGGCGACCTGGCGCCGTTCGATCTACGAGGTGAAGACCGTCCTCATCAAGAACGAGGGCGATGACGGGCGGCCGATCCTCTACCACCGCAGCCCGGAATCGAGCCGGGTGATCTCGGTGCTGGGCGGCAAGATCGACAATATCTACGACCTGTTCGAGGCGGTGAAGGACACCGGCGGGGCCTTCGCGGCGCTTGATCCGGGGCATGTGTTCGGGCGGGTCCATGCCTGAGATGTTGCGGTTGAGGGGGCGCTCGCGCGGCTTTGCCGCTCTTGGCGGAGTGCTCGCGGTGCTGGCCGGTTTGCGCGGGGCGTGGCTGTGGCACGCGCACAGCCTCAATTCGATCGACGGGGCGCTGCAGACGTGGTTTGCCGCCGATCACTTCGGGCGCGGAGAGCAGCTGGGGGCGGCGTTCCAGTCCTATCTCGGGATCACCATGGTGCTGGCGATGCTGCCGGTGTTCGTGGGCTTCGGCAAGACGCTGTTTGCCTCGACGCTGGCGGCGTACACGATGGTGCTCGCCGGAGCCTTTGCTTGCAGCTACGCCTGCGCCTGGCTGATCCGCCCGGTGCCGCCGCGCGCTCGGTGGCAGGCGGCTTTGGTGCTACTGTTCCTGTTCTACTTCGCCGGGCCGATGGGGGGGCAAGCGACCGGGATCGTCTGGCCCGCGACGCTCGATCCGGGCGTGTCGCTGCGGCCTCTGCGCGGGGCGCTGGCGTTTTTCGTGCTGCCGTTCTTTGTGGTGCTGGTGCGCCGGGTGCTTCTGGAGGGCCGCGCGCTGGCGGGAGGCCTGCCGCTAGGGATGGTCGCGGGGGCGGGGCTCTTATGGTCGAACGACGCGGGGATTCCGCTGGTCATTGCGCTGGCGGGCGCGTTGGTGCTGGCGCTGTGGGAGCGGCCGCTCCTGCTGGCGAAGACCCTCGCGGGTTACACGCTCGGCGTCATGGCGTCGGCGGGGACGATCCTGCTGGCGGTGACCCATGGCGCGCCGGGGCCGTGGCTCACCTATAACTTCCGCGATGTCGCCGCTGACCAGTTCTGGTTCTTCGCCCCGTGGGACCGCGCTACGCGCATCCTCTCGCCCGCTGACCTGCCGCAGATCCTCGCCCATGCCGATCCGCTGGCGGCGCTCGGGCTGGTGGTGCTGGCGTTCAGCCTCGTCTTCGCCGCAGTGCAGCGCCTGCGCCGCCGGAGCGCGCCGGTGCGGGGAAGTGCTTTCCTGTTCGTTGGCATGGGCGTGCTCGGCACCGCGCTGGTGCCGCAGATCGGCGGGCATGTCGGGGCGGAGTATGATGGCATCACCTTCGTGCTCGCCGCCTGCGCGCCACTGATCGTCGCGCCCGCCGGGGTGCGCCGGTGGGCGAGGGGCGTGCTGCGTCTCGCAAGCCCGGGACAGGTCGCGGTGCTGACGGGCGTTGCTGTGCTGGCGATGGTGGGGACCGAGGCCGCGCGCCTCGCCGCCTCTCCGGCACGCGCCGAGCGCACCGTCTACGATCCCGCTCTGGGCTTTCATGTCACCCCCGAATATGCCGCTGACCTTGCAGCGATGCGCCGTCTGGCGGAGGCGTGGGACAGGGCCGGCATTCCCGCCGACCGCCGGTTGCTCTCGGTCTATACCTCGCCGCTTGATATTGCGGCGGGGGTGCGGAGCCCCGCCGATGTCGGCTCGCTGATCCATGCGCTCGGGCCGGAGAAGCGCGCGGCCTTCACCGCCCTCGTCGCGCAGCAGAAGGTCGCCGCGGTCACCACCATCGCGCCCGATTACAGCGGGTGGGAGGGGTGGCTGACCCGCGCCAGCTGGCCCTTCTTCCGCGCGTTGAGGGAGAACTATGCGCCCATCGCCCGCAATGATCAGCAGGTGCTGTGGGTGCGCAGCGAAGCCAAGCGTGTGGCCCTCGCGCCCGCCACCTGCCGCGTCGCGACGCGCGAAGCGGGGCGGCTGGTGCTCGAAATCGTCGCTGGCGCGCCGGGCCTCGCCTCGGTGAGCGTCTCTCGCCAGCCCCCCTTCGCCACCGCGCGGGGAGCGATGCTCACAGTGGTGGAGGAGTCCCCTGACACAATCGACACAGCCGACCGCTGGGCCGATTTCCCGCGCTACGGCGTAGCCAATGTGGCGTCGCTCGAGCTGATGGCCCCCGTCGCCCTGGGCCGCGCCACCCGCCTGACGCTCGAGACGCTCGACGGGTCGGCGGTCGGCGGGGCGAGTTGCACCGCTGCGGTGATGCCGGAAATCGACTTCACCGCGCTCCCCCCGCTCCCCGAGGGCATCGCCCGCCATCTCGGAGGCGCCCGATGAGCGAGCTCGTCCGCTTCTTTGCGGTGACGGTGATGGGAGTGATCCTCGACCTCGCCATCGCCTTTGCGCTCCACCAATGGGCGGGGGTTCCGCTGTGGCTGGCGGCGGCGATTGGCTTCACGCTGGCGGCCTCGGCCAATTACGTCATCCACCAGACCTGGAGTTTCCGCTCCGGCCCGCTCTCGCTCAAGCGCGCGGGGCTTTATGCGATGGTCGCGCTCGCCACGCTGGTAGTGCGGGTCGCCATCGTCGCGCTGCTTGATCGGGCGCTTCCCGGCGCGTGGTCGCTGGCAATTCTTGTCGCGGGCGCCGGAGGATCGTTCGGCGTGAACTTCGTCCTGTCGAAATGGGTCGTCTTCGCACCCGTGGGGAAGCGGACATGACCATGCAGCCGCCCCCGATCCTCGACGATGCCGCATGGGAGGTGCCCGCGCACGAGGCCGCGCTCTATGCCCCGCGCGCGCATCGCCACGCGCTCGTCATCCCGGTTATCAACGAGGGCGAGCGGATCCGCGGCCAGCTCCGCCGCATCCAGGCAGCGGGCCTGCCGGTCGACGTGGTGATCGCCGACGGCGGATCGAGCGACGGCTCGCTTGACGCTGACTTCATGGCGGCGGTCGGCGTGCGCGCGGTCCTGACCAAGACCGGCCCCGGCAAGCTCTCGGCCCAGCTGCGCATGGCCTATGCCTGGTGCCTGCGGCAGGGCTATGCCGGGATCGTCACTATCGACGGCAACGGCAAGGACGGGGTCGAGGCGGTCGCGGCGATGGTCGCCAAGCTCGAGGAGGGCTGCGACTATGTGCAGGGCTCGCGCTATCTGCTCGGCGGGGCGGCGGAGAACACCCCGCTCGAGCGCACCATCGCCAACCGCCTGATCCACGCCCCGATGCTGAGCGTGGCGGGGCGGCACTGGTTCACGGACACCACCAACGGCTTTCGCGCCTATTCCGCAGCCTATCTGCTGCACCCCGGCGTCAGCCCTTTTCGCGGGGTGTTCTCGGTCTACAACCTGCTGTTCTACCTGACGGTGCGGGCCGGGCAGCTGGGCCTCAGGGTCGCGCATGTGCCGGTGGAGCGGCGCTACCCCGATGATGGCAAGGTGCCGACCAAGATCGGCGGGTTTGCCTCCAAGCTGGCGCTGCTCAAAGAGACCTTTGTCGCCGCAACCGGCGGCTACACGCCCGACTCCGCCGTGCGCCAAGCAAGGTGGCTGTGGCCGGCGGCGGTGCTGTTTGCGCTGCTGGCGGCGCTGCTGTGGAAGGTGATCGCCGCGCCACCCTATACGCCGGATTCGTGGGCACTGTGGGAGCTGTCGCAGACGGTGTTCGGCGATTTCTACCGCTTCACCCATTGGCGATCTTATGCGAGCGACCTGCCATACGCGGCGAGTTTCCCGCCGCTGACGCCGGTGCTGATCGCGGCTGTCGACGCGGTGCTGGGCACTGGCCCGCGCACCGGGCTCATCCTTGCCTTCGCGGCATTCGCTGGCTTTGTGCTGGTCTCGGAGGCCATCGCGCGGTGGGTGATGGGGGCGGCGTGGCTCGGCCTCGGCGCGGCGCTGGTGCTGCTCACCGGCCCCAACATGCTGCTGATCGAGATGCAGGCGGGGCGGACGATCCCGCTGCAATTGCTGCTTTATGCGCTGGTGCTGTGGGGGCTGGTACGGCGCGCGGGGCTGACCCTCGGGGGCGCGGCGCTGGTCGGCTTTGTCGCAGGGTTGGCGGTGCTCAACCGCTTCGACGCCGTGCTGCTGCCGCTGCCGGTGGCGCTGGCGGTGGGCTGGCTGACCCGCTCGCCCGCCAAGGGCCTTGCTGCGCTGGCCGCAGCGCTGGTCGCGGTCTCGCCGTGGGTGGCCTACTCGCTCGCGCATTTCGGCACCCCCTTCGCGACCGACAATGCCGGGATCGCCACCGCGCTCGACCCACGCGCCTATGTCACCGACTGGTGGCCGACCCTGCCGCCGACCCTTTTCGACGATCCGCTGGCATGGGCGGGGAAGGTGGCGGCGAACCTCGGGACGCTTGCCTGGGTCGCGGCGGGGCTGGCAGCGAGCCCGCTCGGGCTCGTGGCGGCGGTGTTCCTCGCCTTGCCCGCGCTGCTGGCGTGGTTGTGCCGCGCCGAGCGGGGCGCGCATGCGGCGCTTCGCGTGCTGGCGGGGTTCGCAGTGCTGATGGCGCTCATGTGCGCGCCGCAGGTAATGACCGGCTATATCGAGCAGCGCTATCTCAGCCCCTTGGTGTGGGCGCTGCTTCTCGCTGCCGGGTGTGCCGGCATCGCCCGGAGCGGCGCGCTCGCCCAGCGGGTGGTCTTTGCGCGAGCCGCAGGCGCGGTCGCCGTGCTGGCGGTGGCGGCGCTCGCCCTCGCCAGCCCGCGAGCCGGAGACGCCGCCGCCTTCGACAATCCCGCCGAGGTCCGCGCCCTCAAGGCCTGCCTCGCCGACGCGCCCGAGGCCCGCGTCCTCGTGATCGGCGACGACAAGTTCGCCGCCCGCGCCGGGGCGCAGGGCGGAATCGCGGCGATGATGGCCCCGCGCAACATCGCCGAGGGGCGGCTGGATACCGCAGGCGCCCGCGCCTTTGCGGCCCGCTTCGGCGTCACCCACGTCCTCGCCGCCGATCCCGCCCGCGCGGCGTGGACGCGCAAGACCTTCCCCGTCTCCCCCGTGCCGGGCTGCCCGCAGGCGCTCTACCGCCTCACCCGCTGAGCCCGCGCCGCAAGGCTTGGCGCTCTGCGCACAATGGCGTATTCTCGCGGCAAGGGACGCTGCCCTAGAGCCTTGCGGTCGAACAGGGGAATGATCCGGTGAAACAGTCGCTCATCAACCTGCTGCCGCCCGCGACGCTCGCGGCGGTGATTGCCTTCTGGGGCCTTGCGCCTGCGGCATGGGTCGAGCTGCCGTGGATGCTGCCAGTGATCGGCATCGGCACGCTGGTGTTCGTGCAACTGCTCGAGCTGGTGTTCGAGCGCCACGAAGGCTGGCGCATCAATGGCCGCGAGCTCACGACCGATGCTTTCTACGTGGCCCTCAGCTACACCGCGATCGGCTATGCGACCGAGGCGCTGATCCACTCGCCGCTGAGTGTGCTTAAGGAGAGCTGGGGCATCGCGACCCCGTGGCTCGCCGAGCTGCCGTTCCTTGTGCAGGCGATGATCGTGCTGTTCCTGTTCGAGTTCGGCCAATACTGGATGCACCGCGCGATGCACAACTGGACGCCGCTGTGGCTGACCCATGCGCCGCATCACCACATCACCCAGCTGAACGCGGCCAAGGGCTTCGTCGGCAACCCGGTCGAGCTGTTCCTGATCAGCATCGGCATCACCGCGCTGCTCGACGTGGAACTGAACGCCCTGTTCGCCAGCATCACCGCGGGCGGCGTGATCGCAACCTTTGCCCACGCCAACGTGAAGGCCGATCCGCCGATCTGGTACGGGTTCTTCTTCACCACGATCCGCAACCATTCCTTGCACCACACCGCGACGAGCTATGAAGACACGCGCTGCAACTACGGCAACTCGGTGATCTTCTGGGACCGCGTGTTCGGCACCTACAAGGACGGCGAGAGCGCCATCGTCGGGCAGGATGATAGGAAGCGGTTGTCGATCAAGGAGCAATGGCTGTTCCCGCTGCGGCCGTTGCTGGAGAAGAAGCAGACGGCGGAGGGGTAGGGAGCTAGCGTCCGCTTTCGGGTGGCTGGCTTTCAGCCGGGAATGACCGGAAGTGGGTGGACAGCGGAACGGCAGGTTCCAGGCAGATAGAGGGAGATGCAGACCATTCTTCCAATAGGTCCGCTGTCGCTATACCTTGGTGTTATGCTGTTGATCGTCGGAACCGTTCGCTTGCCTGCCGAAAACATGGAGGCGGCTCGCCCAGTCATGAAGCGAATGGCTGACGCAAGTCGCGCCGAGGAAGGCTGTGTGGAATACACTTACGCGGAGGACGTGTTCGACCCTGGGCTCATCCATGTAAAGGAATTATGGGTCGATCAGCTTGCGCTTGATCGTCACTTCGCAACCGAGCATCTCGTCCAATGGCGAAAGGTTTGGCCAAGCCTCGGTATCGGCCAGCGAAATCTGCGTGTCTATGAAGTGGGCGAGCCGCGCCCTACCTAGCTGCAGGTTTCTTGCACCCCGTGTTGCTCGAATCCTGCGCGACCACTCAGGGCGTGCCGTTGAGAATGGCCGCTTCAAGCGAAAGGTCCAGTGAAGCTGCATGCCAGGCTACGAGATCTCGCGCATCTGCTCACGAGGCTCTAGTCAGGTGATCCTTTACGGCAACTGAGACCGCCTCGTAATGCGTTTGCGCGAGGTCATGGCTCGCCCCCGAGAAGACATGAAGCTGGGCATTAGGAAGGAGCGCGAGGAGCCGCTCGCCAACCGCGACTGGGCTTATCAGGTCCTCGTCACCCCACAGGAGCAATGTAGGCGCTCTGATCGACGGTATCTGGGCAGACAAGTCAGGAACGGGATCAGCAATCCATCTTGCGGCATGCGGGAAGGCGCCGAAGTAGTCAGCTCTCCAATCTGAACCGCCGAGATCCGCCACCGGAACTCCACCTGACGTCACCGAGAGCACAAGACCCTTCACCAAATCCGGGAATTCTAGAGCGAGCTTGATGGCGATGAAGCCGCCCATTGATTGAGCCACAATCATCACCGGTTCTGTGATCTCGCTCGCCACCAGTGCGACGAGGTCCTCGACACTCTCGACACCCGGTTTGTGTGGCTCATCGCCCAAGCCTGGCCACGAAACGAACACCCCTTTCAATTCGGCATGGGTCGCAACTGGTTTCCAGAATTCAGCGCTGCCACCAGCGCCAGGAAGGAAGAGCGTCTTTAGCATAGCAAATCTTATCGTAGAATGGGCGACTGCGACAGGATGTCCCTACGACGCCTTTGGGGTCGTTTCCAGATTGGCAGCTTTCGGTCCCGTAACGCCAGAAGCTGCCGCCAGCCCGCACGCACCGCTTTCCTACTCGCCTCGCCTGTGACAGTCTTCCATTTGGTTCTTTCCCATCGTGATGCGCGCGGCCCGAGGGTCGCAAACGGCAAAAAGGCAGGCCGTTCCCCTGTCCGTCCGCTTGGTGCGAAGTGGGCCAACGGATTGAATATATTCGTCGAAACCTCACCCCGCAAAGCGGACACGGTGTCCGCTTTGTCCGCTTTGCAGAGCTGGTGCGCGCCTACTTCAGCTTTCGGCTCGCCTCCGCCGCTTCGATCACGCCCTTGTCCCAGGTCACGCGGGTCTGGGTCTGGGGGTTGAAGCGGTTGTCCTCGAACTTGGCGGCCTTGGCGGCGGCGATCTCCGCTTCGGTCATTGCGTCGCCCGCCTTCAATGCGAAAACGTCGATCCCGCGGGTGATCTCGGTGCCGTAGATGTGGCCCTTGTACCAGTAGACCGACCAGTAGCCGCCCAGCACCATCTGCTTGGGGTCGATCGGCCCGCGGTCGAAATAGGCGATTTCCTTGGGGTTGGCGCTGTCGGTGAAGTCCATCACCGAAAGGCCGCCCTGATACCAAGCCTGCGCGAACAGATCGCGGCCCGGGACGGGGATGATCGAGCCGTTGTGCGCGACGCAGTTTTCCATCTCGGACTGGGGGGCCGGCATCTTGTAGTGCGCGCGGAACTTCAGCTTGCCATCGACGATGTCGTAGATCGCGTTGGCGCCCCAGGTCTTGGGGTCGCTCGCCTTGCAACGCGGCCTCCCGCCGCCGCCCCATTCGTCGGTGAAGATCACCTTGGTGCCGTCATTGTTGAAGGTGGCCGAGTGCCAATAGGCAAAGCCGGTGTCGGTGACGACGTCGAGGCGCTTGGGATTGAGCGGATCGGCGATGTCGAAGATGATGCCGTTGCCCGAGCAGGCGCCGGCAGCGATCTTCAGCGCGGGGAAGACGGTGATGTCGTGGCACTGATCGGTGCGCGCGGTGGTCTGGGTGTCGTCCCCGTGATCGCCGCCCTTCCACAGCCCGGCTATCTCGCCCGTGGTCTCGTCGGCGAAGACGCGCGGGCTCTTGACGATGCGCGCCTTGGAGGGGTCGGCCACGGGGATCTCGATCACGTCGATCGAGAACAGCGCGGTGCGGGTGTCGCCCGGCGTGCTGCCGATGCAGCCGGCCAGTTCCTTCTCGTCGCGGATGCCGGCGGTGCCCGAGTTGTAGACGATCACGCGCTTGTCGTCGGCGCTGACGATCGAGTGCGTGTGGCTCCCCCGGCAGGTCTGCACCGCGCCGACCTGACGCGGGGCGGCAAGGTCGGAGATGTCGAAGATCCGGAGGCCGCGGAAGCGCTCGTCATTGATCTTGCCCGGCGCGCCTTCGAGCCCGCAATCGAGCCGGCCTCTCGTTTGTTCGACGCTCATGACGAGGAGGTTGCCCACCACCGAGACATCGCCCTGCCCGCCGGGGCAGACGACCGAGCTCTTGAGCGCGGGCACGCCGTCGGCGCCCAGCTGGTAGATGTTGAACCCGTGGTAGGAGCCCGCGACCATGACATCGCCGAAGAAGGCCATGTCGGTGTTGGCGAAATCGAGCAGCGGGGAGCGTTCGGCGAATTCGGTGAGGTCTTCCTCCTCGC
>JACESM010000035.1 GCA_013911835.1 Porphyrobacter sp. | reverse complement strand
CCTGCTGGAGCGAGGCACGGTCGCGGTCGGAGAGGCCGCTGGTAGCAGGGATCGAGCCCGGCGGGGCGGGCTGCTCGAGCTTGTAGGCATCGACCAGCGCGCGGTGCACCAATAGGTCGGAATAGCGGCGGATCGGCGAGGTGAAGTGGGCGTAGCTGCCCAGCGACAGACCGAAATGTCCGGCGTTGGCCGGCCCGTAATAGGCCTGGGTCTGGCTGCGCAGCACCGCCTCCATCACCAGCGCCTTTTCCGCCTCGTCGGAGATATCCTTGAGCATGCGGTTGAACAGGCCGGGAGTGACCACCTGCCCCAAGGCCAGCTTCTTGCCCATCGTGGCGAGATAATCACGCAGCGCGATCAGCTTCTCGCGGGAGGGCGGCTCGTGGATTCGGTAGACAACGGGCGCGGTCTTGGCTTCCAGTGCCTTGGCCGCCGCGACATTGGCCGCGATCATGAAGTCCTCGACCACGCGATGCGCATCGAGCCGCTCGCGGATGGCGATCTCCGCGATCTCGCCCTTTTCGTTGAGAACCACGCGGCGTTCGGGCAGTTCGAGTTCGAGCGGATCCCGGGCATTGCGGGCATCAGCTAGCGCGCGCCATGCGTCCCACAGGTTGGCGAGGTATTCGGGCGGAGCGCCGCTATCGACCGCCTTCTGCGCGTCCTCATAGGCGATGTTGTGCGCGATCCGCACCAGCGCACGGGTGAAGCGGAAGCTGCTGACCTTGCCGTCTGCGTTGATGTGCAGATGGCAGGCCATCGCCGCGCGGTCCTCGCCTTCCTTCAGCGAGCACACGTCGGCCGAAATCACCTCGGGCAGCATCGGCACCACGCGGTCGGGGAAATAGACCGAGTTGCCGCGCTTCCTCGCCTCGCGGTCTAGGGCAGAGCCGGGGCGCACGTAGAAGCTGACATCGGCGATGGCGACCAGCGCGTTGAACCCGCCCTGCCCGTCGGGCTCGGCCCAGATCGCATCGTCATGGTCGCGCGCGTCGGCCGGGTCGATGGCGACGATCGGCAGATGCCGCAGGTCCTCGCGCGCTTTCTCCGACAGCTTGAGTTTCGCCGCGCGCGGGGCTTCCTCAAGCGCCTCCTCGGGGAAGATGTGCGGGATGCCGTGCTTGGCGATGGCGATGAGGCTGAACGAGCGCGGGGCGAGCGGATCGCCGATCACTTCGACGACCTTCACCCCGGCGCGGTCCGAGCGGCCCACGCGCTCGGCAATCACCAGCTGGCCAGCTTCCGCCTCGCCCCGGTCCGCAATCGGTGTAGACTGGCGCACCCGCTTGTCGACCGGCGCGAGCCACGCCTTGCCGGTCTTGTCGATCTCGACCACGCCCATCAGGCCCTCGGTGCGCGCGGGGAGCTTCTTCATGACATGCGCGCGCCAGCCCGTCTCGGTCTCCTCGGTGCGGGCGAGCACCCGGTCGCCGCGCTTCAAGGCGGGCGGGCGCTTGACGCCGGGCCTGGGGCGCGGTTCGCGGATGGTGAGACGTGGGGGTTTGCCGGGGGCTTCGGGGTCCCAATTGTCGGGCTCGGCGATCAGCTCGCCATCATCGATATCGACGATCCTGAGCGTCGTCACCTTGGGCACCCCGCCCATGCGGTGGAAGGCTGATTTCTTGCCGTCGATCAACCCTTCCTCGGCCATGTCCTTGAGCAGGGCCTTCAGCTTGATCTTCTCCTGCCCCTTCAGCCCGAAAGCCTTGGCGATCTCGCGCTTGCCAGCGGGCACGTCGGAGGACTGGATGAAGTCGAGCACCTGTTGCGGCGTCGGCATCCCCTGGGGGAGCTTGGGAGGTTTGGGCATGGACAAGCCCCTAACCCATAAGCCTCGTCATTGCGAGCGGAGCGACGCAATCCATGGACAGGCATTGGCCGTAGCCGCGAGGCCGGATCATGGATTGCCGCGGCCCTGACGGGCCTCGCAATGACGAAGGCTATTCCTTCCCCACCGGCTCGAAGGCCCCGCCGGGGACGGCGCTGGAGACGGGGGAGCAAAACTGGCCCACCTCGCCAGCGCAAGCCGCTACACCAAACAGCCAGTCGTCACCGCGAACGGCCACCGTATTCCGAATCGTGCGCCCATGAGCGGACACGATCAATCCCTGTTCCGTGGGTAGATCGGTATCACTGACCCACGAGGGTTCATCGGTGCGCCGAGCATAAAACCGGTAGTTTTCCGCTCCGAGCACTGCCTCCCAGCTGACTTGGGTATCCACCCGCACCGCCGCATCAACCGTCACCTTGGGCGGCATCGGCGCGCGGGCGAGTGCATCGAGCGCCCGCACGTTCAGCTTCGTCACCCCGGCGAGGTAGGCAAAATCCATCTCGTCGATGGTGTCGCCGTAGACCACGCCGTCCTCGGAGCGCAGGTCCTGGTGCTGGTGGTCGTAATCCTCGACCCCCACCGAGAAGCGAATTGCGGGGTAGCCTTTCTGGAGAAACGGCACCTGATCCCCGCCCCGGCCCATGCGGTCGGTGCGCCAGATCTGGCGGACTTGCAGCCCGCCTGCGTCCTTCGCAGCAAGGTCAGCGACCCAGCGCGAAAGGTTGCGCGAGGGCGTGTCGTTCTCGCCGCCGAAGCGGGTCTGCGCGGCGCGCAGCCGGTCGGTGAGGTCGGCGCGCGGGCCTTCGGAAAAGACGCGCACGATCTTGGGCTCGCAATAGCCGTCGCTCCCGCAGGAATTGCCGACGATGTCGTTGTTGAGCACGGCCTTGACGGTGAAGCCCTGCGCCTCGGCCCAGTTGGCAAGGATCTGCCCGCCATGGAGCCCCTGTTCCTCGCCCGAAAGCAGCGCGTAGATGATGGTGGTGGGGTATTTGGTGCCGCTCAGCACCCGCGCGGCCTCGATCACCAACGCAGTGCCGCTGCCGTCGTCATTGGCGCCGGGGGCGTCTGAGGTCGCGTCCATCACGTCGGTGACGCGGCTGTCGATATGGCCCTGCACGATCACGACCTCGTTCGGGCGCTCGGTCCCGCGCTGGATGGCGACCGCGTTGCGCACCAGCGTCGGCGTGGGCATGCGCGGGCCGGTGACGGTCTCGCCCACGGGGAGCACGTCCAAGCACCCGCCGCACTTCGCGCCGATGCGCTTGAACTCTTCCAGCCCCCAATCGACCGCCGCACCAATCCCGCGTGCCGGATCGGTCTGCGAGGACAGGGTATGCCGCGTGCCGAAGCTGACGAGCTTGGCGACGTCCTTCTCCAGCCGTTCGGCGGAGACGTTGTCGGCAGGGTGGGTCTGGGCGGCGAGTGGGGCTGCGGCGAGCGCGGCGAGCAGCAGGGCACGTTTCAACATGCGCCCTGTCTGCCCGCCCCTGCCGGGCGGTGCAAGCCTAGTAAGCGCGCGCCACCAGAATGCGCTCGACCGCAGGCGCGCCGGTGAAGATGCACGGGCCGGTCGGTGCATCGCCCCCGCGCGGGACGTTTCGGATGGTGAGCTTTTGCGCCTTCAGCTTCTCGACCACAGCTTCCAGCGCCGCGCCGGTGGGCTTGGCCCACTCGACCTCGACCCAGCCGGGATACTTCCCGCCCTTGTCGAAGTGATCGACTACTGCTTGCCACTTGGTCACGCCGCGCGTGATATTGGCATCGCGGCGGGCGCGGGCCTCTTCGTAGAGCGAGGTCTGGATCGCTTCGAGGACCGCGCCTGCCTCGGCGACAAAATCGGCGTGGGCGGGATAGGTGAAGGCGGGTTTGCCGTTGGCGGCGTTCCACAGCTTGTCACGGCGCAGGACCGCGATCTTGCCCTCGGCCATGTCGCGCGGGCCAACCTCGATGATGACGGGCGCGCCCTTGCGCACCCAGTCCCAGCGCTTGGCCGCAGCCTTACCGGGCTTGGTGTCGAGCAGCACGCGGATGCGTTCGCCCAGCGCGGTCTGCGCGGCAAGCGCGGCGCGCACGGTTTCGCAATAGGCGATAAGCTCGGAATCCTCGGGAGCTTCGCGCAGCATCGGGATGATGACGATCTGCTGCGGCGCGATGGCAGGCGGCACGCGCAGGCCGTCATCGTCGCCGTGGGTCATGATCACCCCGCCGATGAGGCGCGTCGACACGCCCCAGCTGGTCGTGTGGCAGAACTGCTGGGTGCCCTCACGGTCCTGAAACTGGATGCCGGCCGCATGGGCGAAGTTGGTGCCGAGATAATGCGAGGTGCCCGCTTGCAGCGCCTTGCCGTCCTGCATCATCGCTTCGATCGACCAGGTCTCGACCGCGCCGGGGAAACGCTCGTTCTCGGGCTTTTCGCCCGCGATCACAGGGAGCGCGAGGTCATCCTCGGCACAGGCGCGGTACATCTCCAGCGCGCGGTGCGTTTCGGCCAGCGCATCCTCGCGAGTCTCGTGCGCGGTGTGGCCCTCCTGCCAGAGGAACTCGCTGGTGCGCAGGAACATCCGCGTGCGCATCTCCCAGCGCACCACATTGGCCCACTGGTTGGTGAGCAGCGGCAGATCGCGCCACGACTGGATCCAGCGCGCCATGGCATCGCCGATGATCGTTTCCGAGGTCGGGCGCACCACAAGCGGCTCTTCCAGCTTCGCCTCGGGATCGGGGATCAGCCCGCCCTTGCCGTCGGCGATCAACCGGTGATGGGTGACGACCGCCATTTCCTTGGCGAAGCCTTCCACATGCTCGGCCTCGCGGGTGAAGTTGGCGAGCGGGATGAACAGCGGGAAGTAGCAGTTCTGCACGCCGGCGGCCTTGATCCGGTCGTCCATCAACCGCTGGATGCGCTCCCAGATGCCGTAGCCCCACGGCTTGATCACCATGCAGCCGCGCACGCCCGATTCCTCGGCGAGGTCGGCGGCGGAGATCACCTCCTGATACCACTTGGCAAAGTCGTCTTCGCGCTTGACGGTGAGCGCGTGGCGGATCTGGGACACGGATAAGGCTTCCTGCTTGAACGGTCGCGGCGCTTGCCGCTTGGCCGCCGCGCTTTCTCGCTATTTGCCGAGTTCGTCCAGCTTCTTTTGCATTGCTGCCATCTGTTCGCGCAGCGCAGCAATTTCCCCAGAGGTGTCGGTGACGGGCTTGGCGACAGGCTTTTCCTTGGCCTTGCCGAGCCCTGGCATGAAGGCATCGGCGGCCGCGCGCATCATCGCCATGTTGGTTTCGTGGATCGCGGCAAAGGGCGTTGCGCTGATGCCCTTCTCGAAGGCTTCGCGGATCTTCGACTGGTTCTCGCGGAAATTGGTCATGCTGGCTTCGAGATAGGACGGCATCAGCGCCTGCATCGAGTTGCCGTACATGCCGATCAGCTGCCTGAGGAAGCTGACGGGAAGCATCTGCTGTCCGCCACTGGCTTCCTCGTCCATGATGATCTGGGTCAGGATCTGGTGGGTGATGTCATCCCCGGTCTTGGCGTCAAGCACCTGGAATTCGACATTCTCGCGCACCATCCGGGCGAGGTCTTCCAGCGTGATGTAGCTCGAGGACGCGGTATTGTAGAGCCGCCGGTTGGCGTATTTCTTGATGATGATGGCATCGCCCGCCTCGCCGGTAGCTGCCGCTTTCGTCCTGACCATTGCTGTTTGACCCCGCGTGTTTTTTACTTTCGCTGGGGTATCTTAGCACCTGCACAAGCTGCGGTGCAACAACAACGCGGCGAGTCGGCTAACTCTGCCTTAACCTTGGGCCGATCGTGGTGAGCAATTCGTAAGCCGAAAGAGCGTTTTGCTGCGCAGCATCGGCGATGTTCCAGGGGACGTCGAGCCAGTCTCCAGCGGCGAGATCGCGCGCGGCAGCCAGATCGACCACCACCATGTCCATCGAGACCTTGCCGAGGATCGGCAGCGCGCAGCCCTGGTGGAACAGCGCATTGCCCGGCCCCCGCGCGCGCAGGAAGCCGTCGGCATAGCCGATCGAAACGGTGCCCACGCGCATGTGGGTGGGCGCAATGAAGGTCGCGTTGTAGCCCACCCCCTCACCCGGCGCGAGATTGCGGGTCTGGAGCAGCTGCGCCTCGACACGCGCGACGGGACGGATGTGGTCGGTCAATTCCTCGCGCGGCACCCCGCCGTAAAGCGCGAGGCCGGGGCGGGTTAGGTCGAAGGCGAAAGCCTCGCCCAGCCCGATCCCGGCGCTGTTGGCGAGGCTGAGGCGCTGGTGGGGAATGGCCTCGGCCGCCTCGGAGAGCAGTTCGGCCTGCATCCGGTTCATCGCCGTGCGCTCGTCGGCGCTGGCGAGGTGGCTCATCAGGATGTCGACATCGAGCGCGGCCACCGCCGCATCGCCCGCCTCGCCGAGCGCGATCCCGAGCCGGTTGATGCCGGTGTCGACCATCAGGTGGCAGCGCCCTCCCCCGCTTGCGGTCCACAGCGCCGCCTGATCAAGCGAATTGATCACCGGCACCGTGCCCGTGGCCCGGGCATAGGCGCAGTCGGCCTCGGTCAGCACGCCGTGGAGCACCGCAACCTGATCGCCGGGCACGTGGGCGATGACGGGCGCGACCTCGCTCCAATGGGCGACGAAGAAGGTGCGGCAGCCTGCATCCCGCAGCGCGGGAACGCAGGTTTCGACGCCGAGCCCATAGGCATCGGCCTTCACCGCCGCGCCCGCGCTTGCCCCGCCCGACAATGCATCAAGCGCGCGCCAGTTGGCGGCGAGCGCCTCGGTGTCGACCGTAAGCCGCAAGGTGGGGGGCGGCGGAACCCGTTCAGTCATCGGCGAAATCTCGCGGCGGCCCGCCGGGGATGCCCCACCATGCGACCAGCAGCCCGAAGGCGACCACTGCCCAAGTGTACCACAGGCCGGAATAGATATCGCCCGTCCGCGCCACGATCACGCCCGCGATCAGCGGCAGGAACCCGCCGAGATAGCCCGCGCCGATATGATAGGGGATCGACATCGAGGAATAGCGGATGCGCGGCGGGAACATCTCCGACAGCAGCGCCGCGACCGAACCATAGGTCAGCGCCGAAAGCATGCCCAAAGCCAGCAGCACGCCGACGATGCCGAGGACGCCGCCTGCCGAGGGCTGCTGCTTGGAGAAATCGAAGCCATAGGCTGAGAGCGCGCCGAGCAGGCCACTCTTGCGCGCCGCGCCATCGGTCAGCCAGGCGGGATCGATCGCCACCGCCTGGCCCCCAGCGCTGATCCCGAGCGCGCCGCCCGGCGTGAGGGTATAGGGCACGCCCGCGGCGGTCAGGGTTTCGAGCAGCTTGCCGCAGTCGGTCTGTTCGCGCTTGAACAGTTCGGCGAAGGGATCGGTCTCGCACGCAGGGCCGCTGACCACGATTGGCGCACGCTCGGCCGCGGCGGCGATGCCGGGATTGGCGAAGTTGCCCATCATCCAGAACAGCGGAAACAGCAGCGCCAGCGTCAGCGCCGAGCCGATGATGATCGGCAGCTTGCGGCCCACGCGGTCGGACCACTTGCCGATGATGACGTAGAAACTCATCACGATCAGGCCGGACACAAGCAGCAGCAGTTCGACCGTGAGGTCGGCCACGTGCATCGGCCCCCTCAGAAAGCTCATCGCCGAGAAGAACCCGGTGTACCACACCGTCGTCAGGATACCGGTGATGCCGAACAGCGCCACGAACAGCCGCTTGGGGTTGCCGGGGTAGGTCATGCTTTCGACAAAGGGGTTGCCCGAGGTCTCGCCGGCCGCCTTCATTGCCTGGAAAACGGGGCTTTCGGACAGCTTGAGCCGCATCCACAAGGAGATTGCCAGCAGCGCGATGGACAGCAGGAACGGCACCCGCCAGCCCCATGCGGCAAAGGCCTCGGTCGGGATCAGCGCACGGCACAGCAGCACGACGATGATCGACAGCACAAAGCCCCCCGCGACGCTCGCCTGAATGAAGCTGGTGTAGAACCCGCGCTTTTCGGGCGGGGCGTGCTCTGCGACATAGATGGCCGCGCCGCCATATTCGCCTCCCAAGGCGAGACCCTGAATGACCCGCAGCAGGATGACGATGATCGGGGCGGCAATGCCGATGGTGTCGATGGTGGGGATCAGGCCGACGCCTGCGGTCGCGATCCCCATCAGAGTGACGGTGACGAGGAAGGTGTATTTGCGCCCCAGCCTGTCACCCAGAAAGCCGAACAGCACCGCGCCAAGCGGGCGGAAGGCGAAGCCAACTGCGAAGGTCGACCACACCAGCAGCAACCCCAGCGTTTCGTTGTCGGTGGCGTAGAACGCGTCCTTGAGGATGTAGGCGAGCGTGCCGTAGATGAAGAAATCGTACCATTCGAAGATGGTGCCTGCCGATGATGCGCCGATCACCAGGCGAATTTCGCTCTCGCTCGGCTCGCGTGCGGCGAGCGCCTCGGCTTCTGCCATGTCGTCCCTGTCCCCGATTTTCGCCATGCGGCTGCGATCTTGTCTCGCATTTGTCCCTAGCGGGTGCCTGGGCCTTGCGAAAGCGCCGTGCGCGCCGCAGTCCACGGCAATAGCAGCGCGCCGTGGCGCCCCGGATGATCGCGCGCGGGCGCAAGCGCGGCGATGCCAGGCCAGTCGGGCAATGCGCCCTCTCCCGCGAGCCACTGCGCGAGCGCTGCGGCGGCAGCATCGACCGCGCCCGCGTCGCGCCCGGACACGCCCTGCGCCAGCAACGCGGCCGAGGCCTGACCGATCGCGCAGGCGCTGACCTGCATCCCGATCTGCGCAATGCGCCCCGTCTCGTCCAGCCCAAGGCCAAGCGCGATCACGCTGCCGCAGCTGCGCGAGCGCGCCTCGGTCCGCAAGGGCAGGTCATCGGTCAAGGGAAAGGCCGCAAGCCCTGTCGCGAGCCCCAGCAGTTCGGGCGAATAGAGCTTCGCCGCAGCCCGCGCTGTCACCGCTTCCCCTTCTTGAAGCGCGCCGCAGCCGCCTCGCGCGCCTCTTCCTCCCCGCGCAGACGATCACGCCGGACCGCAATGGCCGGAATCAACTGGCGCGAGAAGGCATCCGCCGCTGCGTAGGTGCGCGCGCCGGTGATCCATTGGGGCCGCCCGGAGTAGCCCCATTTGTCGTCGTAGCCGGTCACCAGCATGGCGAAAGCGAAGACCGCGATCAGCGCGCCCTTGACCGCGCCGAAGCCGAAGCCGAGCACCCGGTCGACCGGGCCAAGGACCGCCCCGTCCGAAGCCCCGCTGGCATTGCCGATGATGACCTTCATTGCCGCATAGGGGATCAGCAGCAGCAGCGCGAAGGCGAACAGCGAGACCGCGGGTTCGGCGCGGTAGAAGTTCCGCAGCCCCTCGGTCAGCGCCGGGTGCATGAAGTGCAGCGCCATCGCCGCCATGATCCACGAGGCGAGGCTCAGCACTTCCTGCACCAGCCCGCGCACGAAGCCGCCGATGGCGGCGATCACGACGATGATGGCAATAATGATGTCGAGCACGGCCATGGCGCGCCACGATTATGCGTTGCCCATCACCTGGTCAACGACGTTCGCGAGTGCGGCAAGGCCGCGATAGTCGGCCCCGCGCTCCCCGCTCACCGCACCCGCGGGGCCATAGCAGCGCGCAAAGCCGAGCTTGGCCGCCTCTCGCAGCCGCAAGGGCGCGTGGGCGACGGGGCGGATTTCGCCCGCAAGGCTGACCTCGCCGAACCATGCCGTCTTGTCGGGCAGCGCCCGGTCGGCCAGCGCCGAGACCAGCGCAGCAGCGACCGCGAGGTCGGCGGCAGGGTCGGTCAGGCGGTATCCCCCGGCGATGTTGAGATAGACTTCGGCCGAGGAGAAATTGAGCCCGCAGCGCGATTCCAGCACCGCGAGCAGCATCGCCAGCCGCCCGTTATCCCAGCCCACCACGGCGCGGCGCGGCGTGGCGCCTGATTGCAGGCGCACGATCAGCGCCTGAATCTCGACCAGCACCGGGCGCGTGCCCTCCAATGCCGGGAACACCGCGCTGCCCGCCAGCGGTGTTTCGCGGCCCGAGAGGAACAGCAGCGAGGGGTTGGCGACTTCCTCGAGCCCCTCGGTCGCCATGGCGAACACCCCGATCTCGTCGACCGCGCCGAAGCGGTTCTTGAGCGCGCGCAGGATGCGGTACTGGTGGCTGCGCTCGCCCTCGAAGCTCATCACCACATCGACCATGTGTTCGAGCACGCGCGGGCCGGCGATGGTGCCGTCCTTGGTGACATGACCGACCAGCACCACAACGCAGCCGCTTTCCTTGGCGTAGCGGATCAGCTCGAGCGCGCAGCCGCGCACTTGGCTGACGGTGCCGGGCGCGCCCTCGATGGTGTCGGAATGCATGGTCTGGATCGAATCGATCACCAGCAGCGCGGGCGGCTCGCCCTGTCCCAGCGTCGTCAGGATATCGCGCACCGAGGTTTCGGACGCGAGCCGGATCGGCGCGTCGGCCACCCCCATGCGGCTTGCGCGCAGCCGCACCTGCCCCGCCGCTTCCTCGCCGCTGACATAGACCACATCATTGCCCCCACGCGCGATGGTCGCGGCGCATTGGAGCAGCAGGGTCGATTTGCCGATGCCTGGATCGCCGCCGAGCAGCACCGCCGAGCCCGGCACCAGCCCGCCGCCGAGCGCGCGGTCGAACTCCGCCAGACCCGTCGACTTCCGCACCGGCAGCTTCGTGGGCGCATTCAGCGGCTCGAACGCCACTGCCCTCCCGCCGCTCGACAGGTCGTGCTTCTGCGAGAACACCGTTGCCGGCACATCCTCGATCAGCGTGTTCCACTGCCCGCAGTCGGCGCATTGCCCCTGCCAGCGGTGCGAGACCGAGCCGCATTCCTGACACACGTAGCGACGTTTGGTTTTTGCCATATGTCATGCCCCATAACGAGAACAGATGACGAACGCAATTGCATTGCCGAGGCAATGGACGTTAGGAAGCAGTATGCGCCAGAAGGAACTGCGCCTTGCTCTCGTGTGCTACGGCGGGGTCAGCCTTGCGGTCTACATGCACGGCATCACCAAGGAGGTGTGGCACCTCGCCCGCGCGAGCCGCGCCTACCATCATCCGGGCGTGGTCCGGCTCAAGGGGGCGGCGGCAGCCTATCGCGATTTTCTGGCGGCCATCGAGCGGGACCATGGCTTGCAGATCCGTGTGCTCCCCGACATCCTGACCGGCGCGAGCGCGGGCGGGATCAATGCGGTGTTCCTCGCCCAGGCGATCCATGCCGGGCACAGCCTCGAGCCGCTGACCGACCTGTGGCTCGCCAATGCCGATGTCAGCCAGCTGACCGATCCCGACGCCGAGCCGATGTGGCGCTATGCCAAGCTCTGGGCGCAGCCGATCGCCGAATGGTTCCTGTCGCGTCCCGGCAATGCGGTGAGCGCGACCGTCTCTCCCGAAACGCGGGCAGAGGTGCGCGCCAAGGTCTCGAAGCTGGTGCGCGGGCGGTGGTTCAGCCCGCCCTTCTCGGGCGCGAAGTTCTCGGCAATGCTGTTCGAGGCCTTCATGAAGATGAAGGAGGAAGGGGATCGCATCCCGCTGCTGCCCATCGGCTATCCGATCGACCTCGCGGTGACTGTCACCGATTTCCGCGGCCATCCCGAAACGCTGCGGCTGAACTCGCCTGCGCAGGTGGAGGAGACCGAGCACCGCCTGCCGGTCAATTTCCGCGCGCGGGTGGGTGACAATGACTGCGCGCCGCTCGCCGATCCGCTCGAGCTGGTGCTCGCCGCCCGCGCAACCGCGAGCTTTCCGGGGGCCTTCCCTCCGCTCACCCTCGCCGAAATGGACGCGCTGGCCGAGGCCGAGGGGCACGACTGGACCGGGCGCGCGGCCTTTCTCCAGCGGATCATGCCCAGCCATGTTGCGCGCGGCACGGTGGGCGAGGTCGCGCTGATCGACGGGGCGGTGCTGGTCAATGCTCCCTTCGGCGCCGCGCTTTCCGCGCTCTATGGCCGCCCCGCCCAGCGTGAGGTCGACCGCCGCTTCGTCTATCTCGACCCCCGCCCCGATGGCGGCGCAGCGATGACGGGGCCGCCGTCACGCAAGGTCGGCTTCTTCGGCGCGATCTTCGGTTCGCTCTCGACCATCCCGCGCGAACAGCCGATCCGCGACGATCTCGATCGCATCGAGCACCAGTCGCGCGATGCGGCGCGGCTGAAGCGGATCGTGCTGGAGCTGCAGGGCGATATCGACCGCGCGGTGGAGAAGCTGTTCGGCTACACCTTCCTGCTCGACCGCCCTACCCCCAAGCGCCTCGCCGGATGGCGCGCCAAGGCGCAGCAGGCCGCGGCCGAACGTGCGGGCTATGCCTTCGGGGCCTATGCGCTGGTGAAGTTCGACGGGATTCTCGAACAGCTGGCGCGATTGACACTGAAGGCAGCCGGACAGCCGCTTGGCGATCCCCTGCCGCTGGCAGGCGCGCTACGCTGCGAGCTCGAGGCGCGCGGACTGGGGGTGCTGACCGACACTGCAGGGGGGGCAACGCAGGGTGCAATCGCCTTCTTCCGCGCGCATGATACCGGCTTCCGCATCCGCCGGTTGCAGCTTCTCGCCCGCAAGCTCGCACGCGACTGGCAGCTTGATTCCGCAGTGTCCGAGGATGCGCTCGACCGGGCGCGTGACCGGATCTACGAGATCCTCGCGATTTACCTGCGCGCCGACGAGGATGTGCAGCACATCACCCGCTTCCGCGAGCTGGCCGCCAGCGCCTTGCAGCATCCCGGCTCCGTGCTCGATTTCCTCGCCACCCAGCGCCTGCTTCCCGCCACGGATCTCGCCGCCGAAGAAATGCTGATCGATGCGCTTGAGGACATGCCCAAGGAGTTGAAGCGGCGGATGCTGCTGACCTATCTCGGCTTTCCCTTCTACGATGTTGCCACCCTCCCTCTCTCGCGGCGCGAGGGGCTGGACGAGTTCAACCCGGTCAAGATCGACCGCATCTCGCCCGACGATGCGCTGTCGATCCGCGAGGGCGGGACGGCGGCGACGCTGCGGGGGATCGAGTTCTACAATTTCGGTGCCTTCTTCAGTCGCGACTATCGCGAGAACGATTACCTGTGGGGACGGCTGCACGGTGCGGAGCGGATGATAGACCTGCTCGCTTCGACCGTCACCGGCGGGGTGTCTGCCGAAACGGTGCGCACAGGCAAGCGGGCGGCGTTTCTCGCGGTGCTGGAGGAAGAGGAAATCGCGGGCCGCTGCCAGCGCGGGCTGATCGAGCAGATCAGGGCCGAGGTGCGCGAAAAGCTCGGCTAGGCGAGCGGCGCGAAGAACAGCAGCATCACGAGGCGCGAATCCTCCGGCGTCGACCCAAAGCCGGGCGCAGCATTGTGGAACTGCCAGGGCGAGAATAGCAGCAGGCGGTTGAAGCGGGCGGGAATGCGCAGGGTGCGTTCCCACTTGGCAGGGAGGGTCGTGTCCTTGTTGACCACATCCTCGACCAGCGCGTTGATGTCGCTGTAACCGCTCGCGGCGATCTTCGCCGGGTCCTGCGGCACGGCTTCGAGCCCGGTGCGGCGGTGGCGGAAAAAATCCGTGCCCCCGGCATCCGGCTTTGCGCAGTCTTCCGGGCGCGAGAGGTAGAGGATGCCCGAATAGGCCGCCGGGTCGATATGCACCCCGCTCCTGCCCTTGGCACCCTTGGGTGTAAGGCGGCAATGCCCGTGCTGTGTGCCGGGCGCAGGGCCGAGCGTGATGCCCAGCAGCCGCGAGACGGCGGCATTGATTGCGCCCGTATCGAGCGCAGTCGATGAATTGAGTCCGGGGAAATTGCCGTGCTGCTTGGCCGGATCATAATCCAGCGCCAGAGTCGCCCGGCGCGCGGCCCAGGGGTCCTTGAGGAAATCGTCGACGACGAGGAGCGAGGGAAGCACCTTGCTCGCCTCAGCCCCCGAAGGCGTCCTTGAGCTTGGCGAAGAAGCTGCGGCTTTCGGGGCATTCGTCGCCGGTTTCGGTCGCCTTGAATTCCTCGAGGATTTCCTTCTGGCGGCGCGACAGCCTGGTCGGGGTTTCGACCACGATCTCGACCACCATGTCGCCGCGCCCGCGACCTTGCAGCACCGGCATGCCTGCCCCGCGGATGCGCAGCTGCTTGCCCGACTGGATGCCGATCGGGATCTCGAGCCGGTTGGTGGAGCCGTCAAGATCGGGGATCTCGACGCAGCCGCCCAATGCGGCGGTGGTGAAGCTCACCGGCACACGGGTGGCGAGCGTCGTGCCTTCCCGTTCGAAGACGGTGTGCGGTTTGACGTGCAGGAAGATGTAGAGATCGCCCGGAGGCGCGCCGCGCTGGCCAGCCTCGCCCTTGCCTGAGAGGCGGATGCGGGTTCCGGTGTCGACGCCGGCGGGGATGTCGACCTTCAGGGTCTGGGCCTTGTCGACCCGGCCCTCGCCCCGGCACACGCGGCAGGGGTTCTCGATCACTGTGCCGCGCCCGTTGCAGGTGGGGCACGGGCGCTCGATCACGAACAGGCCCTGCTTGGCGCGCACGCTTCCCATGCCGTGGCACAGGTTGCACTGGCGTTCGGAGGTGCCGGGCGTCGCCCCGCTGCCGTCGCAGGTGTCGCAGGATTGCGAGACCTCGATCTCGATCTCGGTCGATTTGCCGGTGAAGGCTTCCTCGAGGCTGACCTGCATGTCGTAGCGCAGGTCCGCGCCGCGCCGGTTCTGCTGGCGCTGCGCGCCGCCGCCGCCGAAGGCGCTGCCGAAGATCGTCTCGAAAATGTCGCCGATATCGGCAAAGCCGTCCTGCCCTCGACCGCCGAAGGGACCGCCGCCGCCGCCGTTCATGCCCTGGGTGAAGGCCTCGTGCCCGTAGCGGTCATAGGCCGCACGCTTTTGCGGGTCCTTGAGGCAGTCATAGGCCTCGCTGATCGCCTTGAACTTGGCTTCCGCCGAGGCGTCGCCCGGATTGCGGTCCGGGTGGAACTTCATCGCGAGCTTGCGGTAAGCACTCTTCAGCGTCGCCCCGTCGCAATCGCGGGTGACTTCGAGCGTGGCGTAATAATCCGTCTGGGCGCTGGACATTTGTCTGACCTATTCCCCGTCACCACCGCCCGTGCCCGCGCCGGATAAGCAATCCGGACGCGGGTAGCGGGACAATGGATTGCATCGGGGCCTTAGCCCTTCTTGTCTTCGTCGACCTCGGAGAACTCGGCGTCGACGACGTCTTCTTCGGCGGCCGCTTCGCCCGCAGTCTCAGCGGCAGCATCGGGCCCGGCAGCCTGCTGGGCTTCATAGATCTGCTGGCCCATCTTCATCGCCGACTGGGTGAGCGCCTGCGCCTTGGCGTTGATGTCATCGGCATCGCCGCCTTCAAGCGCGGTCTTGACGGCCGCGATGGCTTCCTCGACCTCGGTCTTGGTCGCGGCGTCGATCTTGGCGCCGTGCTCTTCGAGCTGCTTTTCGGTGGCGTGCACGAGGCTGTCGGCCTGGTTGCGCGCTTCCGCGGCGGCCCGGCGCTTCTTGTCCTCTTCGGCGAACTTTTCGGCGTCCTTGACCATCTGATCGATGTCGCTGTCCGACAGACCGCCCGAGGCCTGGATCTTGATCGTTTGTTCCTTGCCGGTGCCCTTGTCGCGCGCCGCCACCGAAACGATGCCGTTGGCGTCGATATCGAAGGTCACCTCGATCTGCGGCACGCCGCGCGGGGCCGGCGGAATGCCGATCAGGTCGAAATTGCCGAGCAGCTTGTTGTCGGCCGCCATCTCGCGTTCGCCCTGATAGACCTTGATCGTCACCGCGTTCTGATTGTCCTCAGCGGTTGAATAGGTCTGGGTCTTCTTGGTCGGGATGGTGGTGTTGCGGTCGATCATGCGGGTGAACACGCCGCCGAGCGTCTCGATGCCGAGCGAGAGCGGGGTCACGTCAAGCAGCAGCACGTCCTTGACGTCGCCCTGCAAAACGCCCGCCTGAATGGCCGCGCCCATGGCGACGACTTCATCCGGGTTCACGCCGGTGTGCGGCTTGGCGCCGAAGAAGCTTTCGACGACTTCGCGCACCTTGGGCATGCGGGTCATGCCGCCAACAAGGATCACCTCGTCGACCTGATCCTTGCTGATGCCAGCGTCAGCCAGAGCCTTCTTGCACGGGTCAAGCGTGCGCTGAATCAGCCCGTCGACCATCTTCTCGAGGTCGGCGCGGGTGATGGTCTCGACAAGGTGCAGCGGGGTGGTGCTGCCGCCTTCCATGCGTGCGGTGATGAAGGGCAGGTTGATTTCGGTGGTCGCCGCGCTCGACAGCTCGATCTTGGCCTTCTCCGCGGCTTCCTTGAGACGCTGGAGCGCGAGCTTGTCGGTCTTGAGGTCCATGCTCTCCTTCTTCTTGAAGGAGTCCGCGAGGAACTCGACGATGGCGTTGTCGAAGTCTTCACCGCCCAGGAAGGTGTCGCCATTGGTCGACTTCACTTCGAACACGCCGTCCCCGATCTCGAGGATCGAGACGTCGAAGGTGCCGCCGCCAAGGTCGTAGACGGCGATGGTCTTGCCGTCTTCCTTGTCCATCCCGTAGGCGAGCGCGGCCGCGGTCGGCTCGTTGATGATGCGCAGCACTTCAAGCCCGGCGATTTGCCCTGCATCCTTGGTCGCCTGACGCTGGGCGTCGTTGAAATAGGCAGGCACGGTGATGACGGCCTGCGTCACGGTCTCACCGAGATAGCTCTCGGCGGTCTCCTTCATCTTTTGCAGGATGAAGGCGCTGACCTGCGAGGGGCTGTAATCCTCGCCGCCGGCATTGACCCAGGCGTCGCCGTTCTTGCCCTTGACGATCTTGTAGGGGACGAGGCCCATGTCCTTCTTGGTCAGCGGATCTTCGAAGCGGCGGCCGATCAGGCGCTTGATTGCGAAGAGGGTGTTGTCGGGATTGGTCACCGCCTGACGCTTGGCAGGCTGGCCGATCAGGCGCTGGCCATCCTTGGTGAAGGCAACAATCGACGGCGTGGTGCGCGCGCCTTCCGAATTTTCGATGACCTTGGGCTTGCCGCCGTCCATTACAGCGACACAGGAGTTGGTGGTGCCGAGGTCGATACCGATTACTTTACCCATTGTTTCCCCATCCATAAGGACAATTGTTGGACACCGCTGCCGTCGGCTTCCCG
>JACESM010000034.1 GCA_013911835.1 Porphyrobacter sp. | reverse complement strand
CCGACCCACAGCCTGTGGGCGGCGCTGGCGCTGGTGCTGATCAGCCGCGGCGGGGGCCTGTTCTCGCTCGATGCGGCGCTGGTGCGCGCGCAGACCCGAACGAAGGGCTTCTAGCCTCGGTCAGTTTTCCATGTGTCTCCAACAAGAGGCTCCAGGGCGACGCTTCGCCCCTCAGCCCTTGTGGAGCTTGGCCCGCTCGTTCGCGGCGCCGAAGCGGCCGTGCTTGCGGTAGCGCAGCATCCACTTGTCGAGGAATAGGCCCAGCGGCTTGGCTTCGATCCCCATGTCGGCAAGGCCGAACGCATCGGGGGCGACCGTGCTGCCGGGTTTGAGCAGCGCCCACTGGTCGCGGCTCATCGGCGTGAGCGGAAGCGCAGCGAAGGTCGCCGAAACGCCATCGGGCATGGCAAGGAAGGAGCGCTTCCTCCCCTGCGCAGCGGCGATGCGGCGGTGGATCTCCAGCATCGTCACCTGCTCGGGCCCGCCCAGTTCGAAAGTCTTGCCGCCGTGCAGCTCGGGATGCTCGAGCGCGCGGGCGACGGCCTCGGCAACGTCCTCGGCGTGGACCAGCTGGAGCTTGGCCTCGGGCCCGAACACGGGGAGGACGGGGAAGAGCTCAATCATCCCCGCGAAGAGGTTGATGAACTGGTCGTCCTGGCCGAACACGATCGAGGGGCGCAGGATGGTCGCTTGCGGGAAGGCGGCCCGCGCATTGGCCTCGCCGAGCGCCTTGCCCCGGGCGTAGGCGGTGGGGGAGGCCGCATCGGCGCCGATCGCGCTGATCTGGACGAGCGCGGTGACGCCGTGCTCGGCAGCAAGGCGGGCGATGGTGCCGGGCGCCTCGCCGGTGAGCTTGATGAGGTCGCCCGCAAAGGCACCGACGAGGTTGACGACATAGTGCGTCCCCTCAAGCGCGGCGGCGACATGCGCCTCGTTTGTCACGTCGCAGGGCATCAGCTGGAGCTGGCCGAGATTGGCGAGCGGCTTGAGGCTCTGCGCCTTGGACGGTGCACGGCTGGCAAGCCGGACGCGCGCGCCGCGGCTCAGCAGCGCCTGGGCGACATAGTTGCCGATGTAGCCGGTGCCGCCAAAGACAGTGACCAGCTTGCCGGCCAGCGGGGAGGAGACGGGGGAAGAGGTGGAGGAGGGCATGTGGGGGGTGTACTCGCTCGAAATGGCTGCCTCGTGTTGCGAGGGTGCTTTGCGGCAAGCACGCGGGCGAGGCAAGAGGGCGAAGCAGGCCGCGCTGACGCCTGCGAGCGAAATGCGCGAGGGACAGGAGGTTTGCATTGACAGGCCCCCGCCCCCTTCGCTAATGGCCCGCGCCTACCCGGCCTCCGGCAGCGATGACCGAAGGCCCCGTGCCCAGATGGCGGAATTGGTAGACGCACCGTCTTCAGGTGGCGGCGCTCGCAAGGGCGTGGAGGTTCGAGTCCTCTTCTGGGCACCAAAACTCCTGCGGGAGTGGCATCAAAAACCTTGAAAAAACCGCAGAATTCTGCCATTTTTGGCTGGATTTTGATGCCGCGTGTTTCACGCTGTTTCAGGCCGTGCCCCCACAATCAGGGGCATGGAGCGGGGCATATGCCCCCACATGCCCCTTTCTTGCGAAAGGTCATGCCCCCAAATGTCACTGACAGCCTTGCAAATCCGAGCTTTTTCGCCGGGTGCTACCGCCTACAAGCGCGCCGATGAGCGCGGCCTTTATCTCGAAATCTTCCCCAACGGCTCGAAGCTCTGGCGGCTGAAGTATTATGTCGGCGGCAAAGAAAAGAGGATCGCTCTTGGTGCCTGGCCCGAAGTTAGTCTTCAAGCGGCCCGCCTCGAGCGCGACGAACTCAGACTGCGTATTGCAAAGGGCGAAGACCCTGCTTTGACGCGAAAGAAGAACAAGGCGACAGCCAAGATCAGCGCCGCCAACACCTTCGAGTCGGTCGCCCGCGAGTACATCGAGAACAAGATGGTCGGCGAAGGCCGCGCCGAGGCAACCCTGCTAAAGGCCCGCTGGTTCCTCGATCTGCTCAAGCCAGCGATCGGGCACATGCCGATTTCGGATGTAGATCCGCAGATGATGTTGGCCCCGCTGAAGAAGCTGGAAGCGCGCGGCAATCGCGAAACGGCCAAAAAGTGCCGTTCCTTTGCGAGCCGGGTGTTCCGCTATGGCGCGGCCACGGGCCGCTGTACGACGGACCCGACGGCCATTCTCAAGGGCGCACTGCTGACGCCACTTTCATTCGAAACAGTAGGACCAGACGCCACAGGTACAGTGGTCTGTATCGATCGCGGCAAGAACAATAGGCTCGGCGAAGTAACTGTCGGCGAAGAGGAGGCCATATTCCTAGATGGTACTCCACCCACCCACAAAGCACCGATTCGCTATTGCGCTACGGCGGACGGATTCAAGCCGGGAGCGATCAAGGTCATTTCGCTAGCTAGCTGGCACGCTGGAATCTATGTCACCTGCAGACTGGCTAAGAAACTAACGCCGCCCAAGAAGCCGACTGGTCGCGCTAGAGGTGGACCAGACCTCGTTACGACTTTGAACGTGCCGGGGAGTGGCCGATACGAGCTGCTGATCTTCACTTCTCCAGGAGTCGAACTGGACGAAACGGCCACAGGCACCTTGGAAGACGGGCAAGGACACCTCCCTGTCGCGCCCTGACCTGTTGGTTGTAGGCGCGAAGGTGGGGCAGAGCGGCGTCCGGATCCATTTGACACCCGTTGAAGTGAAGTGTCGACCGGGATCAATTTTCCCGGCCTCTGAAGTTGACGATGCGCTAGAGCAGGCCAGAACCTTCTCAAGACTCCTGACAAGCATGCTACCCCACGACAAGCAGCCAGTCGCCTGGTCGCTCGGTTTCCAGCATCTGTTGCTGTCAATTATTGGCTTCGGAATGAGAGTTTATAGCCAACATCCCGACGTAAAGGGACGTGAGGGGCAATGGTCCTTACTGCACGAACGCATTGCATCAGCCATCCTTGGTCCCGATCCCTGTGTCTCGATTGACCAACGCGGTCGCCTCATTATCGTCGACGACATTCCGCGCAGTGGGGTTCGGGACCGCGATGAGGACGGCTTCGACGAAACCATTACGATAGGCAGCGCCGATGCTGGTGGTGTCGTGGCTGGCGACCCTCTTAAATTTTACGATAGCGTTCGAGCAAAAGTTGGCTCGTGGGGCTTTTTCCCGGATGGAGCGGCCCAACCAATCAGTGAAGCGGTACACCCGGCAACCGATTCAGCTGAGAACGTTTCTGGAGATGCGGTTTTCCTAGACGACGGTGCCGAACGACCTGCACCGCCCTCCGGTGATGCGGCTGGTCCCGCCGGTTCGGAGCGCCATGTTGAGGCAGACGCTTCGTCAGGGATCGCTCTTTCTATTGGCTCCACGGTAGACAGCTTCAAGCCGAGTGAAATCGTACTGAACATCTCCGACACACGGCTGAACCAACTGAACATGGGAGTCGTTGGTGATTTGGGAACTGGCAAGACGCAGCTGCTTAAGTCGTTAATTCTTCAGATTTCCGATGCTGCGGCTGCCAACCGGGGCATTCGACCTAGGTTCCTGATCTTCGATTACAAGCGAGATTACAGCAGCCCGGATTTTGTCGAGGCGACTGGCGCGCGCGTTGTCAAACCCTATCGCCTTCCACTAAATCTCTTTGATACCAGTACGCTGGGCGACGCTGCAGCTCCGTGGCTTGATAGGTTCCGCTTCTTTGCCGACGTTTTGGACAAGATATACAGCGGGATCGGTCCCGTGCAGCGAGACAAGCTCAAGAAGGCTGTGCGCGCTGCCTACGAATCCTGCCTCCCGGGCGAGCAGCCAACATTGTACGATGTGCATTCGGCCTACGCCGAGCTGCTCGATGGCAAATCGGATTCGCCAATGGCGATCATCGACGATCTGGTAGACATGGAGGTATTTGCTGCGAAGACGAGCGATACCCAGCCGTTCGACGAGTTTCTTGACGGAGTGGTCGTAATCTCCTTGGATGCTCTCGGTCAGGACGACCGCAGCAAAAACATGCTCGTCGCCGTGATGTTGAACATGTTCTATGAAAATATGCTCCGCACCCCCAAGCAGCCATTCATCGGCTCGGATCCGCAGCTTCGCGCAGTTGATTCCTACCTATTGGTCGATGAAGCAGACAACATCATGCGATATGAATTCGACGTGCTGAGAAAATTGCTGTTGCAGGGTCGCGAGTTCGGGGTCGGCGTCATCCTTGCCTCACAATACCTGCGTCACTTCAAAGTGAATGCGACCGATTATCGCGAGCCGCTCTTGAGCTGGTTCTTACACAAGGTGCCCAACGTTACCCCGGCAGAACTCTCCGCCCTTGGCCTGACGGGAAGCGCAGCTGAGTTGGCCGAACGTGTAAAATCACTTCAGGTGCACCAGTGCTTATACAAGTCGTTTGATGTTCCAGGGGAGGTCGTTCGAGGGCTGCCATTTTTCGAACTGATCGCACAGCGGAAGCGCGGTTCCAATTAAACGTGTCCGCGCAAAATCCAACGCGGGCGTCATCCGCACAGTTTGGTTCGAGAAAGTTCTTTCTTCGTTAGGTTTTTACAGGCTGTCAAAGATCCCCCAACCACTCCGTCGCCTTCGCAGCTGCGCTGGCGGCGGTGAAGATCGCCCGGTTGTCGCCCTTAAGCACTTTCAGCCAGCTGGCGAGGTAGCAGGCATGGTCGGGACGCGGGGTGACCGACAGCCCGAGGTCACCGCATAGGAAGGCTGAGCCAAGCTCGGCCACCAGCTCTTCCATGGCATAGGCCTCGTCACCGAAGCGCTTGCCGAAGGTGCGGGCAAGACGATGATCAGCCCCGGTCCAGTGGACGAGCTCGTGGAGCAGGATGGCATACCAGTTCTGCTCAGCACTTGCGGTGTCGGTGGCGAAGAACCGCTCACGGTCGGGCATTGTGATCATGTCGGTGGACGGGGTGTAGTGGCCGCTGTCGCCCTGGATGCGGATGGCAGCCCCGGTGCCAGCGATGAAGGCCTCGACATCGGGGATGGGATCAAAGGCCTCAGCCTCCGGTACCTCGGGCAGCGCATAGCCCTCGACCTGCGCGATGTTGAACACATGCGAGCCTTGGGCGAAGATCCGACCCCCGACCTCGCGTGCCTCGTCTTCGCTGCCCTCGGGCTTGTCCAGGACCTTGTAGAAGACGATCGGCGAAGCCTTCTCGCCCTTGCGGACCTGCGCGCCCAATGACTGCCACTGGCGATAGGTTGCCCAGAGACCATGCCCGAAATCCTGCGCCTCGGCGCTGGCCCAGAGGGCAAGAACATTGACGCCGCGATAGGCCTTGCGGGTGACCGCATTGACGGGCCTGGTCAGCGGGGCGCTGCTGCGGTGCCAGGGAAGCGTGTAGTCGCCCGTGCCGCGCTCAGCAGCCTCGCTGATGAATGCGAAACGATCATCGTCAGGCCGCAGGGCAAATTCATCCATGCCGCGCTGCGCTCATCTTGAAAACGGCATCACTCATCCAGCCTGGCATCTGTGCCTGCGCCTTTCTGAGCGCCTGCAAATCGCGGTCATCAATGCCCGCCGCGAGACGCTGAATGAGATCATCATCAACGTTCGCCTTGCCGGCATGGGCCAGCATTTGCAGCACAGCATTGGCGCGGGGAAAAGCGCTGTCGAGGATACACGACACAACTCGGGTCGGAGCGCCAGCCGCCGTTCGATTGCGGTCCAGTTTGTGACAAGGTTTACATCGGCGGCAGCTACAATTGGCTGGCGGCAGACGACGTGCCGGCCTTCTGGCGCCGCTGGCCGATCGACATAGTCACCATGCCCAACGCGCTCACATTGCACGAGGAGAATGGCAGCACGTGGAAAACGGCCAGCCCGGATAATCTGTCCGACATCCTCTATGCTGATGTGCCCTATTCCAAGACCGAGTTCGCCAGCCCCATGCCGCGCCTGCGCCCGTTGACCTTCGGTCAGGCACGTGATGCGGTGGAGGCGCTGGCACGAAGGCTGCGCGCCAAGACCGAGCCTCCGGTCGAGGATGCGGCGCGCAAGCTGCTGCTGTCCGAAGGCGGCCATGCGCGCCTGATCGCCGAGCTCGTGGCGAACCGCGAACGTTTTGCCGCGATGGCGCCGGAAGTCATCGTACCCCAGCAGGTGCAGCGTATCGCGTTTCTCGATGCTGTGATCCCCGAACTAGCAGCGATGGACAGCGAAGGGGTGCTGGCCCATATCGAAAGCGTTCATGAGCAATGGCTGGCGTGGCGCGAGACAATCGCCAATGGCTGCGACCAGATCGCGACGATGCTTGCCAGAAGCGATGCCGATGCCGTCCTGTCGCAGGATCATTGGGAGCAATTGGAAGCGACCTTCGCGGGCAAGCATTTCGACCACCTTGAACTTTACTATCACAAGTTCCGCGACGATGCGATCCCGGTGTCGGTGGCAAGGCAGCGCGACACGATCGAATTGAAGCCGGCGCAGGGGTTCGGTGCCATCGCGATTGAATATTACCTCGATCCTGCGCGCCGCCACCTGCTCCCGCCCGGCTGGGCCGCCTCGCAGGAGCCCGGCTGGCGCACGCTCTACATCAACCGGCCGCACCGCATGGGCGGCTATCATGACGGGTTGCAGAGCGAACCGATCGAGGATCCCGCCTTCGGGCAGATGCTGCTGATGCAGATTGCCACCGACAATGCGATGGACTGGTGCTGGGGCGACGGCGGGGTCTATTTCTTCTGGATCCGCCCCGAACACCTTGAAGCCTGCGATTTCAGCGGGGTCGAGGTCTGGCTGGAGTGCCATTGATGGCGCGCATGGTGCTGGAGGAAGAGACGGCCATCACGCAGTTCGAGGACGGCATCCGCGCCCTCGTCAATGCCGGCCACGGCGCGCGGGCGGTCGCGATGGTGCACCAGGCCGCGCTGGCCAACGGGCTGGACGAACTTGCACAGCTGATCGACCCGAAGACGCTCGATCCCGTGATCGACCCGCCGGGACAATTGCTGCGCGAATGCACCGAATTTGCCGAATTGGCCGGGGACGGCGGGGCGCTGCGCCTGAGCCTGCATTGCGAAAGCCGGTCCGCACCTTCCGAACGGCAGGGGCTGATCCGCAGGGAAGTGGAGCATTCGCGTGGTCAGGACCTGCTCGGCTGGCAGCCGGACAAAGCTGCCAACCCTCTGCACCTCAAGGGGCTTGAGGCGGTGTTTGCGCTGGTGGCCCAGCCATCTGACGAAACCCCATATTCACCCGACCTGGCGCTGCGGCACAAGCTCGCGCTGTGGGCCATTGCCGGCAGCTTCGTGAAGGCTGTGCAGGCGGCGCTGGGGGATGCAACCTTGCCCGCGCAGATCACGCTGGAACTGTGCGGTCACACGACCCCGCGCTCGATGGAGGAGGGCTTTGTCGACCTGCTGCCCGCGTTTCGCACCCGCATCACGCCGCGCGGCGTCCATAACCCCTCGGCGAGCGAACAGATCAGGCACGAGCGCAAGGCCGCAAACCGGGCGCGGTTCCAGCAGGACTGGATCAGGATCGTCGCCGAAACCCGCGAGACGCACCGGCTGATCCGTTACTTCCCCTTCTACCGCGCCGCATCGCGCAAGAAGCTGGCGGAAACCTGGCAGGGCAGTCTGGCGATCGCCTGCTCGGCGGCTGGCCTCGATCCCAAGCCGAAGATTTCATGGCGCATGAACGGCAACGAATTGACCGCAATCCTGCGCCGCGTGCTGGAAGGCAAGGGCGTTCCCGATGTCGCAGACGCTCTTGATCCGGCGCATACCGATGCCCTGCATGAACGCGAGTTGGCCGCCGCCAAAGCAGCAGATTTCACATTTGCCCCGGCGCTATCGATGTTTACCCTGAACCTTGCTTACGCCATCAAGGTCGGCGGGCCATTTGTGGAGGACCGCTGGGTGCACGCCAAGCCCTATGCGAGGGAAATGAAGCTGCGCCGCTGACGGCGGACCGGGCGCGCATCGCCTTTTCTCCTCGCACCTCGGTCAGGCAGCCTGCTGCGATCGGGCAAGGATTGAACGGGCGAGTTTCGCGGTCTTGCTCGCACCTTCGAGCTCGCGCAGCTTTGCGGACAGCTCGGCGCTGACCGCCATGATCATCGCCGCATGCGCCTGATCGAGCACCGCCAGCAGCTCGTGCGCGCCGCGTTCACTCAGGTCAAAGCGGGTCAGCCATGCCTGAAGCCCTTGCGAGATCGCCGCCGCATGGGTCGGCGAGATGACGATCACCCGCGCCAATGCGCTTGCCAGACGGTTGAGCTTCATCCAGCCGCCTGCCTCGAACCGGGTCAGCAGCGCGGCGAACACCGCAGGATCGAACAGCCCATGATCGATCCCATGCACGAGCGCGTCGATCGCCAGCCCGCTCGCCTCTGGCTCCCGTACCAGCACGCCCATCAGCGCGAGCGCATGACCTTCCTCGCCCCAGGGGCGGTGGGGATCGAACAGTACATCGAAGTACCCACGTAGCTCGGGATTGCGTTCGTCGATCCAAGTGTAGGCCTGCTGCGCACCTCTCAGACACGCCGCACGGACATCGAGCGGGCACTGGTAGCCGAGCCATTGCTGGACCCAGATCATGCCATAGGCCCAGCCGCGCGCCTCTTCGGGATAGGAGGCGGCTGCCGCAAAGGGGCGTGCCTCGATCATCCGCGCCTTGGCGAAGCTTTCCTCCGGCGATCCGGCAATGCCCCCGGCCATGGTGTGCCGCTGACTGCGCGGCTGCCAGCTTTTGCTGCTTTCATGCCACACCTCGTCGAGCGCCTTGAAGTGCACGGCGAGATTATTGTGCACGCCCCAAACAAAGGTCGCGATGTGCGGATGGTAGAGAGCAGGCTTGGCGCCGCCCGGCCAAGGATCGTCGGCGCGCAGTTTGGCCGCCAGATCGCTCCAGTCGGCCAGCGGATCGCGGCACCGAGCGGCGGTGATCCACAGATCGTAATCGTTCCAGGTCAGCCAACCCGGCCATTCATCACCGCCCAGCGCAAAGCGCGCGATACGCCCCGTATCGCCCTTCAACGTCGCCGCATTCGCCAGCGCCTCGGCGCGGTGATCGGGCGCCAGCCGGGCGAGCGAGCGCAGCATGTCGGGCTTGGAATAGGTCCGCACCTGCAAACGCGCGACCCATTCGCGCGGGTCGATCCAGCCGCCGCGATGGGTCGGGAAAGACAGCAGCGGGGTGGCCTTGCGCCGCGCGACGTCGTTGCACAGCGCACGCAGATGGGCCTTCATCGGCAGGAAGGGATGATAGCTCGCGGGCTCGTAAGGCGCGTCGATGGCGGCTGCGTCGATCTGACCGATCCAGACATTCACCAGCAAGGCGACCACGTCGGACGGATATTCGATCCGGGTGCGCTGAACCGCGGTCAGGCCGTTTGCCCTGCACGTCCTCGCTGGCGTGCCGCAGTCCTTCGACGAGCGCCGCGAGCGCGCCGTCAGGGCTGGCCTTGGCCTTCTTCGCCTGCTTCGCCATCCGGTCGAGCAGCTTCAGCGCGGCAATCGCGGTGGACTTGCCCTCCTGCGAGAAGATCAGCGGCACTTCCTGCGCCGCCAGCGCGGCGTCGAGCACGCCCGCCTTTTCCAGCCCGGCGACCTCGTTGATCGCAAAGGTGCGAACCTGAGGGACAGGGCTTTGCAGCAGGGCGAACAGCCGGTCCTGCCGCGCGGCCTTCTCGTGCGGTGTCGCGCCGAGCAGGGCGAGGAATTCGATCATCCCCGACTTGGAATTGCGCAGCACCTTGTCGGCGGCGAGGCCTTCGAAGGTGAGGTCGATCAGCGCGTCCCGATCAAGCTCGCCGCTTTGCGACAGCGCCACCAGTGCCTCGGTGAAGGTGCGGCCGCAGGTGTCCCGCCGGGTCGCCGCGTCCTTCTTGAAGGCTTCACAGTCGATCCGGAAGAAATCGGGCACATAGTCGATCAGTTCGGGCCGGGCGCGGAACAGGCTGACGAAGTCGAGCTTTGGCCGGTCTGTTGGTCCCCGAAGCGTCGAGGAATGCAGATTGATGATTTCATACGCGACCCTTGCCGTGAATTCGTCCACGGCAGGCCGGGTGCAAATGCCGGCGGCGATCCATTTGAGAACCGTATCCGCATAGACCTGACCCCAGGTCCAGCCACGGCGATAATCGGCCTCCAGCCATTGCGTCAGCCAGGTCGGCTTGCGTTCCTGCAAGATGACCGGCAGCGCCTGACCGTCGACATAGGCCTTGACCTCGGGCTTGCTCGCCCAGTTCAGCGGGCACAGTGCCACGACGGCGTGAGCGGCGCGGGGATAGGCGGCGGGCACGGTGCGGCCCCGGTCTTCGGGTTTGAGGTTGGCGAGGTAGTCCGCCATGTATTCGGCAACCACGGGCGAGGTCTTGGGGCCCGGCTTCAATGCGGCGAGATCGGTGAACAGCTGCTGCGCCGTCGGAGCGAGGGCGGCGCGTTCGCTTTCGGGCATGCCGTCGAAGGCCCTCGCCACCCAGATATTAGCATAGGCGCCCTGTCCGAGGACGAGCTGTTCCAGTTCTTCAGGCGTCATGCATGGGCTCCGTCTGCAATTTCGAAATTGATGATCTGCGCGGCAAGGATGTGCTTGCAGGGGCCGCGCTGGCCCTGATGGGTGCTGAACCACGGGCAGGTGCAGCGCGCGCCTTCGCCTGTCAGGCGAACGCGGTGGAGGGTGTCGCTGCCCTTGACCTCGAACACCCGCTCGCCCGGCTGGTCACCCGATACGTGCCGCACCGCGCGCGCCTCCACGAGCTTGCGGGCCGACAAGAGGCGCGGCTGCATCGCGTCGGTCTGGCTGCGATCGAAGGGCAGTTCGCGGTGAAAATAGTGCCCGGCGGCGGCATCGAACCCGGCAAGTCCGCGGCTGCCGATCACCGCCAGCGCCGCCGCGACGGCATCGGGCCCACTGCCGAGCGCCGATGCCAGCGCCCCCGCATCGATCCGCGCCTTCCACGCCAACTGCGCGCGCACCTGCGCCACAAGGGCTTCTGATGGCGGGGCGGCAAGGGTGGCGAGGATCTGGCCCTCACCTGAAAAGCCGCGATTGAGCGCGGGGCTGATCAGCAGGAAGAAGGAACCTTCTTCGAACAACAGCTCCCACCCGCTCGCACCGCTTTCGGGATTGAGCCAGACCCGCAAGGTTCGGGCGAAGGGCAGGAGCGGCTCGATCACCTTGATCCGGTGCGTCCCGCTGACCGGCACTGCGCCGGGCGAGGGACGCTGGGTGATCCGCAGACCGGCAGCCGAGGCGACCACGAAACCGGAATGCGGCGGCTTTGCTGCCCGCGGCAGCGTGCGCAGTAGTTGCAGGGCCGCTGCTGCGGGCACTTCGGCATGCGGCTTCAGCCGGGCGAGATAGGCCTGCGCTTCGCTGAACCCCTTGATCCACCGCAGCGGCAGCTTGACCTTGCGTTCCACCACCCGCTGATCGCCGCGGGTGAGAACGACCTCGTCTGCGCCAATAGAAAGCCGGACGTCCTCCCCCTCGCGCAAGGCGAGCAGGCTGCGGCGCATGTCATCGTTGAAATCGACATTGGTCGTGCCACGGCCCCGGATGTTGGCATCGAACAGGGCGGCAGGCAGATCGGCCCGTGCATAGACCCCGCAGCACCCGCTGAACCCCTCAAGCCGGAGGATCTCGGGATGGCTGGTGAGCACCGGATCGAAGAGGGCGCTGGCGCCGGGCAGCGGGTCCCAGAAACGAGTCCTGACAATCTCGCTGAGCGTGAACAGCAACTGCCCCGTCAGCCGCGGCCGCAGCAACGCCCCGTCGAAGAAATCGGCCGGAGCATGATCAGGATTGAAGGTCGCGAGCATCAGCCGCGGTGAATGCCCATGCTCCCGCGTCACGCAGGACGCCGTTTCGTATCGATAGGTGAAGTCGAGAGCGTTAGACATGCGGGCCTCGAAGTGGGAGCGCCGCCAGCCTTAGGGGTGCAAGGTTAAGATGTTGTTTTCTAGCTCTTTGGCTCGAGTGAGGAAAATCAAGCCATCATTCGGCCGCGTCCGCAACAGAGTTGGCTACGCGTGACACGGGACGTCTCTTTCGGACATCGTTGAAGACCGTGTTGTGTGATGGCCAGTTTATGCGATTTTCAGAATAGCTCAGCTTTATGCTGTTTTACGCATATTCTATCTTTATGCGAAAAATGACATATTCGCGTTTTATGCGATTTCAAGCATAACGCGCCGAGGAGTAAAGCATGTCGCAGATCGTCAGATCACCCGTGCAGTTCGGCAACATCATAAGGCGTGCGCGCAGAAACCGCGGCTGGACACAGTCTCAGCTCGCGGATCACGCGGGACTGCGACAGGAGCTGGTGTCTAAGATAGAGACCGGACACGACGGGACGAAGCTTTCTACCATCCACGCGATATTCGCAGCCCTGAGCCTCGATCTTGTTGTCGAGGCGCGCAACGCCAGACACACCGCCGATATCGAGGACATCTTCTGATGCCACGCCGGAAGGCCTAGGGTATAGCCTTGGGTGGACGATAAGGAGTGGTCGCCGATACATGTTGGCAAGAGCAGGGTGCTCGCCACCCGACGCATGACATATCATGCTAACTTCGCATTTTTGACATGATATGGCATATGTCCTGTATGTCCCGTGCTTCCAAAGTCGCCAGCGGTCTGCCGCCCCAAAGCCACCGCGCGATCGCGCAGCTGGGAAAGGACATCTCAATTGCTCGCCGTCGTCGCAAGCTACCGCAGCGGCTGATGGCCGAGCGTATGCTGGTATCAATGCAGACGCTTCAGCGCCTCGAAGCTGGCGATCCGACCGTGGGCATGGCCGTGCTCGCCAGTGCCCTTCACCTGCTCGGAATGACCCGGCGCCTTGGTGAACTGGTCGCGCCTGACACCGACCTTGCGGGTATCAGCGAAGACCTCGCTCGGCTGCCCAAGACGACCCACGCCGTCGCCAGAGACGATCTGGATTTCTGAGATCGATGCCAACGGCCCGCACCTATGTCTTTGCCTATCTCGCTGGCGAGCCTAGCCATCGTTGAGGACATGCGTGCATGGGTGCTGCACGCTGGGAGCAACAGTTCAAGAACGCCATAGTCAGCGCGGCCGACCGGGGACGCTTCGCTACGTGATTTCGACTGGACCTCGAGCCTTCTGCCGGATCAGCTCAGGCGCTTGCGGACTCTAAAGCTGATGGAAACGATCAGCACTCTTCAAATAAATCTTCCCAATACACTTGCAATAACGAGAAACGTTGTGCTACATCGTGATCGTGCCTGAAACAACGCTTAGAGACCCCAATCTTTTAAGCAAATCAGACTTGGGGGCATGTCAAGTGGCATTTCAATCTTCGAAATGTATAGACGGTAAGTATATCAAATACTTACTTTTTACTTGTTTGTCCTCTTCTGGGCACCATTTTTCTTTCCAGATGCATCCGCAAATGTCCGGAAAGGTCCATGAAATCATACACTTTTCGCGGCTTCAGCGTCCACCGGCATCCGGCTGCAGTCGTTGCAATTGACGTATTGACGGTGCCGAAACCGGCAAAATAGGTGCCGTCATGCTGGCAGATCTGGCATTCCGAAAGGCAGTTGCGCGCGACATGCCCGATATGCTCTCCGACGGAGGCGGCCTGTATTGTCGACAGCGACTGACCTTCAACGACGCCGCTGAGTTGCTTGTGCTTCGTTCAACGGATCGTGCGTCATGCAAGTTTCCCATCGACTGCAAGGCGCAGATTGAAGCAGAACTGTCGGCCGCTGACGTTCTGATGCTGACACAGGCCGAGGCTGAGAGTCTGGATTTTCCTGAAAGGACAAAGGCGCTAAAGTTGGGCAACATTAGCGCAGCAAGGCAATGAGAATGCACGGCAGCCACGCTTTGCCGTGGCGGGGGGCCTGCGCTTGACACGCGTCATTTCGTTATTTAGCTAAATAGCTATGTCCGAGATATTCGACGCCCTAGCCCATCCGATCCGCCGCGAGGTGCTCGAACTCCTGAAGGGCGGCGGGATGAGCGCGGGCGAGATCGCCGATCGCTTCCCGGTCTCCAAGCCGACCATGTCCGGCCACTTCGCCAAATTGAAGGCCGCGGGCCTCATTCGCGGCGAGAACCGGGGCGGCTCGATCATCTACACGCTCAACCTCTCGACCCTCGAAGAGGCGCTCCTGAGTTTCATGGCCAGGGTCGGCATGGGCGTCGGGATCGGCAGCGGCGCGGTGGAGGCCCCGCCGCCCGCACAGGGAGAAAAGGCATGAAGGTTCGCGGGCTGCTCATCGTCAATCTGCTGCTGGCGGCAGCCATGGCGGCGTTCGGCTGGTGGGCCGCCTTGCGCCTCGCGCCGGGCACGCAGCTCCCCGTCCACTGGAACGCGTCCGGCGTTGCGGACGAGTTTGCCCAAGCCACCCCGGCGCTGCTGTGGCCGGCGGTAATGTCGGCGCTGGTCGGCCTGTTGATGGCCGCGATCCCCCGGATGGAGCCGTTGCAGGACCGGCTTGAGGCCTCGGCCCCGGTGCTGCGTGCATCGTGGATCGGGGTAATGGGGCTGATGATCTATGTACAGGTGATGATCGCCGCGCCCGCGCTGGGCTGGCGCATCGGCATCGATCTGCTGCTGGCCGGGATGGGCGTCCTGTTCCTGATGATCGGCAACGCCCTGCCCAAATCGCGCCCGAGCTTCTTCGTCGGCATCCGCACGCCCTGGACGCTGGCCGACACAGACAACTGGATCGCAACGCACCGCTTGGGCGGCAAGCTGATGATGGGGGCGGGGGTGGTGATGGTGCTCGCCGCCTTCGCGCCGCTCGCGCCCGAATGGCGGCTGGCGGCGATGATCGCGCCGATCATCGCCGCGAGCGTGGTGCCGGTCGCCTATAGCTGGTGGCTGTGGCGCAGCCGGCCTGCGCGCTGAACCTGGAGAGACGTCCGATGATCCGCTTGCCTCTGGTCGCCGCTGCTGCCGCCGCGCTGCTCGCCGCTCCGCTTCAGGCCGAGGGCGCCCCTGCTGGCGAGCCCATCGAAGCTCCCGGTCCGCAAGGCCCGCTCTCCGGCACGCTGCTGCGTGCGAGCGCCAGCGCGGGTGGGGGTGGGGAGGGGCCGGTCGCGCTGATCATCCCCGGTTCGGGACCGACCGACCGCGATGGCAACAACCCCCTGGGCGTCGCCGCGGCGCCCTACCGCCTGCTGGCAGAGGCCCTGCTGGAACGCGGGATCGCCACGTTGCGGATCGACAAGCGCGGGATGTTCGCCAGCAAGGCGGCGGTTGCCGATGCCAACGCCGCGATCATCCCCGACTACGTCGCCGACACCGCTGCCTGGGTCGCCGCGACGAGGCTGGCGACGGGGGCGCAATGCGTCTGGCTGATCGGGCATAGCGAGGGCGGTCTGGTCGCGCTCGCCGCCGCGCAGGAGGTCGAGGGGCTGTGCGGGCTGGTGCTGGTCGCCGCGCCCGGACGCCCGGTCGGCGATGTGATCAAGGCCCAGCTGCGGGCGAATCCGGCCAACTTCGTCATCATCCCCGCCGCCGATGCGGCGATCGACAAGCTGGCCGCCGGGCAGCGCGTCGATCCCTCCGCCCTGCCGCAGCCGCTTCAGGGGCTGTTTGCCCCCGCACTGCAAGGCTTCCTCATCAGCGTGTTCTCCTACGATCCCGCCGCTCTCGCCGCGACAACCGAGCTGCCGCTGCTGATCGTGCAGGGAGGCAGGGACCTGCAGGTGCCGGTCGCCGATGCCGAGCGGCTGGCGGCGGCCAACCCGGCGGCGAAGCTTGTAGTGCTGCCCGATCTGAACCACGTGCTCAAGGACATCGCGGGCACGACCCCTGCCGAGAACCTCGCGGCCTATCGCGACCCAGCCCTGCCGCTCGGCAAGGGCGTGGGCGAGGCGATTGCGGACTTCATCACTCAGTGATCCGAGCGCGCGCGGGGGTGCTCAAACCGTCGCTGCGGCTCGCGCCGTTTCGGGCAGCGTCGCGGGCGGCGGGAACTTCATGGGCGGAGGTGTCGTGGGAGATGCGCAGGCCGTACGTGGTGCTGCTGTGGCAGGGGAAGTTCACTATCGGGTAGATGGCGGAGGGCGGTGGAGGGAGAACAAAGCGGACAAAATTGACACCATGTCCGCTTTGCCACAACGATATTTTCGTAAATATTTGAGATATTTACTCCGTTCCGCGCAAGGCGGACGGACAGGGGGAGAGGGCTTGATCAGCCCCGGCGGTCCTGCGACCACCCTGCTGGCGATGGGAAAGAGCGACCCGGATGATAGCGGCCGGGCGGCGTGTAGGAAATGTCCGCTTCAGTTCGCTGCCAGCCGAAAGCTGCCGTTCGGCTATCGACCCCCTAGCCGTCGTTGAAGTATGCAAAGCCAGACGACCGAAACCGGACGCCCTGTTATGCGCTCCAGCCACCGTCGATGTTATAGGTGGAGCCTGTAACGAAGCCTGCTTCGGGCGATGCCAAGTATGCAACAAGGCTTGCCACCTCGTCAGGCGTCCCATGACGGGCAATCGCAAGCGGAGCTCGATTGGCAGCGGCGTTGGGTCCCTCAGCTGGATTGCGTTCGGTGTCGATCGGCCCTGGCTGCACCAGATTCGCCGTGATTTCCCGGTCCCCTAAATCGCGGGCGAGGCCTCGCGTCATGCCCCCTAAGGCCGCCTTACTGGCGGCATACAGCGTGCCACCAGCACCAGGCATCCTATCGGCAACAATGCTGCCAATCGTAATGATCCGCCCACCCTTGGTCATCAGGGAGGCAGCCTTCTTCGCGGCAAGGAAGGGGGCCCGGACATTGAGCGTGAAGGTGCTGTCGAACGCGTCGTCCGCGTAAGTCTCTAGCGCGCCGGCAACCGCTGTTCCGGCGACACAGACGAGAATGTCCAGACGCCCGAATTCGCCTGCGATCTGGTCGATTGCGTCATTGAGCGCTGCAGCATCGCTAACATCAGCTTGCAGGACTGAGACGACACCACCCCGGTCGCGCAATTCCTGGGCGAGATTCTCGGCCGCGGCTGCTCTGCTCAAATATACGATGCCAACCGAGGCGCCATCGGCGACCAGCCTTCGGCTGATGGCCGCACCGATTCCCCGCGTCCCACCAATCACAAGTGCGACTTTTCCTTCCAGCGATCGCATAAGGCTCTTTCCTGACGGATGGTTTTGGCTGTCACCAGAGTAAGCGTCGCAAAGGCAGCTTACGAGCTACAATATTCTGAAACCTGCCCTTCAACTCTCCACCCACTTCCAGCCCTTCGACCGCCCTCGCTGATTGCCTGAAAGCGGACATTGCGCGGCAAGCAAAGAAAAACCCCGGCGGAGTGGCTCCGCCGGGGTTTTCTTGTCTGGTGCTTGGGCCGCCTCGGGCCAAGCCCGAGTCGTCAGACGGGGCGCGGGCGCCCCGCTGGCCGGCCTTGGGCGTGGCGGAGCCAGCTTGCGCTGGCCCCAGCCCGCCCTAGCGGCTCAGAACCCCATCCCGCCCATGTCGGGCATCGCGGGGGCGGCCGGCTTGTCTTCCGGACGCTCGACGATCGCCGCTTCGGTGGTGATCAGCAGGCCGGCGACCGAGGCTGCATCCTGCAGCGCGGTGCGCACGACCTTGGTCGGGTCGATCACGCCGGCCTTCACCAGGTTTTCGTAAACGTCGGTCGCCGCGTTGAAGCCCTGCGTTTCGTCATTCTCGCGCAGCAGGTTGCCTGCAACGACCGCGCCGTCATGGCCGGCGTTCTGGGCGATCTGCTTGATCGGGGCGGTGATCGCCTTGCGGATGATGTCGATGCCGCGGGTCTGGTCTTCGTTCGCGC
>JACESM010000033.1 GCA_013911835.1 Porphyrobacter sp. | reverse complement strand
CGCTCTACAATATCCAGCTGGGCGACGGCTATTTCGCCCGGATGCTGAGCTATTACGGCGGCTCCTACCCGCTCGCGATCGGGGCCTACAACGCCGGGCCGGGCCGGGTGAACCAGTGGCTGCGCCTCAATGGCGACCCGCGCCGCGGCGAGATCGACTGGGTCACATGGATCGAGAAGATCCCCGCCAATTTCGAGACGCGCTATTACGTGATGCGTGTGATCGGCAATGCGGTGACCTATTCGCACATGTATCCCGAGCAGGCAGGCCTGCCGCGCACCGTCGATACTTTTCTGCGCTGATTGTCGATGAAACCGGCGGGGCCTCCGATCACGCCTGCGGGGATGGCGGCCTTGAAGGCGCGCTATGACCACCTGCTCGGCACCGAGCGTCCGGCAATCGTCGAGATCGTCAGCTGGGCGGCGGGCAATGGCGACCGCTCGGAGAACGGCGACTATCTCTATGGCCGCAAGAAGATGCGCGAGATCGACCGCGAGCTGGCCCATCTCATCAAGCGCATGAAGGCGCTGCGGGTGGTCGATCCGGCAGCGCAGGTCGACCGCTCCCGTGTGTTCTTCGGCGCGCGCGTGACCATCGCCGATGAGGATGACAACCACCAGACCGTCCAGCTTGTCGGCGACGACGAACAGGACGCGGGCGCCGGCCGGATCGGCTGGAACTCACCCCTCGCCCGCGCGCTGCGCGGCGGCGCCGTGGGCGATGTGCGGGTGGTGGCGCTGCCCTCGGGCACGCGCGAGTGGGAAGTGATGAGCATCGCCTATGATTGATCCGCGCGCGCAAGGTAGCGGGGCGGAACATGGTCGGTCAGCCACACACGGTTGGTGGACAGCGCGAAGGCATGGCCGTCCGCCGCCATCCGCCCGGCCGCGACCGTCAGGATCACCGCCTCCCCCCGCCGCGCGCCGACCTTGGTTGCCGTTTCGAGATCGGCGGAGAGGTGGACGTGGTGGCGCTGCTGCTTCGTCAGCCCCTCGCGCATGATCGCATCAAGAAACCGCTCGACGGTGCCGTGGTAAAGCAGTTCGGGAGGCGAGGCGGCCTCCCAGCTGCCCTCGACCGCGACCGAATGGCCTTGCCGCGCACGGATGCTGGTGCCATCATCGGACAGCTCGAACCGGCGCTTGTCGTTCTCGTCGACCACGGCGCGCAGCAACGCCTCGGTGGTCGGCAGCCCCTCGCGCTGCAAGGCGGCGAGCACATCCGCAACCGGTGCCCAGCCTGCGGCATCGAGGCGCAAGCCGCCCTTCTGCGGCGCATGGCGGAGCCAGTGTGACAGGGCGCGCGAGCGCTTGGCGAGTTCCTGCGACATGGCCAAGCACTGTTGCAAATTGGCGCCCACTGGGCAATCGCTGCGGCGATGATCGCCCGCCCGCCGGTTCTTGCCCTCCTCGCCCTCTTCGCCGCCGCGCCCTTGTCGGCGCGCGAGAGTCTGGGCGTCTATGACAGTTGGGCGGCGTTCAAGGATGCCTCTCCGGCGCGCTGCTATGCCATTGCCAAGGCGGGAGGGAAGACCGCTGCCCCCGCCTATGCGACCGTTTCGCTATGGCCGGACAAGGGCGTGCGCGGGGCGGTGCATGTGGTGCTCTCCCGCGAGGTCGCCGAAAAGGCCCGCCTGCGGCTCACCGTGGGCGAAAAGCGCTTCGATCTCGTCGCCAAGGGCCGCAACGCCTGGGCTGCCGACGCGCGCGGGGACGCGGCGATTGTCGCGGCGATGCGCTCCGCCAGCCGCATGAGCGTATCGGGCGGCGGGTTCACCGACCGTTACACGCTGGCAGGCGCGGCCACCGCCATCGACGCGGCCACCGTCGGGTGTGCCAAGCGCTGACTCGCCAAGCGGCGCATCCCGCACTATATGCGCCCCACCCATGGCCGATACTGCACTCATGACCATCCCGGGCCTCGTCGACCCGGTGCCCGCCGCGCGCGACATCACGCCGCGCGCTGACGGGCGCGTCGACCTGATCGGCCTCCCCCGCCCGCGCATCCGCGAGCTGTTCGAGGAGGCGGGTCTCGACGCCAAGGCCGCCAAGCTGCGCGCCAAGCAGGTGTTCCACTGGCTCTACCACCGCGGCGTCACCGATTTCGAAGCGATGACCGACATCGCCAAACCGATGCGCCCCTGGCTCGCCGAGCGCTTCGTGATCGGCCGCCCGGATGTGGTCGAGGCCCAGCATTCGGTCGACGGCACCCGCAAGTGGCTGCTGCGCACCGCCGATGGCCATGATTTCGAGATGGTGTTCATCCCCGACGAGACGCGGGGCACGCTATGCGTCTCCTCGCAGGTCGGCTGCACCCTCACCTGCTCCTTCTGCCACACCGGCACCATGAAGCTGGTGCGCAACCTCACCCCCGGCGAGATCGTCGGCCAGGTGATGCTCGCGCGCGATGCGCTGGGAGAATGGCCGCGCGGCACCATGATCTCCGACGCCGATGTGATCGACGAGGATGATGAGGCGGGCCACTACACCGCCGATGGGCGCCTGCTTACCAACATCGTGATGATGGGCATGGGCGAGCCGCTGTATAACTTCGACCACGTGCGCGACGCGCTGAAGTTGGTGATGGACGGGGACGGCCTCGCGCTCTCCAAGCGCCGGATCACGCTCTCGACCAGCGGCGTCATCCCGATGATGGAACGCTGCGGCGAGGAGATCGGCGTGAACCTCGCGGTGTCCTTGCACGGCGTGCGCAAGGAAGTGCGCGACGAGCTGGTGCCGCTCAACAAGAAGTATGGCATCGACGACCTGCTGCAGGCCTGCGCCGACTATCCCGGCGCCTCCAACGCGCGGCGCATCACCTTCGAATATGTCATGATCGCAGGCAAGAACGACAGCGACGAGGACGCGCGCGAGCTGGTCCGGCTGCTGCGCCAATACAACCTGCCCGCCAAGGTCAACCTCATCCCCTTCAACCCCTGGCCGGGCGCGGGCTACGAGACCTCGGCGCCCGAGCGTATCCGGCGCTTCTCAGAGATCGTCTTCGAGGGCGGCTTCTCGGCCCCGGTGCGCACCCCGCGCGGGCGCGATATCGACGCGGCATGTGGCCAGCTCAAGACGGCGGCCGAGAAGAAATCGCGCGCCCAGCGTGACCGCGAAGCGGCGGCGGCTGCTGCCGTCTCCAATTGACGCTGCGATGCGCGGGGCGTAACCTCCCGGTCAATTGGTGGGGAGGAAGATCGTGGCCTTTCGCGCATCCAGGCTGGCCCTGACGCTGGGCGCCCTCGCGCTCACCATGAACGCGCTCCCCGCAAGCGCGCAGTTCGGCGGGATCCTGAGCGGCGGCAAGCGCGGCGCGGACAAGGCCGACGCATGCGGCAAGGGCAAGAAGGGCGACAAGGGGCGCGGGATCATCGGCGGGATGCTCGGCGGCGCGGTCGACGATCTGGCGCGTTCGGCGCGGCTCCCTTCCTTCGTGCCCGTGCCCGACTTCTCTGACCAGATCACCGAGAGCATCGCCTGCAAGCTCGATCCCGAGGAGCAGAAGCAGGCGGCCGAGGCGACCCTCGCGGCCACCCGCACCGATGATACAGCCGCGCAGCCCGAAGTGGGCGCGAGCGCACAGTGGACCTCGGCCTCGCGCGAAAATGTCAGCGGCACCTCCACCGTCACGGGCCGCGACAAAGCGAGCGGCCAGCGCGATTGTATCACCGTCACCGATGTGGTGATCGTCGAAGGCGAGGAAACCCGTGCCGAAAAGCGCATGTGCCGCGCTCCGGGGTCGGCGCGCTATTCGATCGTCGCGTGATGCGCTTCCCGGCCGCGCTGGCCGCGTTCGCGCTGCTGACGGGCGCCGCCCCGCCGATGGACGCGGACAATCCGACCTGCCCGGCCGAGCCTGACTTCGGCCCCAAGACCGCGATGTCTCTCACCCCGGCTGACCGGGACGGCAAGCGCGTGCTGCTGGCTGAAGGCGCGATAGATTCCACCCTCCCCTCCCGCCTCAAGGCGGCGATCGAAGCCGACGAGCGGATCGAGGAGGTATGGCTGCGCAGCCGCGGCGGCAATGCGCGCGCGGGCAACGAGGCAGGCAAGGTGATCCGCTCCTACCGCGGCATGCTGACCCGCATTCCCGCGGGCTGGGCGTGCTTTTCGGCGTGCAACTTCGTCTTCATGGGCGGCGACCGCAGGGTGGTGGACGAGGGCGGCGTGTTCATGGTCCACATGTTCACCCACACCGGCGACCGCGCGCTGATCGACGAGGTGGTGATCGAGGGCAGCAAGGCGACCACCGAACTGATCGGGAGCATCGAACAGTCCTCCGCGCTGCTCGCGAGCGAGGACAATGATTTCCTGATCCGGATGGGGATCAGCCGCAAGCTCCTGACCGACATCATGTATCAGCAGCAGGCGGTGAAGAGCGAGGACAACCCCTCGACCCGCTATTGCCTGAGCCAGGCCGAGGTGCGCGAATACAACGTGATGCCGGAGGAAAAGTCCGCACCATGACCTGCGCGTGAGCACCGACCGCGACACCATCGCCTTCTATCAGGCCCGCGCGCCACACTGGGTGTTCCATTCGGGCGAGGCGCATAGCCACCAGCTCGACGCTTTCCTCGACCGTCTCCCCGAAGGCGCCGCCGTGCTCGAACTGGGTTGCGGCGGCGGGCGCGATGCCGATCATATCCGCAGTCGCGGCTTCATCATCGACGCGACCGATGCCACCCCCGCCCTCGTCAAGCGCGCCAACGAGGCCTTTGCGCTGGGCGCACGGGTGATGGCCTTCCACGAACTCGAGGCCGAGGCCGCCTATGCCGGGGTCTGGGCCCATGCGAGCCTGCTCCATGCCCCGCGCGCCTCGCTCCCCGATGTCCTCGCGCGCATCCACCGCGCGCTTATCCCCGAAGGTTGGTTCTTCTCCAGCTACAAGCTCGGCGACGGGGAGGGCCGCGATCTCTTGGGCAGGCTGCACAATTTCCCCTCGCCCGAATGGCTCTTTGCGGCCTACGCCGGGGCCGGTTTCACTCTCGAGTCGCACGCAACCTACGCCGGCAAAGCCAGCGACGGAACGCAGCGCGACTGGATCGATCTTATCGTGAGAAAAGCATGACCCGCTGGACCATCGAGGCCGTCTGCGCCGGAACCGCCCGCCCCTTCAATGGCGCGGAGCTGAGCGCGATCCAGAAGCGCCCGCAGGAGGGGCCGGTGCAGATTCATGCCGAGGGTCTCGCCCCCGACGAGCAGGCCGACCGCCGCGTCCACGGCGGGCCGGAGATGGCGCTCCACCTCTACCCGCTCGATCACCACGACTGGTGGCGGCGAGAGATCGGCGCGTCCCCGCTGCTGGACGAGCCCGGCGGCTTCGGTTCGAACCTCGCTGTCACCGGGCTGACCGAGGAGGATGTCCACATCGGCGACCGCTTCCGCTGCGGCACCGCGCTTATCGAGATCAGCCAGCCGCGCCAGCCGTGCTGGAAGATCGAGCACCGCTTTGGCCACAAGGGCATGGTCGCCGCGATCGTCCGGTCGGGCCGCTGCGGCTGGTATCTCCGCGTGATCGAAGCGGGCGAGGTGGCGGCGGGCGAGTCGCTCGAACGTGTCTCCATCGGCGCGGCCGACTGGAGCGTCGCGCGGGTATTCCGCGCCCTGGTGGCGGGCAAGGCAACGCCCGAGGAGCGCGCCGCGCTCGCCGATCTCGCCCCGCTCACCCCGAATCTGCGCGCAAAAGCAGCAGCTTCGCTGCGATGAATCCACTTTTTGGCAGGGGGCGGGAATAGGCGCCGAACCTGAACCGTTTCCCCACTGTGTCGTTCATACAGCATTCGAGTTTGATGAACGATAACAGCGAGGCTCCATCGGGGAGCCGCCACAAGGACACGGATCATGAAACATCTCGCCCTGCTCGCCGCCGCTGGTTCGATGGCCGCCTTCGCCGCTCCGGTGCAGGCTGCCGAGCTGCCCGGCGCGCCCTCGCCGCTTTTCGCCGGTTACCAGGCCGCCCTCGCCAACTACGCGCCCGTTGCCGCCTATGGCGATGACGACTGGGACGACGACCGCGACTATCGCCGCGACCGCCGCTATGACCGCCGCGACTGGCGCGATGACCGTCGCGATCGCCGCGAATATCAGCGCGACCGTCGCCTGAGCCGCCGCGACCGCGTGTGGCGCGGCGAGGATGGCCGCTACCACTGCCGCCGCGATGACGGCACCACCGGCCTCGTGGTCGGCGCCATCGGCGGGGCCCTGCTGGGCCGCACCATCGACCGCTACGGCGACCGCTCGGTCGGCACCCTGCTCGGCGCGATCGGCGGCGGTCTGCTCGGCCGCGAGATCGACCGCGGCGAAGCGCGCTGCCGCTAAGCCTCCCATAGGGCGCGCGGCCCTCTCGCCGATTGAAGCGCGCCGCCCTGCCTGTTAGCGCTGCTGTCATGCCCCTCTCCCCCGACAGCAGCGCACCCTCCCCTCGCCCCGCCGTCCTCGTGACCGGCGGGGCGACCCGTATCGGCGCGGCGATCACGCGCCGCTTTGCTGCAGCGGGCTGGCACACGGTGATCCACTACAAGAGCTCCGCCACCGCCGCCGAGGCGCTCGCGGCCACGCTCCCCAGCGCCGAGACGATCGGCTTCGACCTTGCCGATGATGACGCCGCGCTGGCCGCCGTCACCGGGCTTGCCGCGCGGCGGCCGGGCTGGCGCTGCCTCGTCAATTCGGCCTCGGTGTTCGACTATGATTCTGTAACCGCGCTCGACCCGGCCACGAACCGAGCTGCGATGCAGATCAATGCGCTCGCCCCGGCCCGCCTCGCGCAAGGCTTCTTCGCGCTCACCGCTGGGCAGTCGGGCGTGCGCAGCGTGATCAACCTCACAGACATGAAAATTGAAAATACCAACCCCGATTTTTTCAGTTATACCATGTCCAAACACGCGCTGGCAGCCACCATCGGCATGCTGGCCAAGGGGAATTTTGAAGGGGACGTAAGGGCCTATGGCCTTGCGCCCGGTGCCGTGCTGGCGAGTCACGACCAGCACGAGGAGGAGACCGAGATTTCACACCGGATGAACCTCCTGGCCCGCAAGACCGGGCCTGACGAGATCGCCGATGCAGTGCTGTTCCTCGCCGGCGGCGCGCTCGCCAGCGGGCAGAGCCTGTTCATCGACAGCGGCCAGCACCTGATGGACCAGCCGCGCGACGTTATCTGGCTTGCCCGCGAGCAGGCCCACGGGGAAATGCAATGACCAAGCACGCGCTTTCGACACGGCTGTGGCACTGGGTGAACGCCATCGCGATCATCGTGCTGTTCATGACCGGGCTCAACATCTCCAACGCCCACCGGCATCTCTACTGGGGCCACTACGGCTTTGATGCCAGCGAGGCGTGGCTCCACGTGATCCGCTTCCCCGGTTGGGCGACGATCCCCGGGCATTACAACCTCGCCGTGGCGCGCGACTGGCATATTACCATGGCCTGGCCCTTCGGCATCGGCGTGCTGTTCATCTGGGTGGCGATGCTCCTCAACGGCCACTTCCGCCGCGACCTGATGACCGCGCCCAAGGACTGGACGCCGGGTGCGGTGATCGCCTCGATCAAGGCGCATTCTGGCGCCAATGCGGGCGCGCATCACGGCTACAATTCGGTGCAGAAGATCCTCTACGGCGGCGTCTTCGGCGTGCTGTTGCCGCTGATGCTGCTCACCGGGCTGGCGATCAGCCCGGGGGTGGCGGGCTTCGCGCCGTGGCTGGTCGACGTGTTCGGCGGCCGCCAGAGCGCGCGCTCGCTGCACTTCATCGCCGCCTGGGGCATCTTTGGTTTCTTCGTGATCCACATCGTGCTGGCCTTGCTCGATTGGCGGCTGATCCTCGAGATGTTCACCGGCGGCAAGCGCGATGCCGCGGCACCCCCGGCTCCCCCCCAGCCCGAATCCCTCCCCGATGCCGATGAAGGAGCCCCCGCTCATGGTTGACCTGCCGCGCCGCTCGCTGCTTGCCGGGATGGCCGCCCTTGGCGCCTCGGCCTGCGCCAAGATCAACGACAGCGAGGCTGCAGGCAGCCTGTTCGAGGCCGCCGAGGATGGCCACCGCGTGCTCCACCGCGCGCTGGCGGGCAAGCAGGGCCTCGCCAAGGAATTTCGCCCCGACCAGCGCTCGCCCACCTTCCGCGGCAATGGCTCGGTTACGGTCGCCGATCCCTTCTATCAGGACCAGCTCGCCAAGGGCTTTCCCGACTGGCGGCTCGAGGTGAAGGGGCTGGTGGAAACCCCGCTCGCCCTGTCGCTTACCGAGATCAAGGCGCTCCCCCAGCGCACCCAGATCACCCGCCACGACTGTGTCGAAGGCTGGAGCGCGATTGGCGAATGGCAGGGGGTGCAGCTTGGCCACCTGCTCGATATGGCGAAGGTCAAGAAGGAGGCGAAGTTCATCGTCTTCCGCTGCGCCGATCTCTATGCCGGCAGGCCCTATTACGAGAGCATCGATATGGTCGATGCCTATCACCCGCAGACGATCATCGCCCACGCGCTGAACGGCGAGGCGCTGCCCGAAAAGAACGGCGCGCCCTATCGCATGCGGATCGAGCGGCAATTGGGCTACAAGCAGGCCAAATACCTCCAGGCGATCGAAGCGGTCACCAGCTTCGACCAGATCGGTGAGGGCGGCGGCGGCCTCTGGGAGGATATCGCCGGTTACCAGTGGTATGCCGGGGTCTAGTCTTCCGGAAACATCCGCAGCATCGCCGCCCAGTCGGCCGCGATGATCTCCTCCAGCACTGCCAGGTCGATATCCGCCAGCTTGTTGACATAAAGGCAGCTCTTGCCGGTGCTGTACTTGCCCAGCCGCACGAGCTTTTCGTCGCGGCCCGAGCCGGTTACTGGGTCGCAATAGCCCCCCATGAAGTAGAGCGAATGCTTGGCCTTCCGCGGCGAAAAGCCGGTCCGCATCCAGTGCACCGCGCGCCCGCTGTCATAGGTGGTGCGATATTCGCCATAGCCGATGATCGTCGGCCCCCACATCTTCGGCGCTTCGCCCGTCACCTTGCGGAACAGCGCGTCGAGCACGCGGGCATCCTCGCGCTTGGCAGGCGGTTCGACGCCTTCGATGAACGCTTCGACCGCAACATCGGTGATCATCGTCTTCGCTTCGGCCATGCCCCCTGCTCCTCCCCCGCCACGTAAGTGATATTGCGAAAGCCGCTCTTCCGGCTAAGCCTACCCTCACAAGCATCCTAGAAAGAAGCCTCATGAGCAAGCCTCTCCTCGACCGTTTCCTGTCCCGTGCCGTCAAGCAGGGTCGCCTCGGCATTGTCTTTGCCGATGGCAGCGCAAGCACCTTTGGCACGCCCGCCGAAGGCTTTCCCGAGATCGTGCTGCGCTTCACCGATGCCCGTGTGCCGCGCGACATCCTGCTCGATCCGCGATTGGGCGCGGCCGAGGCCTTCATCGAGGGGCGGCTGCTGATCGAGGAGGGCGACGTGATGGGCCTCGTCAGCCTGCTGCGTTCGAACAACCCATGGGACAAGGGCGGCGACATCGACCCGCCGAGCGCGCTCAAGCGGCTGATCAACAAGGCGAGCTTTGCCGCCGAGCAGATCAACAACCGCGTGGGTTCAAAGAAGAACGTCGCGCATCACTACGATATCGGCAATGATCTCTACGCGCTGATGCTCGACCATGAGCATTGGCAATATTCCTGCGCCTACTGGGGCGAAGGAGTGACGACGCTGGGGCAAGCGCAGGAAGCCAAGCTCAGGCACATCGCGAAGAAGCTGCACCTTGCGCCCGGGCAGGACGTGCTCGACATCGGCTGCGGGTGGGGCGGCATGGCGATCCATCTGGCGCGCGAACACAATGTCCACGTCACTGGCATCACCCTGTCCGAGGAACAGGCCGCGCTCGCCCGCGAAAAGGTGCGCGAGGCTGGGGTGGCCGACAAGGTGACAATCCTGCTCGAGGATTATCGCGACACCGCCGCGAGCGGGCGGCGTTTCGACCGAATCGTCTCGGTCGGCATGTTCGAACATGTCGGCCGCGCGCAGTTCGAGACCTTTTTCGAGGCCTGCGCGAAGATTCTGGCAGATGATGGCGTGATGCTGCTCCACACCATCGGCCGCTTCGGCGGGCCGGGCACCACCGACGCCTTCACCCGCAAATATGTCTTCCCCGGCGGCTATATCCCTGCCCTGTCCGAGACGGTGGCGGCGAGCGAGAAGTTCCGTCTGATCGCCAGCGATGTCGAGACGCTGCGGCTCCACTACGCGCACACGATCCGCGCCTGGTATGCCAACTGCATGGAGCACAAGGACAAGATCATCGCGCTCTATGACGAGAAGTTCTTCCGGATGTGGACCTTCTACCTCGCAGGCGCCGCGACGGTGTTCGAGCACGGGAGCATGGGCAATTACCAGATCCAGTACATCCGCAGCCGGCATGCCCTGCCGATCACGCGGAACTATCTGCTCAAAGCCTAGCCCATCTCGTGTGCGCCGGGGCGCTGGCGTGGGCGGTAGACAGGGCCGAAGCCCATCATCGCCGCGCCTGACAGCGGGAGCGCGATCACCCACCAGCGGATGCCGGAGAGCGAATCCGGGCTGGTGATGGTCAGCCCCGCGGTCGCGCCGAGGCCTGCGCAGATCGCCACCACGCCGAGCACCGCGCGCAGGCGCGGCACCGTGCGCCCGCCGCGCACGGGGCCGAAGCTCCTCTCGTGGCGGGCGAAGATGCCGATCAGCGGCAGCAGCGCGATGATGTAGACCGCAATCCAGATCGGCCGCGTCACCCACCACTCGCCCGTCCCCGGCACCGGGCCGAGGCCCCAGCCCCCGAGGAGCAGCCAGTCGATGGTCATCACCAGCACGAAGGCGGTGAGGTGCCACAGGTAGACCGTCATGATCATCCCGTTCATCAGCACGGTCGCGGTCCAGACGGTCACGTTCTCGAGCATCCGCCGCCCCGCGCGCTCCAAGGCCAGCACCAGCCCCACCTGCACGCCGCCCAGCGCAAACAGCGCCAGTGTCGGCGGGAGCGAGTTGGAGAAGCCGCCGGGCGCGGAGACCATCGAGACCGGATAGAAGCCGAAGACCGTGATCCGCACGAGGATCGCCAGCGAGACCGCGAAGAAGCCCCAGGCGAACAGGCGATTGTCGAACTTGCCCGCGCGCCACGCAAAGCCCAATTGGTGGATCGCGAGGAACACCCAGAGGAAATTGGTGAAATTGACGTAGGGCACCTTGGCCGTGAAGGTCAGCCAGTCGGTCAGCATCGCGAGCGGCACGAACAGCGCCACGCTCCCCCAGCCCAGCCGGTCCCACAACCGCTGGGCGAGCGGGGTGAAGGCGGTCACCAGCAGATAGACTGCAAGGAACCAGACGGGGATCAGCGCGGCCTCGGTCGCCATGCGGATCTGGGTGCGCGGCAGACCGACCTGCGTCATCACCACCGCGAGGCCTGCCCACAGCAGCAGCACCGGGAAGGTCGGGGTGATGAGGCGCTGCACCCGGCTCGCCAGCCAGTCGCGGTAGACACCCGCCTGATCGGCGGCGGCCTTGGCGGTGGTCGCCCTCCAGCTCACCTGATTGGCATAGCCGCCGACGAGGAAGAACACCGGCATCACCTGGAAGCCCCAGGTCAGCCAGTGCGCCCACTCGGAGACCGACAGCAGGTCGCCGCGCCGCAGCTCGCCGGCGGCGTCGATATAGAGCCCCGCCATCAGCCAGTGCCCGAACACCACCGCCATGATCGAGACCGCCCGCAGGAAATCGACCCAGCGATTGCGCTCGGGCGGGGTCATCACCGCCAGCTCGCGCGCCTTGCTCCACATTGTCAACATTCCTGGACCCCTGTTCGCCCCACGCGAGGCACTAACTTCGCGCATGGCTTATCAGGTAGTTCTTAGCAGGCGATTGCCAAGAGGCCGGTTGTCACGCGCGGGGCTAGTCCTCGGCCGCGAGCGCCTGTGCATGGACCGCAAGGCTGGCCGAAACGGCTGCGGTCAGCGGCGGCGCAGCACCCGGTGGCAGCGCCTGCCCGAAGATCGAGGGCCAGTAGGAGTTGATGGCCGAATGGGCGTCCTCGATCTTGCCTTTCGCCCCGCGAAGGATCGCCTCCAGAATCGCGGTCTGGGCGGCCTGCTGCCCCGGATCGCCGGTCAGGGGTTGCGGCCAGGGCTGGCCGCTTTGGTGATCGGGGTAATATGCGAGCGAGCCCGCAAGCGCGTATCCGCCATAGGTCAGCTCCAGCAGCTCCAGAACGAAATCGAGCTCCCAGCTCGAGCCGCGGTGCCATTCTTTCAGTATGTCGAAGCTGTCATAGGCGGGCAGAAACGGGACAAGATCATCCTCGCGCTGGTAGCGCATGGTGTTGGTCTCGAGGCCCGCGCGACTATACGCATCGACGAAGTCCTGATTGCCGGCGAGAGGCGCGGCGAAGGCGTGGACCTGAATTGTCTTTGGCCCACCATTGGCCGCCGATGGCAGACAGGCCTGCGCAAGTGCGGCGCACAGGAAACTCATCCCCGCCCCCTTGGAATGGCCGGTGATGCACAGGCCCTGGAGCTCGCTCCATTTGCGCCCGGCGAGATCCGGTCCGATCCCGTTCCACAGCTCCGTGATGGCTGCGTGGAAACCCTTGTGAACCATGCCAAAATCACAGCCCGGCGCCGGGCTGAAGGGCACCTGTTTGGTCTCGTCATCCTGCAGCCAGTCCCTGAAAAAGGCGATCAACGACCGGATGCTGTCGAATGTGCTCAGCGTCCCTCGCAAGGAGACGATCACCCAGCCATCGGGCGTTTGGCCGACAAGACCTGCGTCGATGCGGTCCGGCCCGGCCGTGTAGACAGCAGGCGCGTTTCCCCATCCCACCGGGTCATTGAAGAAGGGGACGGGTCTGTAGGTCTGATCCACGATCGCATAGGCGCAGATCGCTGCATCGATCATCCTCTGGGCCACGGTTTTCGCAGGAACCGGCGGCGGCACTGGGATCGGCGGTGGATTGATTTGGCCCATCTGACTGCTCCCCTGATCGCGTCGCGGCAAGAATGATCCAATCTGCGCACGAGTCAAACGATTCCTCGCTCTATTTCAGTATGTTGACAGAGACTTACCGGTCGGCTGGGCGGCGCGCTGCGCGGCAACGCGTGCCCGCGCGGCAATCGCCATTGCCGTTCCCGCCCCCCGCTGTTAACGGCGCGCCCAATCAGGAGTGCGCCCGCCATGTCAGACACCAAGAAAGTCGTCCTCGCCTATTCGGGCGGTCTCGATACCAGCGTCATCGCCAAGTGGCTGAGCGTGGAGCGCGGGCTGGAAGTCGTGACCTTCACCGCCGACCTTGGCCAAGGCGAGGAAATCGAGCCTGCGCGGGCCAAGGCGCGGGCGATGGGCATTCCCGACGATCACATCTTCATCGAGGATGTGCGCGAGGAATTCGTGCGCGATTTCGTCTTCCCGATGATGCGCGCCAATGCCCGTTATGAGGGCGACTACCTGCTCGGCACCTCGATCGCGCGGCCGCTGATTTCCAAGCGCCTTGTCGAGATCGCGCACCAGACCGGCGCCGATTTCATCGCCCACGGCGCGACCGGCAAGGGCAATGACCAGGTGCGCTTCGAGCTTTCCGCCTATGCGCTCGACCCGGACATCAAGGTCATCGCCCCCTGGCGCGAATGGGAACTGACCAGCCGCACCGCGCTGATCGCATGGGCGGAAAAGCACCAGATCCAGGTCCCCAAGGACAAGCGCGGCGACAGCCCGTTTTCGACCGACGCGAACCTCTTGCACACCTCATCCGAGGGCAAGGTGCTGGAAGATCCGTGGGAGGAGACCCCCGACTACGTCTATAGCCGCACGGTCAATCCCGAAGATGCGCCCGACCAACCGGAATACATCACGGTGGATTTCGAGAAGGGTGACGGCGTGGCCCTTAACGGTGAGGCCATGTCGCCCGCCACCTTGCTCGCCGCGCTGAACGACCTCGGCCGCAAGCACGGCATCGGCCGGCTCGATCTGGTCGAAAACCGCTTCGTCGGCATGAAGAGCCGCGGGATGTACGAGACCCCCGGCGGCGAGATCTATGCCCGCGCGCATCGCGGGATCGAGCAGATCACGCTCGATCGCGGCGCGGCGCATCTCAAGGACGAGCTGATGCCGAAATATGCCGAGCTCATCTACAACGGCTTCTGGTTCAGCCCCGAGCGCGAGATGCTGCAGGCGGCGATCGACCACAGCCAGGACAAGGTGACCGGCACGGTGCGGCTGAAGCTCTACAAGGGGCTGGCGAGCGTGGTGGGGCGCAAGTCGCCCTATTCGCTCTATTCCGAGGCCCACGTGACCTTCGAGGATGACGCCGGGGCCTATGACCAGAAGGACGCGGAAGGCTTCATCAAGCTGAATGGCCTGCGCCTGCGCCTGCTTTCGCGCCGCAGCCGGGACGCCTGATCCCGGCGCGGCGGACCGGGGAAAACCGATTCGCTGCGCTCGCCGGAGCGGCTCGGGCCCGGTAATGTGACCATCTGAAGGCTGTTCCGTTCCCGCTTTTTGCGCGCATAGCGACAATTGCGACGAAGCGTTGACTTATCCACTCTCGTCCACAGGCCAAATGGCCCGAAGTGGAAAACTAGCCAACCGGAATATTGTCAGATTGCCGATTCAGGCGCACCTTCAAGTTGTCTTCGGGACACGAAGCGACGGGAACAGCTGGCCGCAAGGCTCTGAAGTTGCCGGAGATTTCATCCCGAGGGTGGCGGTGACATCTGTCCACGCGCCGATCTGGAGTGGGCATGCAGAAGGCTTCGGCCAAAGGCAAGTCGGCTCAATTCAAGGGTCGGAGCGACGCGGTGGCACCGGACAGGCCAAGAACCTGGCCCGAAGGCAGGTGCAGCGGAAACGGCGTAAGCCCCCAGCCGCGGCAACTGGCGGAAGGTAAAGGGACGAGGCCTCGGCGGGAGCGAAGGCGCGGCGGCGAAAGTCGGAAGGCTCAGGCCCGATGACGGACGCGAAAGCCAGCCGGAGCGAAAGCCGGATGCCGGCGCGAGCGCCGGTGACAAATCTCTGGCAAGGCCGGCCGCAAGGCAAGGCAGCGAGAGGCTAGACATCGGGCGCCAAGCATGGCCCTGAAGCGGAAGAGGCCGAAGGTTCGCCGGAGGCATCGGAAGCGGAAAGGTCATCCACACGCCGGTGAGAGTGGGGTCGGCAGCAATGCCGGCCCCATTTGCCATGCGCGCGGCCCGTCGTCGTCCCCCGGCGCACGCCCCTGCGCGAGTCGATCCACGGGAAAACCCCTAAATCCGGCTCATCGCGGCCTGTCCCGCCACAACGGTTCATCGCGTTTGGCGTGCAACTCGTGCCCCAGCCGAAGCGCTCGAACGACGAAATCCTGACCCGGTTTGCCATCCACAAAAGGTCGCCTGTATCGGCCCCGCCATGCGGACGGGAATTCGCATAGACGGCCTCGATGCCCACCGCTTCGCACCGCGCGGGGTGCCTGCGTGGATCGCAGCAGCGCTGCTCGGCCTTGCCCCGCTCGCTGCTTCCACCGCCGCCGCGCCCGATGCGCCTGCGCAGATTGATCCCGCCACCAGCAGCGCCATGATCGAGCTCGTTCCGCTCCAGCCGGTCGAGCAAGTGAGCGCCCCCGAAGTGGAAGACGCGGCCCCCGCACCCTCGGCCCCGCAGGAAACCATGATGGGCCGTGGCAGCGCCTCCTACTACGCCGCCAAGTTCGACGGTCGCCGCACCGCCAGCGGCGAGCGGTTCGACAACGGCGCGATGACCGCCGCGCACCGCACCCTGCCCTTCGGCACTCTGGTGCGCGTCACCAACCTCGCCAATGGCCGCAGCGTCGTCGTGCGGATCAATGACCGCGGGCCCTTCACCCGCGGCCGCATGATCGACGTCAGCCGCGCCGCCGCCGACGAGCTCGGCCTTGTCGCGCGCGGGCACGGCATGGTCGAGCTGGCGGTGATCGCTGACTGACGCGCTCTGGGGTTGGCCGCGCAGGTCATCCCGAAGGATTCGGTATCACCGCGGATCTTCAGAGGCAGCCGCTCGGTTCTGCTGTCCGGGCAGCTCGCTGACGATAGCGCACCCCCACCCTCTTGCACCCTGAGCGAGGCGGGCTAACCAGAGCCTACCGGCCATGGCGGCCGCAAGGGGGGCCACCGCCATCACGCTTGTCCTCATCCTCGCCTATGTCGGCTTGCAGATCGCGCTTGCGGTCTGGGCCGGGCGCGGCGCGCGGTCCGACACCGACTACCTCGCCGCCGGGCGGAGCCTGTCGGCGGGCGCAGTCGGCATGTCGATCTTCGCCACCTGGTTCGCCGCCGAGAGCCTCATCGCCACCTCCGCCGAGGTCGCCGCCGAGGGCCTCGTCGGCGCGCGGGCCGAGCCTTTCGCCTATGCCGCGGGGCTCCTCGCGGTCGCGCTGTTCTTCGCGCGCGCCTTGCGCAAGGGCGGCTTCATCACCCTCGCCGACTTCCTGCGCGACCGCTTCGGCGCAGGCACCGAGGGGCTCGCCGCCGCGGTCATCGCCCTGTCCGCCACCACCTGGTCGGCCGCCCAGCTCTTCGCCTTCGCCGCCATCATCAGCGCCGCATCCGGCATCGGCTTTGCCCCCGCGCTCCTCGGCGCGACGCTGCTGGTGATGACCTACACCCTGTTCGGAGGCCTTGCGGGCGATGTCATCACCGACATCGTGCAGGGCGCCGTCATCCTCGCCGCGATTTGCATCCTCTTCGCCCTCATGCTCGCCGCTGCGGGAGGGCCCGGGCCGATGTGGGCCGCGCTGCCCGACACCGCCTTCCGCCCCGCCCCGCCGGACGAGAGTTGGGCCGACACCGCCGAGCTCTGGCTCATCCCCATCATCGGCACCATGGTCAGCCAGGAGGCCCTGTCGCGCACCCTGGCCGCCCGCTCGCCCGAGGCGGCGCGCAGCGGCGCGCTGTGGGGCGCGGGGCTCTACCTGGCCGCGGGGCTCATCCCCGTCAGCTTCGGCCTCTTCGCCCCGCAAATCGGCCTCCCGCTGGCCGAGGGCGAGGCCTTCCTCCCCTCCCTCGCCAAGGCGCTGTTCCCCGACTGGCTGCTGATCATCTTCACCGGAGCCCTCGTCTCCGCCATCCTCTCCTCGGTCGATTCCGCGCTGCTCGCGGTCTCGGCGGTCATCACCGAGAGCGGGTACAAGCGCTTGAATCCGAACGCTTCTCCCCGCGCCCTGCTGCGCGCCGCGCGCATCGCCACGGTGGGCGCCGCTGCCCTTGCCGCAGGGCTGGCGCTGAGCGGCGAGAGCCTGCGCACCCTCGTCCTCGATGCCGGAGCGATCGGCGCGGTGCTCGCGGTGCCGATCATCGCCGGGCTCACCGGGTCTCGCGCGCGGCTTGCCGCCCTCGCCGCGATCGTGGTGCAGATGGGGAGCCTCGTGGCTCTCGACTGGGTGCTGGAGGTGCCGGGCGCCTTCCTGTGGATGCTGGCGAGCGGCACGCTCACCTTCGTCGCCGTGGCCGCGTGGGAGCGCCGCAGGCCTGCCCCGGAGACGCCGACGACCGGGTGACGGGCCCGCAACGACCCGCCAACCACCGCGCAACGACATGACAACGACATGGCGACGACCACGCGCAAACCGGCAGCATGCGGCGACCGGATCGCGGCGGTGTTGTTCTATTTCAGAGTCTTACCGGCAAGGGACACGGCCCACCTCGCGCATTTCGCCCCATCCCTCCACCGACCGCCCCCGCGCCGCGCCTCACCGCCCCGCGCGCCGCCGCGGCCCCATCACCACCCGCTCATTGGCCAGTATCGCCGCGCGGGCCTCGTCGCCGAGGGGAGGACGCCCGGCCTCACGT
>JACESM010000032.1 GCA_013911835.1 Porphyrobacter sp. | reverse complement strand
GGCGGGCATAGGCGACGAGGTTCACGCCTTGCGGACCCTCGGAGACATATTCGCCGAGCAGGCTGTTCCAGGCGCTGTGATCGATCACCTGGCCCGAGGCAGGGTCGGCCTTGAAGCTCTCCTCTCCCAGCCCGCCTCCGCCGCAGGCGGCGAGGAGCGCGGTGGCGGGGGCTGCGGCCAGCAGGTGGCGGCGCGAGAGGGTGGGGGTGGATATGGTCATGATGGGCTCCCGGAGGTGGCGGTGGCAAGGATGGCAGGGGATCGCGGCAGCGGGGCGGATGCGCGCCGGGCGTTGCCGCGGTCGAAATCACCGAAGGCTTCGCGGGCAATGACGTAGAGGATCTTCCAGCCAGCAGCGATCACACCGCGCACCGTGCCAGAGATCTTCGATTGCCCCACCCGCTTGCGATAGCGCACCGGGCGCTCGGCAATGCGCAGGCCGAGCTTTGCGGCACGCACCTGCATCTCGATCGTCCAGCCGAAATCGCGGTCGGCCATGGCGAGCCGTTCCAGCGCATCGCGGCGAACTGCGCGGAACGGGCCGAGGTCGGTATAGCGCACGCCCCAGATCACCCGCACCAGCGCCGGGGCGAGCCAGTTGCCGAAGCGCTGCGGCGCCGTCATCGCGCCGGGCTCGATCACGCCTGTCGTGCGCGAGCCGATCACCATGTCGGCCTCTCCGGCAATGATCGGGGCAAGCAGCGCGGCGGAATCCTCGGGGACGTCCGAAAGATCGGCGTCCATGAACAGCACCACATTGGCGCCCGGATCGAGCGCGGCGAGCGCGGCGAGGCAGGCCGCGCCATAGCCACGCTCGGGCGCGGGCACGACGCGCGCGCCCGCAGCGGCGGCCTGTGCCGCAGTCGCATCGCTCGAAGCATTGTCGGCAACGATGATCGCAGCGAGTCCCGGCGGAGCGGCGGCACGGATGCCGCGCACCGTCGCGCCGACCGAGGCTTCCTCGTTATAGGCAGGGATCACCACGGCGAGGTGCGGCGCGGCCAGCGGCGTCGGCGCGGCGACGGCATGCTGGCCGCGATGCCGGTGTCGCCACAGATCGAAGCCGAGCGCGCCCGCGATCACCACCCATTCGGCCCGCTGCGCGAGCGGGTGCAGGGCAAAGCCGTCAAGCTCGTAAAGCTCGAGGTTGAGCCCGGTCAGGTAGGACAGCGGCAGGGCAGCGCTCGCCGCGTAGGGCCAGATCTCGCGCCGATCGAGTGCGAAGGGCAGCAGCCACAGCAGGTACCAGGCATTGACCGCAGGGGCGAACAGCAGGATGGCCGCGAAGATCGCCGCCAGCGGCACGCTGTCGATGTCGCGCGCGCCCGCGTGCAGACGCAGCACCAGCAGCCCCGCCAGCAGCAGCGCCGCCAGTCGGCCGATCCCCGGCCCCAGCAGCCACAGCAGCGGCTCGAAAGCGAGCGGGTTGAAATACCAGTCGGTCGCAAAGGTGGCCGTGGTCTCGAAGCCGGTGCCCTGCCCCTGCAACGCAAAGGGCAGATAGAGTGCGCCGAGCACCGCCATCGCGGCAGCCAGTGCGCGCGGGTCAAGGCGCAGCAGCAGCGGCCAGGCGGCGAGCGCGACGATCTTGATCCCTGCCGCAAGGCCCAGGAACACACCCGCCGCAATCGGGTGCCGCCGCCCTGCGAAAAGCCCCGCGAACAGCGCCAGCGCCATCAGGATATCGGGGTGGAGGTGGAGCGTGCTCTCCGCGACCACCAGCGGGTTCCAGGCGAACAGCGCCGCGCGCCCCGGATCGTGGCGGCGCAGCACCAGCGCGGTCAGACCCAGCGCGGCTGCAGCAAAGGCAATCCGCAAACCGATCGGATCGGGTCCGGCGATGGCGGCAAGGCCTGCGAACAATCCTTGCAGCGCAGGGCCGTAGATCGTCGGCAATTCGGGATAATTGATCCATTCGAGCACCGCCTGCCACGCGGGCGGGATCGCGGGATCATCGATGAACTGCTCAGGGGGCACGCCATAGGGCGTGCCTGCCTCCAGCACCCGCCAACCGTCCCACAGGAAACGGTAGTAATCGTCTTCGAACACGGTGTGCCCGAACAGGGCGAGACCGTGCGCGGCAACCGCCACCAGCAACACCGTGCGCGCCGTAAGTGCGACCGGTCGCCACAGCAGCACACTGACCAGCCCGCCTCCGACCGCGAGTGCACCGGCATAGACAATGATCGGCGGCGCCACCTGCCGCGAGAGCAGCACCATCACGCAGATCGTGCCGAGAAACGCCCCCGCGGCGGCCGCCGCCCGCAGATCGGGCGCGCGGGCCAGGGTGAGGCGGGCGTTAGCCGTCACACCCCATATCGCTGCTTCAGGTAGGCGAGTACGACCTCGCGGTCCTTCTGGGTGAGCTCAAAGCTGCCGCCGCGCACCGCCGCCGCCACCGCACCGGCGTTCTGGCGGGTCACGCCCTCCTTGTATTGGCACGTCTTGCAGGAGATGCGCTTCTTGATCTGCGAGCGGGCCTGCTGTTCAAGCCGCCGCTGCTGCTCGAGGACGGGATCGAAGCTGTTGGAGCCGCCGGCGGACGCGCCGCCGCCACCACTGCCCGAACCCGATGCCAGAGCCGGGGTCGCTGCGACCGCCATGGCCGCAAGCACCATTGAAACCATCATGCGCTTCATAATTCTGCTTCCTCTCAATCACGTCACACCGAATCAGCTGATCCTGAAGGCGGTTCGCGCCTGCATGGCGATTCGTTACAATCCTCGCCGCCCGAAATGCTTTCGCATGATCACTGCGGCAGCCTCGCGCTCTTGCGGGGATCGCACGTGAAGGGGCGCAGCAGATAATCGCGCCAGCCGGTCAGCGGATGGTATCCCTCGATCCCGGTCACGGGGAAGGTCGCATCGGCGGGCATGTGCTGGGTGCCGAACAGGCGGTCATAGAAGCTGAAGAACGAACAATAATTGCGTCCCCAGTGCTCGACGCTGCGCGAATGGTGGTGGTGGTGGTAGACATTGTCGGCGAGCACGTGCCGCAGCCAGGGCGGAAAGGAGAGGCCGGGGCTGTCGCTGTGCATGTAGTAATTCGACACGAGGTAGAATGTGGTCACCAGCGTCACGTGCGGCTGCGGCTGATCGATCAGCAGCGCGATCGGCACGGTGATGACCGCGAAATAGAGCGCATCCTGCGCCCAATGCGAATAGCTGCGCGCGGCATTGAGCCCTTCGATCTGGTGATGAATGGCATGGAGCCGCCACAGAAGCGGCACGGCGTGCAGCGCGCGATGCAGCCAGTATTCGAAGAACCCGATGCCGATCATGTAGACGAACGGCAGCACCACCATCACCGGCCCGAGCGCGTCGGCGCGCAGCAGCGGCGCAAAGCCCAGCCACCCCAGCGCCGCAAATGCCAGCGTCTGGATCAGGCTCGCGATCACCAGTGCGGTCGCGGTGTAGAGCAGACCCTCGCCATAGCGCGGCAGGAACCGGGCAAAGCGCAGGTGTCGCCATTCGGCCGCGGCAAACAGCCCGGCCAGCGCGGCCATGGTGAGCAAACCGCCGGACAGTGCGGCGACAAGCCCCGCTGCTGCCTCAGGCACATCCCGGTCAAGCAGCGTCCAGCCGATCTCCGCCTGCAGCCAGCCGATCTGCCGCAACAGCAGCTCGGCAAGGATGATCATGGCTCCGAACCCGGCAACGAAGGAAGCGAGACGCTGCGCGTTCCACTCCCGATGTAGCGCAGGATTGTTCACCACCATGAACCCGATCTCTCTCTGGCCTGCGTCGCACAGTAAGAACGTCGGCGCGGGCATCGCAAGCACATCCGGCTTCGCCAGCGTGCCGCCAATGGTTACTTTCACGGATCGTCAAAGGATATCGAGGAATTCTCCGATGCCGCAAGGCAATGCCTCCGTGCTCAGGCCGCGCGGTTGCATGAACGGCCCGTTTCAGCGGTATCGGTCGTCCCGGCGCGCTGTGCCGACTGGCAGCAAAGCTCCAGGTCGCGCCGCTGAGCAGAGGTCGCAAGAACATCCGCCCCAAGTTTTGCCCGCAATCGGCGCCGACACAAACGCGATTGGAAACCTCCCCTCAGTCGATAGAAGCCGGCAATCATGGAGAGCGGAAGGATGGCAATTTTCGTGCGAAATTTCCGATCATTAGATCCGAAACTCGCAATAACGATGCTTGGCGGAGAGGGTGGGATTCGAGCAATCGCCATCTCTAATTGTTTTACAACGTTAAAACTTTCCAAATATGTCTGTTTGTGCCCCCTGCTCTGCCCTCAAGATTTTTGGCTTGATCCGGGCGGATGTGGACAAAAGCGGCTAGCCAATTGGCCGCCCGGCTCCGGCCGCTCTCGACCCAGAGCCGGTCGTTCACCTCAATCGCCATGAGCGCCGGCTCTTGACGGAAGCTGCCGACGGGACGCCTCAATGCCCATCGGCAATGTGCCCCTGATAAGGTGTTCGCGCTTCAATCTATCGCTCCCGAACGCTGCCATCCGCTCGTTCCAACGCTGGAACCACTATGGCAGACGATTGTGCAAATCTGGTCCGTATTCACGACCTCAATGCGCCATTCAAAGTTGCCGCTGAACCTAGCGCGAAAGTGAAATTGATGCCGAGGGAACCCAGGCAATTTAGGACCACAGAACTTCCCGGCGCATCGGGCGTTTGACGCGCGCGCTTGCCATTATTGCGGCCGACACAACAATCAATTGCGCACTAGCGTCATTCAGTCAGGAACAGAAAGAACCTAGTTGGTGTCTTGCCCGGAACGACCGGGTGAAACCGAATGACCGTCTCGCCCCGTGACGGCCCCAGTTGGAGACACCACTATGATCACCCGCACAAGCCGCACCTTGCTCGCCGCCCTTGGCCTCGTCGTTGCCGCGACCGCCATTCCTGCCGTCCCCGCCTTTGCCGTCGTCGATGATTCCACGGCGGCGGTGAACACCGATCAGAAGGGCATCGCCCTTCATGGCTTTGATCCGGTTGCCTATTTCACTGGCGGCGCACCGGCCAAGGGCAGCGCGCAGTTCACCGCCACCTACGAAGGCGCGCGCTACTACTTCGCGAGCGCCGAGAACGCAGCCAAGTTCAAGGCCAGCCCGGAAGCCTTCGCACCGCAGTTCGGCGGGTTTTGCGCCATGGGCGTCGCGCTCGAAAAGAAGCTCGATGGCGATCCGATGGTCTGGAAGATCGTCGATGGCAAACTCTACCTGAACGTCAACGCCGATGTCGCCGTCGCCTGGCAGCGCGACATCCCCGGCAACCTTGAGAAGGCCAACGATCTGTGGCCGGAAATCAAGGACAAGACCCCCGCTTCGCTCAACTGATTGTCGGTTTGGTTGGAGGCGTGCGCGTGCCCGCCTCCAACCAACTGACCGCTGCAAGCATCAAGGACCACCACCATGAATATGACCCGTTCCGCCTTTATCGCTGGCGCGATTGCGACCGCCCTGACCACCCTTGCGCCGCAGGCCGCAACCGCAGCGCGCCCGGCGCAAGAGAAGTGCTTCGGCATTTCGAAGGCCGGTTACAACGACTGCGCTGCCGGGCCCGGTACGTCGTGCGCTGGCACGGCAAAGCGCGACTATCAGGGCAACGCCTGGAAGCTCGTGCCCAAGGGCACCTGCGTCACGATCAAGTCGCCCACCTCCCCGACCGGCCGCGGCCAATTGACCGAGTACAAGGAAGTCCGGCGCTGAGACACGCCAAGGGAGCATCCGACTGTGACACCCCCCCTCCCCCCAATCGGGCCGGCCGGATTGCCCCTTGGTGTGGGGATCGGCCTCAAGCGCGAGCATTGCTCCGCGCTTCTGGCCGATCCTTCGCCGGTGGACTTCATTGAAGTTCACGCCGAAAATTTCATGAGTGAGGGTGGGCCCAACCTCGCGCTGCTCGACCGGATCGCTGAAACCTGGCCCTTGTCCATCCACGGCGTCGCCCTATCGCTCGGCGGAGAAGCGCCGCTCGATCGCGCGCACCTGCTTCGGCTGCGTCGTCTGATCGACCGCGTGCAGCCAGCAAGCTTTTCCGAGCATCTGGCGTGGTCGTCGCACGACGGAACCTATTTCAACGATCTGCTGCCGGTTGCCTATGACACGGGAACCCTCCAGCGCGTCATCAGCCACGTGGACGAGGCGCAGGATTTCCTCGGCCGACAGCTGCTGCTGGAAAACCCCTCCACCTATGTCGAGCTGGCCACCAGCACATGGCATGAAGCCGAGTTTCTTGCCGAAATCGCGCGCAAAACGGGTTGCGGAATGCTGCTTGACCTGAACAATCTTTACATCTCGAGCCATAACCACGGCTGGCCCATCGACGATTGGCTCGGCCGAATTCCGCTCGACAAGGTCGGAGAAATCCATCTCGCAGGCCATGAACGGATTACGGACGAGGCCGGTCAGCCGTTGTTGATCGACAGCCACGGCGATGCCGTTTCCGCGCCCGTCTACGATCTCTTGGCGCAGGTCACCGCGCTTGGCGGGCACCGACCGATGCTGATCGAACGTGATAATAACGTCCCGCCGCTCGCCGAGCTGCTGGCGGAAGTCGAGATCGCCCGGGCATACATCGCCCGCGCCGCCAATGCCGGGGCTGCGTGATGCAGACGCAGCTCGCACAGGCGATCCTTGATTCTGCCGCCCGTCGCCCGGCGATAGCCGACGATTACGGCGGGCGTTTCAATGTCTACCGCAACAACTACCGCATCACGCTGCACAATGCGCTGCGCACGACATTTACCGTGATCGAGCGCCTGGTCGGTGCAGACTTTTTTGCAGCGCTCGCCAACGCCTTTGTTGAGCGCCATCCGCCGCATTCCCCGATCATGTCGCAGCATGGCGATGCCTTTCCCGCCTTTCTCGATGATTTCGCGCCGCTGTCCGAATTCCCCTATCTGGCTGATGTGGCCCGCGTCGAATATGCGCGGGTGCAAGCCTACCATGCCGCTGACGGCGCGAGGTACGAGCTGCGTGACGCGACTGCGGCAACGGCGGCATTCGATCGTCCGTCCGCGTTGCATCCCTCGGTCCACATCATCGCATCAGCCTTTCCCGTCCATACGATCTGGTTGGCGCAGTTCGAGCACGATGATCTCGCCCAAACCCAATGGCTGGCCGAGACCGCCCTGGTCTGGCGGCATGGCGCCTCCGAGGCTGTCGCGGTGCGACCCATCGATGTCCGCGAGCTGGCGCTGCTCTCGCACTGCGCGGCCGGCGGCTGCCTGACAACGCTACTCGCCAGCTGCCCAGACGAGCAGGACGCCGCATCGCTGATCGCAAGCTTTCTGCAACTGGCTGCAGACGGAGTTCTGATGCCCGCCACCCCCCCTTCTGACCACGGAGACACCTTATGACCCAGCCATCAATTGCGCGCCAAACGCTCACCGCTCCCGTTGCTCTGCTCGGCAAGATCCCGCCTGCTGTCGTGCAACTGGCCCTGCGCGGCGGTCTTGCCGGGATCTTCTGGAGTTCGGCCCGCACCAAGGTCGAAGGGCTGCTGACCATATCGGACAACACCTATTACCTGTTCGAGGAAGACTACCGCCTACCCCTGTTCGACCCAGATTTCGCCGCGCAGCTGGCAACTTATGCAGAACACCTGCTGCCCGTGATGCTGGTGCTGGGGATCGGCACGCGGTTCGCGGCACTGGGATTGTTCATCATGACGCTTGTGATCCAGCTGTTCGTGTTTCCCGACGCGTTTCTATCGACCCATCTTGGCTGGTTTGCCCTGACCCTGGGGATCATGGCGTATGGCCCCGGCACGATCTCGCTCGACAACGCGCTGGCGCGCAAGAGCTGATCAGGCGGCCCGCTTGCGGGTGCGTCTCGGGGCCTGACCCAAAACGTTTGCGTGCTGTCACATTGCGGCGCTAAGTATTGCCTCAAGGGCCAGCAAAATCTGGTTCGATCAGTGGGGGGCGCTGATGCAAAAACGGGTTTTAATCTTGTTGGCCAATGGCTTCGAAGTCATGGAGGCTGCCTGTTTTACTGAAGTGTTCGGCTGGGCCTCCATTTATGGCGATGGTCAATTCGACCAACTTTCAGTCGGTTTGCGTAGTCCGCTGAAAACGACATTCGGATTCGATGTGCTTCCCGAAAGACTTCTGAACGAAATCAATGTCGAGGACTTTGATGCGTTAGTTCTTCCTGGCGGGTTCGGTGATGCAGGGTTCTACGAAGAGGCGCTGTCCGAACCATTCTTCGATGTGATCCGGAGCTTCGATCGTCGTCAGGCACCGATTGCTGCGGTCTGTGTGAGCGCCTTGTCGCTCGCCGCTGCGGGTGTGCTCAAAGGCCGGCGCGCGACGGTCTATCATCAGGTTGGCGGCGCGCGGAAGGCCGAGCTGGAAAGCTATGGCGCCGTCTTCGTCGATGAGCCGCTGGTGATTGATGGGCATCTGATGACGTCAACCGGTCCGGGCACTGGCATCGAGCTTGCCTTGAAGCTGCTTGAAGTGCTGTCCTCGCCCGCGTTCGCGCAGGAGCTGCGCGGACGAATGCGCATTCCCACCCCCGATGCTGCATGGTTCCACGCTGCGCAGGTGTGACTTGCAAATCTGACAGCGATCGCCGTAGGGATCAGGCCAACCGCGCCAGCGCCCGCGCGGTCGCAGCGCGTTTCTCGATCTTCTGGACCCACGCGTCGAGTATGGGAAAATCCTTGAGTTCGAAGCCCGCATAACTGGCACTACGCACCCATGAGAAATGGGCAATATCCGCGATTGAATAGGACTCGCCATTGAGCCACTCCACTTCGCGCAATCGCGTTTCCAGAATGTTGAAATGCCGCGCGACCTCGCCTTCGAAGCGGCCGAGGGTGTAGGGATCAGGCGACTTCAGCGACCGGAAATGCGCAGCATTCCCCATCATCGGTCCGAGCCCTGCCACTTGCAGGAACAGCCAGCTGAGGGTCTGTCCGCGCGCGGCCGGCGCGGTGCCCAGCAGGCCGCCGAATGCCTCGGCGAGATAGAGCAGGATCGCGCCGGATTCGAACACCGTGACAGGCGCATCAATGCCGTCATGGCGCCGGATTGCCGGGATCTTCGCATTGGGGTTGATCCGGAGATATTCAGCAGACCGCAAATCGGCCGAACCCAAGGCGATCTTCCTCAGTTCATAGGGGATGCCAAGCTCTTCAAGGGCAATCGGCACCTTAATGCCATTGGGTGTGTTGGCCGTGAAAACTTCGATCATCGCATGCTCCATGTCTCGGATATGGTCACAGGATCTGCAGGAGAATTTCGGGCGCCACGTCGGTGTCACTCGCGCCGCGCAGAAGCTCGCCGAGCGGATCATCGCCCAGGGGTGCCGCGGGCCCGCGGGACGGGAACAGGCTTGAGAGAAGGCGGATCATTGCCGTTTCGACGCCAGAATCCGCTTCGCCCCCTTGGCGATCGCGCGCAGTTCTTCGGTGGTGACGCCGAACTGGAGCGCGCGTGTGCGAGCCTGCTGGAGACAGTCATCGTCGCCTGCCTTGATGGCGCAGGCAAAGGCGACGGCAGCCGCCGTTCGCGCCTCGAAACTGCGTCCGCTGATGGCGGCGTCGATCTCTGCGCCTGTCAGGCCCGATTGGCGGGCTTCGCGTTCCAGCCGGGCCAGGGTCTTATGGCAGCCGCAATCGCCAAGCAGCGCGAGCTTCAACTGCGCTGTTACACGGGCATGAAGCTGATCAGGCATGGCGGTCGGCCCGCCCACGCGCGGCGGAAACATGTGAAAAGGTGGATCGGGTCACGGCGAGGGCCACAGCAGCGCCGAGGTTAAGCAATGCGGCAGTCAGCGACCCACCGGCAAACGCGGCGATGATGGTCGCCTGCCAGCGGAACAGCCATTCCGATTGCGGAGCGTGGCGGATGGCGAAGGTGATCTGGGACATGATTGTTCCCCGGCCCTTTCCGCAACGGCACGCCGGCAATCCGGCCGCCATTGCGGAAAGGGTTCATGGACGGGAGGGACGCGGCGTGGCTGTCAAAAATTGTAGCTCACACCGACAAGCGTCTGGTGGCGGTCATATTGCCCGCCATTGCTGCCAAGGTCGCTGTAGCGGTACTCGGCGCGGGCCGAGATGCGGTCGGAGATCGCATTTTCGAGGCCGCCGCCCACCTGCCAGCCATCGAGATTATCCGAGGCGGTCACCGGACCGGTGAGCCCATCCAGCGTTGTGCGCACGCGGGTGTTGGCATAGCCGCCGCGGACATAGACCAGCACCTTGTCGGTCACGAGATAGCCGGCCCGCGCAGACAGATCGAAGCTGTAGCGCGGATCGATGGTCAGCGACTTGCCGGCCGAAGCTGCGCGGTTCTGGTCATCGACAGTCGCGCTGAAACCGGCTTCGGCGCCGATCACGATCCGGTCGGTTGCCTTGAGGTTGTACCCGGCATAGCCGCCAAGCACGAGCGCATCGCGCGAGGCTTCGCCGGTGATCGGTTGGGTATCGATGCGGTCGGCGATTGCGCTGCGTTCCCAGCCGGCTGTGACACCGATATAGGGGCCGTCAAAAGTGTCGGCATGGGCGGGGGTCGCAGCGGCGCCAAGCACGGCCAATGCAGCAATCGAGATGAGAGGGGACTTCATGATTCTTCTCCAGTTGGATCCCGGTGTGGGGGTGAGCTGGAGATAGGCTCGTCATTGCACGGCGATAATCAGGCTAATGTGGAAGATATTGTTCCGATAACTGGAATGACTTAGTTGATCGAGCGATTGGCCCGCAGCCGGTCCACTGCAAGATCGACAAAGGCGCGCACCTTGGCCGAGGCTCTACGCCCTTCGGGATGCACCACATGGACCGGCAGAGGATCTTCTTCAAATTCCGACAGGATCGTCTGCAGGTCGCCGTCGATCAGCGCCTGCCCGATCTGGTAGGACAGCGGCCGGGCGAGGCCCCAACCGAGCATGGTCGACTTCAGCACCGCGCCATAGGTGTTGAACGATAGTCGCGGTGCGATGCGCACCACCGGCTTGCCCTCTCCGCCAAAGCGCCAGTCGAGCGAAGCCCATGATGTCGTGCTAACGATGATCCGATGCTTTGTCAGTTCGGACGGATGCTTGGGCACCCCGTGGTGCTCAAAATAGCTTGGCGCGCCGCAGACCACCCGGCGCACCGCGCCGACGCGGATCGCGCTGAAGCTTGAATCGGGAAGGTCACCAATGCGGATGCCGACATCGATCCCTTCGTCCACCATATTGGTGACCCGGTCGACAAACAGGGCCCGCACATTCACGTCAGGGTTCTGATCGAGGTATTCGGTCAGGATCGGGGCGATGTAATCCTGCCCGAACAGCACCGATGCGGTCACGGTCAATACGCCGGTGGGCGTGGCGTATGATCCGCCCGCCGCCGCCTCGGCCTCGGCTACATCGGCGAGGATACGGCGACAATCATCGAAATAGCGCACACCGGCTTCGGTCAGCTTCACCGTCCTGGTGGTACGGGTAAACAGCCGCGCTCCGATCTGGTCTTCAAGCGAGGCCACTGCGCGGGTGACCGCAGGCGGGCTCATGTTCAATTGCCGCGCCGCTTCGGCAAATCCGCTGGTCTCGGCCACCTTCACAAACACCTGCATCGCATGAAACCGCGACATAATTTCCGTCCCCACCCTGAAATCGGCCCCGAGCTAGCTGATAAATGCATTCAGCGGAATAGTGCCTTGCAGCGTTCAACGGTTCTGATCGCGCCTTGTTGAGCGCATTTGATGGCTCGCCGGAAGGCCCGCCTGTCACCTGCTCTTGCCAAAGGACATGATCATGAAGCTCTATTCCCACCCCATTTCCGGCCACGCCCACCGTGCGCGGCTGTTCCTCTCGCTGATCGGCGCGCCGGTCGAAATCGTCGAAGTCGATCTCGCCAAGGGTGAGCACAAGTCGCCCGAATATCTCGCCAAGAACCGCTTCGGCCAGGTGCCATTGCTGGAAGACGACGGCGCATTCATCGCCGATTCCAATGCCATCATGGTCTATGCCGCCAAGAAGTTCGGCCGCACTGACTGGCTGCCCGATGATCCCGCTGGCGCCGCCACGGTGCAACGCTGGCTTTCGGTCGCGGCTGGCCAGATCGCCTTTGGCCCGGGTGCCGCCCGTCTGGTCACCATCTTCAAGGCCGGGTTCAATCCTGAAGAAGTGATCGCCCGTGCTCACGCTGTCCTCGCGCTGATCGAGGCCGAACTCGAAGGCCGCGAATGGATCGCCGCCGACCACGCGACGATCGCCGACATCGCGCTCTACAGCTACATCGCCAGCGCGCCCGAGGGGAATGTCGACCTGTCGTCCTACGCCAATGTCAACGCGTGGCTGGCCCGCATCGAAGCGCTCCCCGGCTTTGTCACATTCGCCAAGAACGCCGTGGGCCTCAACGCCTGATCCATCCGCTGCCGGGGCTGCCGCAGGGCGGCCCCGGAGCCTTGCATTCCGGGGGAGACGAGAGATGACACAACCGCGGGCTGACACACCATCGCCGTTTCACGATGGCGAAGTCGCACTGCAAAAGACCGTCGGCGTGGCCGAGCGGATGGAGGCTTTCGGGCGCCGGGTGATCCGTGATTTCATGCCGGACCAGCATCGCGACTTCTATCGCCAGCTTCCTTTCATCGTGCTCGGATCGGTCGATCCGGCGGGCGATACCTGGGTGACGCTGCTGAGCGGCAAGCCCGGTTTCATGACGAGCCCTGATCCCAAGCAGCTCAATTTCACATCGCGCCCCGACCCGCAAGACCCGGCAACGGCCTCGCTCACCGATGGCGCCGCAGTCGGCTTGCTCGGCATCGAACTCCACACGCGGCGGCGCAACCGGGTGAATGGCACGCTCCGGCAGCAGACGGATCGCGGATTCGAAATCGCGGTCGAGCACGCCTTCGGCAATTGCCCGCAATATATCCAGCTGCGCGACTTCACCTTGGTGCGCGAGCCTGATGACTTTGCAGGCGTTCCTATAGCAGAAACGCTGGACATGGATGACCCGCGCGTGCGCGCCATGATCAGCGCCGCTGACACCTTCTTCGTCTCGTCCTATATCGACGACGCGGCAGGGCGGCACGTCGATGCCTCACACCGCGGCGGCAAGCCGGGCTTCGTGCGCATCAATGCCGATGGCTCGCTCACCATTCCCGACTTTGCCGGGAACTTGCATTTCAACACCTTCGGCAATTTTCGGCTGAACCCCAAGGCAGGGCTGGTCTTCCCCGACTTTGCCACCGGCGACATGCTGCACCTGACCGGCGATGCCGAAGTGGTGCTGGAGTCCGACGAGATCGCCGCCTTCCAGGGCGCAGAGCGGCTATGGGTGTTCCGCCCGCGCAAGGTGCTGCTGCGCGCGGGCGCCTTGCCGCTGCGCTTTGCCATGCGGGCAGACGGGATGTCGCCCAACAATCTGATGACGGGGGACTGGAGCCAAGCGGCGGACCGGCTTGCAGCGGAAGAGCTACGCGATGCCTGGCGCCCGTTCCGGATCGCGCGGATCGTCGATGAGAGCAGCGTCATCCGCTCGTTCCATCTCGAACCGGCCGACGGCAAGGGCATTGTTGCGCATCAGGCGGGCCAGCATCTGCCGATCCGCGTGCGCCCCGATGCCGCTGGCGAACCGGTGCTGCGCACCTACACGCTCTCTACCGCCCCGTCTGACGGATACTACCGTCTCAGCGTAAAGCGCCAGGGGCTCGTCTCGAACCACCTGCACGATGATCTGGCGGTGGGCGACATGATCGAAGCGCGCGCGCCGGCGGGCGGGTTTGTGATCGAACCGCTCGAAGCCCGCCCTGCCGTTCTGCTCGCCGCGGGTGTCGGGATCACACCGATGCTGGCGATGCTGCGCAGCATCGTGTTCGAAGGGCTGCGCAAGCGCCGCATTCGCCCGACCTTTATGTTCATCGCCGCGCGCTCGTTGGCCGAACGGGCGTTTGATCAGGAGATCGCCGCATTGGTGGCGCAGGCAGGCGGCGCGGTGCGGGTGATCCGGCTGCTCGAGCTGACCGAGGGCGCGGCGCCTGGCGTCGACTTCGACGCCGAGGGCCGTATCAGCGCCGACCTGTTCCGTCAGACCCTTCCGTTTGACGCCTATGACTTCTACATGTGCGGCCCGCCGCCCTTCATGCAAGGGTTGTACGATCAGCTGAGCGACATTGGCGTCGCCGATGCGCGGATCCATGCGGAAGCGTTCGGTCCGGCCTCATTGAAGCGCCGCGAACCGGCCAGCGTCGACGCCTTGCCGCCCATCTCGGACAGTCCCGTGCCGGTAGCCTTCGCCAAGTCGGGTAAGGAAGCCCGCTGGGATGCCGCTTCTGGAAGCCTGCTCGATCTTGCCGAGGCACGCGGCCTGACGCCCGAATATAGCTGCCGCGGCGGCTCTTGCGGCACCTGCGCCGTCAAGGTGCTGGCCGGCAAGGTCACCTACGAAACCCGCCCATCCGCCAAGGTTGGTGCCGATCAGGCGCTGATCTGCTGCGCGGTCCCGGCCGACCCTTCCGCGGGCGGCGGCGACCGGTTGATCCTCGATTTATAACTCCCCCAACCTGACTGGAAAACACCATGCTCTCGCGCAACTTCGCCCTTACCAAAGACGCTTCGTCGCTCACCCTCAAGCAAACGACAAAGCCGGTTCCGGAACTGGCCCCCACCCAGATCCTGATCAAGGTCCGGGCGGCCAGCCTCAACTACCGCGATCTGCTGACCATGGGCGATGCGGATGGGACGCGCGACGGCCTCACGCCCGTGTCGGACGCGGCCGGCGTGGTCGCCGCGATCGGATCGGCAGTCTCCAAGTGGGCAATCGGTGACCGCGTCAGCCCGAATTTCTTCCCGGCATGGCGTGGCGGTGCATTTTCGCCAATGCACCTGTCAAACGCGCTGGGCGGCGGCCAGACCGATGGCGTGCTGAGCGAATATGTCGTGATCGACCAAACGGCGGCGGTCGCCATTCCCGATCACCTGAGCTTCGTCGAAGCGGCCACCTTGCCCTGCGCCGGCGTGACCGCGTGGCACGCGCTGTTCGAACGCGGCCAATTGCAAGCCGGTGAGACGGTGCTGGTGCAAGGCACCGGCGGGGTTGCGCTGATCGGCTTGCTGCTTGCCACTGCGCATGGTGCGCGGGTGATTGTCACCTCGTCGTCCGATGCCAAGCTTGAACGGGCAACTGCGCTCGGTGCGTGGAAGACCATCAACTACAAAACCCAGCCCGATTGGGATCAGGCAGCGATGGCGTTGACCGATGGCCACGGCGTCGATCACATCCTCGAACTCGGCGGGCCGGATACCTATGACCGCTCGATTGCCGCCATCGCACCCGGCGGGCGGATCGCCCAGATCGGGGTGCTGTCAGGCTTTGGCGCGCAGCCCAATCTCACCCCGCTGCAATTCAAGAATGCCAGCATCAATGGCATTTGCGTGGGTTCGGCCGAACATTATCAGCGGTTGAACGCGTTCATGGCCGAGCAAACGATCCATCCGATTGTCGACGAGGTGTTCGCCTTCGATGAAGCGCCGTTGGCATACGAGCGTCTGCGCGCCGCCGGGCATTTCGGCAAGATTGCGATCACCTTCGATCGGTGACGCATCCGAACGCTGCGACCTTCTGCAAGGAACCATGGCAATGGCCAAACGTGTGTTGTTACTGCTTGCCGAGGGCTTTGAACCTCTGGAGGCGGCGGGATTTACCGATGTGCTGGGCTGGGCGAATATCGACGGTGATGAGCCGATCGAACTGGTCTCGGCTGGGTTGCGGCCACGCCTGCGCGCCACCTTCGGTTTTTCGGTGGTTCCCGACGCGCTTATCAGCGATCTCGATCTGGACAGCTTCGATGCGCTTGCCGTGCCCGGCGGGTTTGCCGGGGCTGGGTTTTATGAGGACGCGTTGTCCGAACCGTTCCTTGATGTCATCCGCCACTTCGAGGCGCGCGGGAAGATGGTCGCTTCGGTCTGCGTGGCATCGCTGGCGCTGGGTGCGGCGGGCGTTTTGAACGGCCGCCGGGCGACCACCTACCATCAGGTCGGCGGCCAGCGGAAGGCGCAGCTTGTGTCCTACGGCGCGCGGTTCGTTGACGAGGCGATCGTCATCGATGGCAAGATGATCAGCTCGACCGGGCCGGGCACCGGCGTCGAAGTGGCCTTCGCACTGCTGCGCGACCTGACGTCGCAAAAGGTGGCCGATCAGATCCGCGCCCTGATGCGCGTGCCGCGCCCCGATCCCACCTGGCAGATCGCGCCGCAGGTTCCCACCGCATGACGCGCCCGGTTGATATCGCCTTCACGCCCGCCGTGAAGGCCGCTCAGGAACGCAAGGGATCGCGCGCGATCTATGCCGGCATGGAGATGGGCGAGGTGATCGATAAGAACCTCGCGGCCTTCATCGCCGGGGTCAGCAGCTTCTACCTCGCCACAGCCAGCGCGGACGGCCAGCCCTATATCCAGCATCGCGGCGGCCCGCCCGGGTTCCTGCATTTGGCAGGCGAGCGCCAGCTTGCCTTTGCCGATTTCAAGGGCAACCGGCAGTTCATCACCACCGGCAATCTCGCCGAGAACCCCAAGGCCTATATCTTCCTGATGGATTACGCCCATCGCCAGCGGATCAAGATCTGGGGCACTGCGCGGGTGATTGAAGGTGACACCGGGCTTGAACGGCGCCTGATGCCCAAAGGCTACCGCGCGCGGCCTGAGCAGGTCATCCTGTTCGATGTCGAAGCGTGGGATTCCAACTGTCCGCAACACATCCCGCAGATGTTTCATGCTGACGATGTGCGCCAAGCGCTGGAGGATCGCGACACGCGGATCGCCGTGCTCGAACAGGAAATCGCGGCATTGCGCGGCGCGGAATGATCCCTTGCGCGCTTCCGCAGTTCTCCGCGCCGCCCTCGCCGTCTAACTTGCAGTTGTTATCGGATCCCCCCTCTCTCCCCCGATGACTTTGCGCGGATGCGTCCCCCGATTCCATCCGCATGCTGACCGGGCGGGGCTGCCTCCCTTGCTCCGCCCGGTCTTTTTCGCAGTTCAGATATTGGAGATCGCCATGGCCCGTCCCCCGCTTCCGCCCTTCACCGAAGAAACCGCACGCGAAAAGGTGCGCTTGGCCGAAGATGGCTGGAACAGCCGCGATGCCGTCAAGGTCGCGCTCGCCTATACCGAGGACACGCAATGGCGGAACCGCGCCGAATTTCCCCGCGGCCGCGCCGAGGCGCAGGCGTTTCTGGAGCGCAAGTGGGCCAAGGAGCTCGATTACCGGCTGATCAAGGAGCTGTGGGCCTTCACAGTCAACCGCATCGCGGTGCGCTACGCCTATGAATACCACGATGATAGCGGCAACTGGTTCCGCGCCTATGGCAATGAGAACTGGGAGTTCGTGGAAGACGGCCTGATGCACCGCCGCTTTGCCAGCATCAACGAACACCCCATCACCGAAGAGCAGCGCCTGTTTCGCTGGCCGCTGGGTCGCCGGCCTGACGATCACCCCGGCCTGTCGGACCTGGGGCTCTAACCGCTGCCGTGCCGAAGGAACTGACCGCCTCGGACTTCAAGGCCATGGTCATCGATGCCGATCATCCCGTCCTCGTAGGTTTCTACGCGGGCGGGTGCGGCCCGTGCCAGATGCAGGCTCCCATGCTTGAGACAATCGCAGCGCGCTTTCGCGGCACGGCCATGGTTTTCAAGGTTGATGCCGGTCGCTGCCCAGGATTGACTGCACTGTTCGAAGTGCGCTCGGTGCCCACCATGATCCTGTTTGCAGGCGGCACAATCGCCAGGCGATTCACCGGCGTGACCGAGGGGCGTGATCTGATTACCGCGATGCTGGCCAGCCTCGACGATTGCTAGGCACCGGCCATCACTTCAGCCCTAGAGCACTTTCCGACCAATCTGGGTCGCTCTGACGGAGCCGATTTGGGTTCAGGGTGAGGCGCGAGGAGCGAGCGATGCGGCGCATCGTGAGCGACGAGAAACGTGGCCCTGAACCCAAATCGGCCCGCCCCTTCGGGGTCGCGTCAGGAAACGCGCTGGCTGCGTCGCGGCACTTGCCGGG
>JACESM010000031.1 GCA_013911835.1 Porphyrobacter sp. | reverse complement strand
AGCACGCCGAGGATGAGGATGATCACGCCGATGCGGATCACACCCATCAGCAGCTTGTAGGCGATGAACGCCAGCAGCACCGCGCCGAGGAGGGAGACGACGGCGGTCATACCTCGACCCTCCCCGCACCGGGGAGGTGGCAGACGCGAAGCGGCTGACGGTGGGGACTCCCCCTACGCGCAGCCGCTCCTCGAGGCGAATCCCCTCCACCGCCTGCGGCGGTCCCCCTCCCCGTTCCGGGGAGGATTATCGCGGCGTACATCACCATTCGCCCCGGTAGTCGTGGTTGGCACCCACCATCGCGGTCAGCGTGGTCGGCCCGCCCGCAGGCTCGGAGGTGTGGCGCCCCGGCTCCTGCGTACCGGCCTTGGGCTGCTGGCCCGCCGCGAGCGCATCGAGCACAGCGTCGAGGCGTTCGGGGGTCAGATCCTCGTAATTGTCGTCGTTGATCTGGACCATCGGCGCGGTGGCGCAATTGCCCATGCATTCGACTTCGGTGAGGGTCCACAACCCGTCCGCCGAGACACCGCCCTTCACCATGCCGCGCTTCTTGCAGGCGGCCATGATGTCGTCCGACCCGCGCAGCATGCAGGGCGTGGTGCCGCACACCTGCACATGGAATTTGCCGACGGGCTTCAGATTATACATGAAATAGAAGCTGGCGACCTCGAGCACGCGGATCACCGGCATATCGAGATACTTCGCGACATACTCGATCACCGGCAGTGGCAACCAGCCCTGCGTATCGGTCTCCGCGCCAACCTGCCGCTGAGCAAGATCGAGCAGCGGCATCACCGCCGAACGCTGACGCCCCTCGGGATACTTGGCGATATGCCAATCGGCGGTCTTGCGATTTTCCGGCGTCCAAGCAAACGCGCTCCACCGGGCGCGCAGTTCGGGGGTGTCGGGTGCGGGGGTGCGGTCAGCCATTAATTGCCCCCCCTCGACAACGGACGCGGAGCTATGTTGAATGGCGGCGGCGGAGGGCCAAAATCGACGTGACTTACCTTCTCACCTGAGAAGCTCAACATCATGGAATCATACTCTCCGCCACAGTCGAGATCGAAGATAATGCGACCTTCAAAAGATCTAATTTTATCTATCGGACACGCCCGCAAATACTCTGATAAATCTTGCAAATCGGGTTTGCCGCCCGGAACCGAGGTCTCGATCAATGCGCTCTCCATCATCATTGAACGAGCCTGCTGATATCGACCATCAAGAACATGCCGAGCGAACATTACGCTGAGCTCAAACCGACCCAACGACGGCGCATTTCCACACAGGAGTGGGATGGAAACGGCAGCCAAAAGGAACGCCCTCACCGGTCGCACTCCCCGAACACCACGTCGATCGCGCCCAGAATGGCGGTCGCGTCGGGCAGCATGTGGCCCTTGGACATGAAGTCCATCGCCTGCAGGTGCGAGAACGCCGTGGGGCGGATCTTGCAGCGGTAGGGCTTGTTGGTGCCGTCGCTGACGAGATAGACTCCGAATTCGCCCTTGGGGCTTTCGGTCGCCACGTAGACCTCGCCCGCGGGCACGTGGAAGCCTTCGGTGTAGAGCTTGAAGTGGTGGATCAGCGCTTCCATCGACTGCTTCATCTCGCCGCGCTTGGGCGGGACCACCTTGGTGTCGCTGCTGGCGATCGGCCCGGTCGGCATGTCGCGCAGGCACTGGCGGATGATCTTGGCGCTTTCGTAGACTTCCTTCACGCGCACCATGAAGCGGTCGTAGCAATCGGAGTTGGTGCCGACCGGAATGTCGAATTCCATGCGGTCATAGACGTCATAGGGCTGGCTCTTGCGCAGATCCCACGGCAAGCCCGCCGCGCGGATCATCGGGCCGCTGAAGCCCCAGGCAATCGCATCCTCGCGCGACACGACGGCGATATCGACGTTGCGCTGCTTGAAGATGCGATTGTCCATGACGAGGCTCATCGCGTCTTCGAACAGCTGGAAGAAGCGGTTGTCGAGCCAGTCGCCGATATCAACCAGCAGCTTTTCCGGCACGTCCTGATGCACGCCGCCCGGGCGGAACCAGGCCGAGTGCATGCGCGCGCCGCTCGCCCGCTCGAAGAAGTTGAGGCAATCCTCGCGCAGGTCCATGATCCACAGGTTCGGCGTGAAGGCGCCGACATCGAGGATGTGCGCGCCCATGTTGAGCATGTGGTTGCAGATGCGGGTGAGCTCGGCGAACAGCACGCGCAGATATTGCGCGCGGATCGGCACTTCGAGGTTCAGCAGCTTCTCGATGGCGAGCACATAGGAATGCTCCATCGCCAGCGGCGAACAGTAATCGAGCCGGTCGAAATAGGGCAGCGCCTGAAGATAGGTCTTCTGCTCGATCAGCTTTTCGGTGCCGCGGTGGAGCAGGCCGACATGGGGGTCGATCCGCTCGATCACCTCGCCGTCAAGCTCCATCACCATGCGCAAGACGCCGTGCGCGGCCGGGTGCTGGGGGCCGAAGTTGATCGTGTAATTGGTGATGACCTCGCCCGTGGTGGTGAGCGACTCTTCGAGGTTCATGCTCATTTCTTGGCCTCCCCTTCCGGTTTGGGGGGAGCTTTCTCGTCACCGGGCAGCACATAGTCTGCGCCTTCCCAAGGCGAGAGGAAATCGAAGCTGCGCATTTCCTGCGCCAGCACGACCGGCTCGTACACAACGCGCTTCTCTTCCTCCGAATAGCGCAGTTCGGTGTAGCCGGTCATCGGGAAGTCCTTGCGGAACGGGTGCCCTTCGAAGCCGTAATCGGTGAGGATGCGGCGCAGGTCGGGGTTTCCGGCGAAGGTCACGCCGTACATGTCGAACACCTCGCGCTCGAGCCACCCGGCATTGGGCCAGAGGGTCGTGACGGTGGGCACCGGCGTATCCTCGGAGGCCGAGCACTTGACCATCACGCGGTGGTTCTTGGTGAGGCTCTGGAGCATGTACACGACCTCGAAGCGCTCCGGCCGCGAGGGGTAGTCGGCCCCCGCGATTTCCATGAGCTGCTGATAGGCGTGGTCGTCCCGCAGGATCTGGAGCACCCGGGCGATGGCGTCACGCTCGACGCGGAAGATCACCTCGCCGTGGGCTTCGACAGCCTCGATCAGCCAGACAGAAATGGTCTCGCTGACGGCGTCGATCACGCCTTCATTGGAGGCGAATTTGGGGGCGGAGTGGAGAACGGCCATACGCCCTTACCTCTCGATAGTCCCGACGCGGCGGATCTTGCGCTGCAATTGCATCACGCCGTAGAGCAGCGCCTCGGCAGTCGGCGGGCAGCCGGGGACGTAGATGTCGACCGGCACGATCCGGTCGCAGCCGCGCACCACCGAATAGCTGTAATGGTAATAGCCGCCGCCATTGGCGCAGCTGCCCATGCTGATCACATACTTGGGGTCCGACATCTGGTCGTAGACCTTGCGCAGCGCCGGGGCCATCTTGTTGCACAGCGTGCCGGCAACGATCATCACATCCGATTGGCGCGGAGAGGCGCGCGGCGCGGCGCCGAAGCGCTCCATGTCGTAGCGCGGCATGTTGACGTGGATCATCTCGACCGCGCAGCAGGCAAGGCCGAAGGTCATCCACCATAGGCTGCCAGTGCGCGCCCACTGGAACAGCTCCTCGGTCGAGGTGACGAGGAAGCCCTTGTCGGTGACCTCGGTCTGGAGCGCGTTGAAGAAGCTCGCGTCAGGCGCGCGGACCTCGCCGCCAGCAGCGGTGGTCAGCTTCGAAATGTCGGGCAGTCCTTGGGGAGGAGAAATCGTGTTGTTCATTCCCAGTCCAACGCCCCTTTTTTCCATTCATAAGCGAGGCCCACCGCGAGGATGAACAGGAACACCATCATGCCGCTCCAGCCCACCCAGCCCGTCTCGCCGAGGCTCACGGCCCAGGGGAACAGGAAGGCGGCTTCGAGATCGAAGACGATGAAGCTGATCGCGACGAGGTAGAAGCGCACGTCGAACTGGCTGCGCGCATCCTCGAAGGCGGGGAAGCCGCATTCATATTCCGAAAGCTTCTCGGCATCGGGATTGTGCGTGCCGGTCAGGCGCGAGACCGCCATCGGTGCCACGACGAAAAGCACCGACAGCCCGAAGGCGACCAGCACGAATAACAGTATCGGCAGATACTGACTGAGGTCGATCACGACGATGTCCAAGCTATTAATCCCGTGGCTCGCCCTAGGCCTGTCGCGCGCACCGCGCAAGCCTGCGACTCGGAGAAAACCCCTTAAGGGAGTTGCAGGAAATCGAACAGTCGTTGCGAGCCGGGCGCTGCCTCAGCGCGGGGCCAGCGGCAATTTACGGATCACGGTCGGGATTGCAGTCATTCCTTCGCGCAAGGTGCCCTTGTCATAGCGATCCCACTGCCCGGTCGCGACATAATAGAGCGCGTCCCCGGCAATGCTGCCTCCCAGCGGCTCGGTCCATTCGGGGTGCGCCTGTTCGAGGATGCGGCGGGCGGTGATCCGCGTGCCGTCGTTGGAAAGACGAAATGCGCTGATCCGCATCGGGCTGGTGCCGTTCTGGATGGCGATGAGTTCGCCACCGTAGAGCCACAGCCCGTCGACCCCGTCGAGCGCGGCCTCCACATCGCTGGCAACCCGCGCCATTGCGCCGCTGGCCAGATCGACCACCGCAAGCCCATAGCGATAATCGCTGACATAAAGCCGCACGCCATCCGCGCTCACGGCCAGCCCTTGCGGCGAGCGGAAGGTGCCGGGGGGCACCAGCGCATCGAGCACCGTCGCCCCGGGCCTCGCACGATAGATGCCGCCGCCGATCGGATCGCTGGCATAGACCGTCCCGTCAGGCCCAACCGTGAGGTCGGAGACCACCACGCCTTCGGGAGCAGGGATCATCAGCAGGTCGTCCATGTCACCCGTCAGGCCGATCAACCCGGTGAAGCCAGCAGACTCCAGCGCGGCCCCGTCAATGTTGCCAGAGGCGACCCAGCCCAGACTTCCGTCGGGTGCATAGGCCAAGCCCGACAAGGCCTGCGCACGCGGCACCGGGACCTCGATCCATTGGCTCAGCCGGGCGAGGGCGAACAGCGTGCGCCGCGACACCGAGCTTGCCAAAGCGCCGTCTTCGCCCGGTACGACGATGACGCTCTCGATCAGCCCCGCTTCGGCAGGGAGCGTTCTGAATACGGTGCTAGCGGCGATGATGAGCGGCGAGCGGGCGAGGTATGTGCGCGCCGCCTCGGCGTGAGCGGGGCCGATCAGCGCAGGGATCTGCGCCCTCGCCCGCTCGCCGAACACATGCCCCCGTGCCGCGAGCCAGCGCAGGCTGGCGAGCGCCGCCTCGCCCTCGCCCGCTTCGAGCTGCGCGTTGAGCAGTCGCAGGCGGACGCTGGCGCTGTCGGGAAAGTCGCTGGCGAGCTGCTCCAGCCCCGCCATATCGGCGATCTGCCCGGTTGCCGCATCGACCGCGCGCCACGTCGACGCGGCCTCCCCGGCGCAAAGCGGCGCCGCTAAGCACAGCGCCAACGCGGCGAGGAGCGCCCTCATTTCATCATGCGCGCCGCTGCCCCCTCGGTCGCCTTGCCATAGGGCGGCTTCAATCCGCCGAGCTTGGCGATGTCGATCTTTGGCTGGTGATAGACCGCGCGGGCATGGCTGAACTCGCGGAAACCTTCGATGGCGTGATAGCTCCCCATCCCCGAAGGCCCCACCCCGCCAAACGGCAGGTCCTCCATCGAGACATGAAACACCACGTCATTGGTGGTCACCCCGCCCGAGATCGTGCGGGTCAGCACGCGCTCCTGCTCGGCGCGATCCTCGCCGAAATAATAGAGGCCGAGCGGGCGGTCGTGTTCGTTGATATAGTCGACCGCCTGATCGACCGATTTGTAGGTCATCACCGGCAGAAGGGGTCCGAAGATTTCCTCCTGCATCACGGTCATGTTGTCGCTGACACCGCGCAGCACGGTCAGCGGCATCTTGCGCTGGTTGGCATTGGCGAAGTCCTCGCCCGCCGGATTGACCTCGATCACCTCGGCGCCCTTGTCGCGCGCGTCGGCGACGAGGCCCTGCAGGCGCTCGAAATGGCGGTCGGAGACGATCGAGGCGTAGTCGTCATTGTCGAGCACGCGCGGATACATCGCGGCGGCCGCACCGGTGACGCCTGCGACCGCTTCGTCGGCCTTGTCCTCGGGCACCATCAGGTAGTCGGGCGCAAGGCAGATCTGGCCGGCGTTCATCATCTTGCCGATCGCAATGCGCTCGCCCGCCTTGGCGAAATCGGCGCTGCGGCCCATGACGACCGGCGACTTGCCGCCCAGCTCTAGCGTCACCGGCACGAGGTTCGTCGCCGCCGCCTGCATCACGCGGCGCCCGGTCGCTGTCGACCCGGTGAAGACGAGGTGATCGAAGGGCAGCGAGGAGAAGGCGGCGGCCACTTCCGGCCCGCCGGTGATCACTGCGACTTCCTCCGGCTGGAAATATTGCGCGGTCAGCTCGGCCATCAGCTCGCTGGTGCGCTCGGTGAATTCGGACGGCTTGATCATCGCCCGGTTGCCCGCGGCGAGCACCTGCATCAGCGGCCCGAAGGCGAGCTGAACCGGGAAATTCCAGGGCGAGAGAATGCCGATCACGCCCTTGGGTTCATAGCGCACCTCGGCCCGCGCGCCCATCAGACCGAGCGGGAACTGCACCTTGCGCTTTTCGGGCTTCGCCCATTGGTCGATGTGCTTCAGGGCATGATTGCCCGCGCCGACGGTCGCGGCGATATCGGTCAGCATCGATTGAGCGTGTGAGCGATTGCCGAAATCGGCACTCATCGCCTTGGCGAAGGCCTCGCCGTGTTCCTTGACCAGCGCCATCGCGCGGCGGATGCGGTCCTTGCGCTGGCTCAGCGGCTCGGGGCGCGAGGCGGTGAAGGCAGCACGCTGGCGCGCCAGCAGACTTTCAAGTTCGGCGCGGCGGTCGTCGGCCATGATGTCGTTCTCCCGTTCGGACATATGCGTTTTGATTTGCGACGTGTTCTTGCGGAATACGCGCCCGGGCGCAAGGTGCATGGGTGCCTCACGATTGCCATGCGCGCCTGCCATGATTACATCGCGCCCGATATTCCCCCGCCACGCAAGGACTTTGCCATGACCCAGCTCTCCCCCGCCGATCCGGTCGTCATCCTCTCCTATGCCCGCACCCCGATGGGCGCGATGCAGGGCGCGCTGTCGGAAGTGAGCGCGACCGATCTTGGCGCGGTCGCAGTCAAGGCTGCGGTCGAGCGCGCAGGCGTGAGCGGCGATCAGATCGACCGCGCCTACATGGGCTGCGTGCTTCCTGCTGGCCTCGGCCAGGCCCCGGCGCGTCAGGCCGCGATCAAGGCGGGACTGCCGCTCTCGGTCGAGGCTACGACCGTCAACAAAGTCTGCGGCAGCGGCATGCAGACCGTCATCATGGGCGCCGAGGCGCTCGCCAGCGGAACCATCGACGTGGTGGTCGCAGGCGGGATGGAGAGCATGACCAATGCCCCCTACCTCCTCAAGAAGCACCGCTCGGGCGCGCGGCTCGGGCACGATACCGCCTATGACCACATGTTCCTCGACGGACTGGAAGATGCTTACGAGCCCGGCCGCGCGATGGGCACCTTCGCGCAGGACACCGCCAATGCCTACCAGATGACCCGCGAGGAGATGGACGCCTATTCGATCGAGTCGCTCGCCCGCGCCAACAAGGCGATCGCGAGCGGCGCTTTTGCTGACGAGGTGGTGCCGGTGACCGTCAGCACCCGCGCGGGCGATGTCGTGGTCGAGCATGACGAAGCCCCCGGCAAGGGCCGCCCCGACAAGATCCCGCAGCTGAAGCCCGCCTTCGCCAAGGACGGGACGATCACCGCGGCGACCTCCTCCTCGATCTCGGATGGTGCCGCCGCGCTGGTGCTGACCCGCGCGAGCGTTGCCGAGGCCAAGGGGCTGACCCCCGTGGCCCGCGTGGTCGCCACCGCCGCCCATGCCCATGCCCCGGCCGATTTCACCACTGCACCGATCCCGGCGATCCAGAAGGTGCTCGAGCGCGCTGGCTGGTCGGTCGATGATGTCGACCTGTTCGAAGTCAACGAAGCCTTCGCCTGCGTCGCGATGTTCGCGATGCGCGATCTCGGCATCGGCCACGAGAAGATCAACGTGAACGGCGGCGGCACGGCGCTCGGCCACCCCATCGGCGCGAGCGGCGCGCGGATCATCGTCACGCTGATCGCGGCATTGAAGGCCCAAGGCAAGAAGCGCGGCGTCGCCTCGCTGTGCATCGGCGGCGGCGAGGCCACTGCGGTGGCGGTCGAGCTGGTCTAGGATCAACCGCCGGGCGGCGAGCGCTACTGGTCGCCCGGCAGGTCCTGCGAACCCCACAGGCGCTCGGCCACGACAAAGCCCTTGCGCCCGGCGATATCGACCTCGCACCACCCGGCCTTGCACTTCTTCATGCTGGCAATGACGCCCGGCTCGGCGCGCCACTTGATCGCGGAGGCCGGGCCGGCAGCGGCGCGCACCTCGGCAAGGCCGTTGCCGATAACCATGCCGCCGCGCGCAGGATCGAGCTGGCTGGCCGAAATCCAGCCCTGCGTGCCCTCGTGATCCTCGACCAGGCGCCAGCCTTCGCGCACGCGCACCACCTTCACCGGCAGGCCTTTGCGCGCGTAGACCCAGACGATGGGATATTCCTCGCTCGGTCCGACGCGCATGTTGACCTTCTCGTAGCGCAGCGCCGCCCAATAGGGCAGCACCCGGTCCTGCGCCGCAAGCGGCAAGCCAATCGCCCCGGCAGCGAGCACCAGCGCGAGCACATAAGCGACAAGACGGCGAAATCCCTGCATTCCCGAGCGATAGCGCCTTAAGCTTCACCGATTCAAGCCTCGCGTTACGATCCGCGCCTTGACCGCCCTGCCCCTCAGCGATTAGCCCACGGGCCATGACCCAACGCCCCCCTCGCCCGCTCGCCAGCCCGCCGCGCGTGATCGTCACCCGCCACCTGATGCCGGAGGTCGAGGCGCGAATGCGCGAGCTGTTCGATGTGGTGCTGAACGAGGCCGATGTGCCGCTCAGCCGCGACCAGCTGGCCGCCGCGATGCAGGACTTTGACGTGCTGGTGCCGACCGTGACCGACAAGATCGACGCCGATCTTATCGCGCGAGCCGGCGAGCGTCTCGGCCTGATCGCCAGCTTCGGCGCGGGCACGGAGCATATCGACCTCGATGCAGCGGCGGCCCGGAAAATCATCGTCACCAACACGCCCGGTGTCTTCACCGACGACACCGCCGATCTCGCCATGGCCGGGATCATCGGCGTGCCGCGCCGCATCCGTGAAGGCACCGCGCTGGTGCGCAGCGGCAAGTGGACCGGCTGGGCGCCCTCGGGACTGCTCGGGAGGAAGCTCGCGGGCAAGGTGCTCGGCATCATCGGCATGGGCCGAATCGGTCAGGCGGTCGCCCACCGCGCGCGCGCCTTCGGGCTCGAGATCGCCTACACCAACCGCAAACAACTGCCCGAGGCGTTGGAGCGGATGCTCGGCGCGCGTTACGTGGCCGATGTCGACACGCTGATGGCCAAAGCCGACATCCTCACCCTCCACTGCCCGCTCACCGAGGAGACCCGCTACCTGATCGATGCGCGCCGGATCGCGCTGATGAAGCCGGGCAGCTCCATCGTGAACACCGCGCGCGGCGAGCTGATCGATCAGGAGGCGCTGATCGCGGCGCTCGAATCGGGGCAGCTGGCTGGCGCAGGGCTCGACGTCTACCCCGACGAGCCCCACGTCGACCCGCGCCTGATCGCCCACCCCAATGTCATGACCCTCCCCCACATCGGCAGCGCGACGGCCGAGGGCCGCGAGGATTCGGGGCACAAGGTGATCGCCAACATCCGCATGTGGGCCGACGGCCACCGCCCGCCCGATCAGGTGCTGACGGCGCTGGTGCGGGGTTAGTTCATGCGGTCAGATGGGCTGCTATCCGTGCCCATTCCTCGTCGAGATAGCGGCCCAGCGCGATCCGGTTGACGAGGGCGGCAAGAGGCCCGCTTTCGCCAGCAAGGACCCGCTCGCGCACGGTTGCCTCCGGCCAGCCCACCCATTCGCCCGCCACGCTCCACAGATTGTAAGCGAAAGCTGGGGCGACTTCCTCCCGGAAAATCGCCTCGGCCTCGGTCGCCGAAAAGCCTTTCGCGCGTATGGTGTCGGCCATGTGCCGATAGGCTTGCGCGTCGAGCTCGGTATCGAGAAACGCGTCGGACAACGCGCACCAGACTGGCAGGCGCCGAGATATCTTTTCTTCGGACAGGTGCTTATCCCCCAATTCGCTTGCTCCTCGTAACTCAAGCTCAGCCCCTCAACCTGCCTTGCGCGGTTGCAATCAGCCCGCCAGCGCCCGCCCCAGTTCGCTCACCACCCGGTCGATCGCGGGCCGGGTCGAGGCGAGCGCGAAGTGGTGGAAGGGGACTTCCACCTCGGCATCGCGCTCATGCGGCAGACCTCTCGCCGCGGCGGGGGCGATCACGCCGTCCTTTCTCGACCATAGCGCGATCGTCGGCACCGGGGGCTTCACCGCCGGATCATCGGGCACCGGCGGGGCATCGACCTTGTGGTCGTTGATCGCCTCGTAAAGCCGCCAGGCATTGTTTGCGCGCCGGTCGCCCGAGAAGGGGGTGCCCAAGGTCATCACCAGCTCGACCAGATCAGGGTGGCGCTGCGCCAGCACCCGGGCATAGAGCCCGCCGAGGCTCCATCCCACCAGTGCAACCTTGCGCTGCTCGGCGGCGGCAACGGCGGCAAGGCGATCCACCGCGCGGGCCAGCGTTGCTGCCTTGATCCCGGTCAGAAAGCCCAGCTCGGAGGCATGGGCGCGATAGCCACTCGCATCGAGCGTGCGGCGCAGCAGCGCGGTGGCACTGTCGCTCGACAGGATGCCGGGGATCACCATCACCGGCTGCCCTGCCCCATCCCGCGCCCCCGCGACCGCGCGCGGGCGGCGCAGCGGGCTCAAAGCAATCGGCACCGTAATCGGCAGTTCGCGAACCCACAGCGAGAGCGGCGGCGGAGAGCTGTCGTCCATCGCCGCGTCCCTAGCGCCGCGCCTCTTGGTCGGCAAAATCCGACACCACTGCCGACTTTATGCGCTCGATTTCCTCCGCAAGCCGACGGTTGGGGTGATCGCCGCAGAAACCCGACAGCTCACGCGTGCCTGACGGCTCGACAACCTCGGTCAGATAGCCGGGCCCATCCGTGCAAACGATGATGACTTCATTGCCGTCGCGGTCCACGGACAGTGACGCAATGGGTGCGGCCGACAGAGCCGCCGCGAAAGAAGCGCGCAGCCGATCGAATTGCTCTCGAGGAATATCCGAATAGGCACTGAGCATCTCGATCCAGCCTGCTTCCGGATGGCCATCGACGATGACAACCCGAACGGCGGCAACGTCATCGTCATACGGGCGGATCGAGACCTCATACCCGACGCCGCCAAGTGCTGGCTGCGAAGAGAACCGGAGCATCACGTCTCCGGAGTCACGGACCTGCCTTGGCTCAAAACACTTCGCAAAGCTTGCCGGCTTCGCCAGCGGCGCGTTTTCTTCTGTCGTGCGCTCCGCAATGCGCCCGATGCATTGCGCCATTGGTGTTGCGGGCTTGGACTTGTCATCACCAGCTTCAACGGATTGCGCCGCAGCAGTATTGGCGAGCAGCGCCGCGAGCACTGCAGCCGCGAATTTCACCCCAACATGATCGGCGCGGCCCATCGCGACTCCTGCCAATTCAATCCCCGGTCAAAATCCGCTCGACCAGTTCCCCCACGCTCGGGGTGTAGCCGTTGGAGAAGAAGGGGTCGGTCTTGAAGCGGTAGGCGGCGTGGCCCGCAAAGGCGAGGTTGTTGTCGGGGTCGTCGCCATGGGCGATGTCCTGCAGGGTCTTCTGGATGCAGAAACTGCGCGGGTCGGCGAGGCGGCCCGTGGTGAAATCGTCGTGATCCTTCCACGCCGAAAAGCCGCAATGCGACAGGCAGCCCATGCAGTCCTGCTGGTCCTTGCGGATCGTGTCGCGCGCTTCCGGTGTCACGAAAACGATCGTGCCCTCGGGGGTCTTGAGCGGCTCAGTGTGCCCGGCGCGCATCCACATTTCGGCCCGCGCCTTGTCCTCGGGACGCACCCAGAAGCTGCGCGCCTTTCCGTCTTCGCCAAGCTGCACCGTGCCCTCTTCCTCGCCGCGCTTGAAGAACGCGATCTGGCGCTCGCTGCGGTGCATCAGGTCGTAGAGGAACGGGGTCTTGACCGCGCTCGAGTAAAAGCCGGTGGGCGAGAACTTGTGGAGCAGCACGTCGCCGGGCTCGACCGTGCGCAGCATGTCCTTCCAGATCTGCGGGATCGGACTTTCGCGGGTGAGCAAGGGCCGCGTGCCGAACTGGAAGGCGATCTTGCCGAGCTCGGGATTGTCGATCCAGTTTTCCCATTCGCGCAAGTACCACACGCCGCCCGCCATCACGATCGGCACGTCGTCGGAGACGCCCTCGGCACGCATCGTCTCGCGCAGCACTTTCACGCGCGGATAGGGATCTTCGGGCTTGGTCGGGTCCTCGGCGTTGGAGAGGCCATTGTGCCCGCCCGCCAGCCACGGGTCTTCATAGACCACCGCCGCCATCAGCTCGGCAACCTTGTGGTAGGAGCGTTTCCACAAGGCGCGGAAGGCGCGGCCCGAACTGACGATGGGCAGGTAATTGACGTTGAAGCGCGCCGCGATCTCTGCAAGCTTGTAGGGCATCCCCGCCCCGCAGGTGACGCCCGTCACCATGCCGCGGGTGCGTTCGAGCACGCCTTCGAGCACGGCCTGCGCCCCGCCCATTTCCCACAGCACGTTGATGTTGATCGCGCCCTTGCCGCCAGCCATCTCGTAGGCCTTCTTGACCTGAGCAACCGCGCCCTCAATGGCGTAGCGGATCAGCTCCTGGTGACGCTCCTCGCGCGTGCGGCCATGGTAGATCTGGGGGATGACATTGCCGTTCTCGTCATAGCTGTCGGCGTTGACCGCGCTCACCGTGCCGATCCCGCCCGCCGCCGCCCAAGCGCCCGAACTGGCGTGGTTGGTTGCCGACACACCCTTGCCGCCTTCGACCAGCGGCCAAACCTCACGCCCGCCGTAGACGATCGGGCTCAATCCCTTGAACAATGAAGATCCCCTCTGCGCCCCTGCGGCGCGGTATTTCGAATTCTTGCCATAGTGTGCCTCGCCTTGCGCCGCAACCTCGTGCCCCGCACGCCGTCAGCCCGCGTCGCAGACCTTGATCGCCTGCGGATCGGTCCGTTTCGGCCCACGCGCGAAGCGGGCAAAATAGCCCTTGATGTCGGGCCGTTCGATATATTCGACAAGGACATAGCCGACCGCCTCGAACTCGCAGAACAGTACGGTGTGCGGCAGGCCGTGGCGACCGACCGGGCTGTCGCTTTCTACCACCACGATCTGCCCGCCATTGCCCAGCGCTGGCCACATGTTCCACAGGAACGCATAGGGCTCGGTCACCTCGTGGTACATGTGCACCATGAAGATCCGATCGAAGCTGTCGGGCGGAAGCTGCGGGTTGTCGGTATCGCCGAACTTGATCGAGATGTTCTCGAGCCGCTCGCGCTCCACCCTTCGCCCGAGCCGGTCGAGCGCCTCGCGGCTGATGTCCTGCGCCAGCACGCGGCCATCGGCGCCGACGCGTTCGGCAAGGCGGACGGTGTAATAGCCTTCGCCCGCGCCGATATCGGCGACGGTCATGCCGGGGCGCAGGTCGGCGAGATCCATCACCACCTGCGCCTCGTTGCGCTCATCGCGCGCGTCCTCGTTGGAGAACTGGGTCGAGACGACCGCGGCCACCGGCCGGTCGGGCGCGGGGAACGGGAGCGCGGTTTCGGGACGGTCCGAGGCAGCGGGCGCGATGGCGTCGCAGCCAGCCAGCAGCACCGCCCCGCCAAGGGCGGCCGCCACGGGGAGCAGATGCCGCAGGCCCATGCGCGGGGCTACTCCACGTCCTCGATCTCGACCTTCTCACCCGTCACCCGCTGGGCGAGTGCGGCCGAGATGAAGGGGTCGATTGCCCCGTCGAGCACGGCGTCGGGCGAGGTCGAGACCACGCCGGTGCGCAGGTCCTTGACCATCTGGTAGGGCTGCAAGACGTAGGAGCGGATCTGGTGGCCCCACCCGATGTCGCTCTTGGCCGAGTGTTCGGCGCTGGCCGCTTCCTCGCGCGCGCGCATCTCCGCCTCGTAGAGCCGCGCCTTGAGCATGTTCATCGCGATCTCGCGGTTCTTGTGCTGGCTGCGGTCCTGCTGGCTCGCCACCACGATGCCGGTCGGCTGGTGAGTGATGCGCACCGCCGAATCGGTGGTGTTGACGTGCTGCCCGCCTGCGCCGGATGCGCGGTAGGTGTCGATCTTGAGGTCGGCCGGATTGATGTCGATCTCGAAGGTATCGTCGATCACCGGGAAGACCCACACGCTCGAAAAGCTGGTGTGCCGCCGCGCCGAGCTGTCATAGGGGCTGATGCGGACGAGGCGGTGGACGCCGCTTTCGGTCTTGGCATAGCCATAGGCGCCCTCGCCCTTGATGTGCAGCGTCGCCGACTTGATCCCGGCCTGTTCGCCCGCCTGATACTCGACCGTCTCGACCTTGAAGCCGCGCCGTTCGGCCCAGCGGCCATACATGCGAAAGAGCATTTCGGCCCAGTCCTGGCTCTCGGTCCCGCCCGCGCCGGCGTGGATTTCGAGATAGGTGTCGTTGCCGTCGACCTCGCCCGACAGCAGCGCCTGCACCTTGTCGGCATCAGCCCGGTCGGCAAGCGCGGCAAGCGTGGCGAGGCCGTCCTCGACGATCGTCTCCTCGCCCTCGGCCTCGCCCAACTCGATGAACTCGATCGCATCGGCCATTTCGGCGGCGATCTCGTTCACCGTGTTCACCGCGGTTTCGAGCGTCTTCTGCTCGCGGCTGATCGCCTGCGCCTGCTTGGGGTTGTCCCACAGGTTCGGATCCTGCACCCGCGCGTTCAGCTCGTCGAGCCGGCGCAGCGCGCGCTCCCAGTCGAGCGACAGGCGCACCAGCGCCAGCGCCGCTTCGATCCGGTTGATGTTAGCCTGGGCCTCGGCCCGCATCGGTCAGTCCTTCGTGGCGAAAAGCAATATCAGGCCGACGCGCTTAGCGTTGCCTGCGCGATTGTAAAGCGCCCGCGCCCCGCGCGCTACTTGCCCAGCATCCGCACCGCCGCGAGCGTCCTTGCGACATGGTCGCGGTAGTCGGCATTGGCATGGACCGCGAGCGCGGCGCGGGTGGTGAAAAGCGGGGCCTTTGCGCCCCCCTTCAACTCGGCCGAGGCGGTGGTGGCGATCACCGCGGCAAGCGCCAGCGCGGCGGCGGAGCGGACAAAGCGGTTCATGCCCTCCCCAACCCACCAGCCCCGCGCGCGGTTCCGGCGCGCGTCAGTCAAGCCCGCCTTCCTCGACAACACTGCCCTCTTCGGACGGTGCATCAACCACCGCAGCAGCCGCGCTCTGGCGACCGGCGCGGATCAGCGCGAGGATCTCGTTGCGCTTGGCCGCGATCGCATCCTGACGGGTGTAGCGTTCGGGCTCGGTATCGGGCTTGAAGGCTTCCCAGATGATCCCCGATTTGGGATCGTCGGACGGCCAGCCATCGAACACCTGCTTGCCCGAGCGCCGGTCGATCCGCACCATCCGCACGCCGGTGGGCGCCACCGGGGGCAGATCGGACCACCTCGGCTTGGTCTTCTCGATCAGGCTCTTGATGATTGGCGCCGAGATCGTGCCGCCATAGGCATAGCCGCCCATGTTGCGCGGCTGGTCGAAGCCCACATAAGCCCCCGCGATCATCGTTTGCGTGCCGCCGATGAACCACACGTCCTTGGGGCCGGTGGTGGTGCCGGTCTTGCCGAACAGCGGCAGACCGAGCGAATTGAGGATCGTCGCCGTCCCCCGGCTCACCGCGCCGCGCAGCATGTGCATCACCTGAAACGCGGTGCGCGCATCCATCGCCTGCGCGCCCATCACCCCGAGGCGCGGCATCGGCTTGCCGTCCCACTCGGGCATGTTGCACCCGCGGCATTCGCGGGCATCGGCGCGCCACAGCACCTTGCCGCGGCGGTCCTGCACATAATCGATCAGCGTCGGCGGATTGAGCCGGCCATGGTTCGCCAGCGCCGAATAGGCCGCGACCATCTTCACCAGCGTCGTCTCCCCCGCCCCCAGCGCGGTCGAGGGATAGGCCGGGAACTTGCCGATCCCGACCTTTTCGATCCCCTTGACGACATTGGGCATCCCTGCGGTCATGCCGATCTGCACGGTCATGATGTTCTGCGACTGCTCAAGCCCGAAGCGCATCGGATGCTGCCCGCCGCTGCCCGATCCGCGGATGCACTTCTCGCCGAGGTTCGCGCCCTGATAATAGCAGAAGCGCGAATTATCGACCTGGGTCGAGGGGGTCATCCCGTTGTCGAGCCCGGCGGCATAGACGAAGGGCTTGATGGTCGATCCCGGCTGACGCATCGCCTGCGTTGCACGGTTGAAGTCCGACAGGCGGTTGTCAAAGCCGCCCTGCATCGCCACCACCCGGCCGGTCTGCGCCTGCTCCACCACCAGCGCGCCCTGCGCTTCGGGGATTGTGCGCACCGCAAAGCCATTGCCCGAGGGGCTGGCCGCGATCACGTCGCCCGCCTTCAAGGCATTGGGCAGGCCGATCAGCGGCGCCTCGCTGCCATCGGCAAAACCGATGCTTGCGCTCTGGCCGCTGCGGCGGGTGACGACGCCGATGCGCCAGTCCTTGTAGCTGATGCCGAGCGGCGAGGATTGCAGCTGGCTTGCCCAGTTGCCCTCCGACACATCGAGCGTCGCTATCGGCCCGGCCCAGGCGCGTCCGCCGTGGTAGCGCAGCAGGCCCTCGCGCAGAGCGTCGCGCGCGGCGAGCTGCATCTGCGGATCAAGGCTGGTGCGCACCCACAACCCGCCCGCATAGACCGAGTTCGGCCCCTTCTCAGCTGTCTCGCCGAACCGCGTGATCAGTTCGCGGCGCACTTCCTCGAGGAAATAGCCGGCATCAACGCTGCGCTCGCGCCGCTGGGTGACGAGGCCCAGCGGCTGCGCGGCGGCGGCGCGGCGCTCGGAGCCGGTGATGAAGCCGTTCTTCTCCATCTGGTCGAGCACGAAATTGCGTCGTTCGAGCGCTGCGTCCTCCTGGCCCTTGCGCCCGTAACGCTCGGGCGCCTTGGGCAGGATCGCCAGGAAGGCCATCTCGTGCAGCTCGAGCTGGTCGACATCCTTGTCGAAATAGGCGCGCGCGGCCGCCTGCACCCCGAAGGAACGTCGCCCGAGCGGGATTTCGTTGAGATAGAGCTCGAGGATTTCCTGCTTGGTCAGCACCTGCTCGATGCGCCCGGCAAGGATCATTTCCTTCAATTTGCGGGTGACCGAATATTCGTCGCCCAAAAGCAGATTCTTGGCGACCTGCTGGGTGATGGTCGAGCCGCCAACCGCACGCTCTCCCGATCCGGCCTTGCGCGCATAATCGAACACCGCATTGGCCGTGCCGAGGAAATCGACCCCGCCATGGCTGAAGAAGGTCTTGTCCTCGGCGGCAAGATAGGCCTCGATCAGCTTCTGCGGGAAATCGGCATATTGCAGCTGCACCCGCCGTTCGCGGGCGTAGGAATGGACGATCTCGCCATCGATCCCGCGCACCACGGTGGGCAGCGGGGTTTCATAGGTGAGGAGCTGCTCGGCCTCGGGCAGGTCGCTCGCGAGCCACACGAAGACGGCGATCCACAAGGCGAGGAACGCGCCGAAGAGAAGCGCGGCGATCCGGAACAGTCGGCTCTGCTTCCAGCGCGCAGCGAACCATGCAAGGACGGCGCCAATGTCGCGGTTGACGCGGTAGCGCAGGTAGGCCCACGTCGAAAGCTGGCCGGCAGGGGGAGTGGTCTCGGTCATTGGCGGGCGCCAACTAGCACGCTCGCCCGCGGGAAGGCTAGCGCCATTGCGACCCTATTCCCCGCCCGCAGGGGCATCGGCGCGGCGCGCGA
>JACESM010000030.1 GCA_013911835.1 Porphyrobacter sp. | reverse complement strand
CCTCGGCCGACCGGGTGGCGATCGAGCGTGCCGACGGCACGCGCGCCGCTTTCGGCTTCCCGAAGAAAGGCCCCTACCCGCACGATGCCTATCATTTCTTCGTCGAGCGCGAGCTCGGCATGGCGGCGGGGTTCTGGGGGCTGGTTGCGGGCGGGATGGCGCCCGATGACGTGCAGGAACTGGCGCTCGCGGGCGGTCATGCCAGTGCCAAGCGCGCAGGCGTGCCCGATGCGGGGATCACCCAGCTGATCCAGGCCGAACGCCTCGTCGAATGCTTCGAGGCGGCCAGCTGGGGCGGCGGGGCAGACGACGACAGCATCATGGCGATGGCCGAGCCCGGCTGGGCCGCAGGCCATGTGCCCCCGCCCGAGGGCGTCCCCGACAAGCTCGGTGCGATCCGGGCGGGCCTCGACCCCTTCCTTGCGGCATGGAGCGCGCTACCCGAGGGCGGGGCGGCTACCCTTGAATGGCCCCGGCATCTGGAGACCCGCGCATGAACGACTTTGCCCTGTGGCCCGTGCTGGCGGGCGCGGCTGCCTTCTTCGCGGTCGGTGCGCTGTGGTACGGCCTCCTGTTCAGCAAGCCGTGGCAGCGCGCGGCGGGGCTCTCGAACACCCAGTTGCGCGAGGGCAACATGGCTGTGATCTTCGGCCTGACGCTCGCCTTCGAGATGCTGATCGCGATGGTGCTGTGGCACCTGCTGGCGCGCACCGACCCCAAGCCCTTCGTGGTGATGATGATGGCGGTGGGCATTGCGGGCGGGGTGATGATCCCGGCGATCGGGATCAACTACCTCTACCTGAGGAAGCCGCTTGCCCTGTTCCTGATCGACGCCGGGCACTTCCTGTTCGGCATGGCGGCGATGGGCGCGGTGTTCGTGTGGTTCAGGAGCTGACTGCGCCTCAGGCGAACCGTTCGGCAAGGATGCCGAGGGTCGAATAGTGGGTCAGATCGAGCTGGAGCGGGGTGACCGCGACGTAGCCTTCCTCGATCGCCTCAAGGTCGGTGCCGTGATCCAGCGTGTGCTCGATCTGGTCGAGCCCGAACCAGAAATAGCGGTAGCCGCGCGGATCGCGGCCCTCGACGATGGTGCCGCGCGAATAGTCGTGGAAGCCCTGGCGCACGACGCGGATGCCCTTGACCTCTTCGGGAGGAAGCGCGGGGAAGTTGACGTTGATCAGCGTCCGGTCAGCCATCGGCGCGTCGATCAGGGGCGCGAGCACCTTCGGCCCCCATTCGAGCGCCGCGCCGAAGGGCACCTCGTCGCCCATGCCTTCGCGGGCGTAGACCTGGCTGAAGGCGATCGCCTTGATCCCCGCCAAAGCGCCCTCGATCGCGGCCGAGACCGTGCCCGAATAGGTGATGTCGTCGGCAAGGTTGGCGCCGCGGTTGACGCCCGAGAGGATGATGTCGGGCGCATCGGGCATGACCTCGCGCAGCGCCATCATCACCGAGTCGGTGGGCGTGCCGCTGACCGCGAACCGACGCTCGCCATGCTTGTGCAGGCGGACGGGGCGGGTGAGGGTCAGCGAGTGGCCCGCACCCGATTGCTCCTCGGACGGGGCGCAGATCCAGATGTCGTCGGAGAACTGGCGCGCGATGGCCTCCAGCACCTTGAGGCCGGGGGCGTTGATGCCGTCGTCATTGGTGAGGAGAATGCGCATTATTGGGCGGGTTCCAATCGGGTAATGCCGCCCATGTAGGGCAGCAATGCGTCAGGCACGGTGACGCTGCCGTCGGCGTTCTGGTAATTCTCGATCACCGCCACCAGCGTGCGGCCCACCGCGAGGCCGGAGCCGTTGAGGGTGTGGACGAACTGGGTCGTCTTCTGCTCGCCCGCCACGCGGTAGCGGGTGTTCATGCGGCGGGCCTGAAACTCGCCGGTGTTGGAGCAAGAGCTGATCTCGCGGAAGGCCCCCTGTCCGGGGAGCCAGACCTCAAGGTCATAGGTCTTGCGCGCGCCGAAGCCCATGTCGCCGGTGCACAGCAGGAGCTTGCGATAGGGCAGGGCGAGGCGTTCGAGGATGGTCTCCGCCGCGCGGACCATGCGCTGGTGTTCTTCTTCGGAGTCTTCCGGCTTCACGATGCTGACCAGCTCGCACTTTTCGAACTGGTGCTGGCGGATGAACCCCCGCGTGTCCCGCCCCGCCGCACCCGCTTCCGAGCGGAAGCACAGGGTGAGCGCGGTGAGGCGCATGGGGAGCGCGGCCTCGTCAAGCAGCTCGCCCATGACGCTGGCGGTGAGGGAGACTTCGCTGGTGGGGATGAGCCAGCGCTGCCTCGACTTGTCGCCCAGAACCGCGCGCATCATCTCAGCTCTTTGTTGTTGCAGGACATGTTCGATAGGTGGAGCCAGCGCGTTCTGAACTGCCGGGGCATTTAAATATGCTTCACCAATGATGCGATCTATCTGATCAACCACGGCGGCCGCATCGAACGATAATTCCGTCTTGAAGCTGTCAGTCGCAAACTTCGGCAGCTTGTCGGTGCCGTACATGGCATCGTCGCCCACCAGCACCGGCGGGTTGCACTCGGCATAGCCGTGCTCGCCGGTCTGCACGTCGAGCATCAACTGGCCGAGCGCGCGGTGGAGCCGCGCCATGCCCCCGCGCAGGAAGGTGAAGCGCGCGCCCGAGAGCCTTGCGCCCGTTTCAAAGTCCATGCCGAGCGCGGGGGCGATGTCGGCGTGTTCCTTGGGGGTGAAGTCAAACTCACGGAGAGTGCCCCAGCGGCTGACTTCGACATTCTCCTCCTCGCCTGCGCCATCGGGCACATCGGCACCCGGCAGGTTGGGGATGATCTCAAGCGCGGCCTTCAACTGGCCCGCCAGCTCCTCGGCGCGCGCTTCCATCGCGGGCATCGCGTCCTTGAGCGCGGCGACCTCGGCCTTGATCGCCTCGGCACCCTCGCGGTCGCCCTTGGCCATTGCCGCGCCGATCAGCTTGCTGGCCTCGTTGCGGCGGCTCTGCGCGACCTGCACCTCGGTCACCGCGGCGCGGCGGGCCTCGTCAAGGGCGATCAGTTCTTCCGCCTGCGGGGGAAGTCCCCGCCGCGCAAGGCCAGCGTCGAAAGCGTCCCGATTTTCCCGGATAAAGCGAATGTCGTGCATGGAGCGCGCCTATGCCCGCTCGGGCTTCCCATGGAAAGAGGGAGCAGGAATGCCGAAGGCCGGTGGTAAAGTTTTTCACGCGGAGACGCGGAGACGCGGAGATCTTGTGCGGCCTCGCATATAGGTGCAGGCCCTCTGCGTCTCCGCGTCTCCGCGTGAAAAGGATTCCGGCTTCGCCGGAGGTGCGGGTAGTCGGCAGGGAGCAAGGGGCGGCGGTGGTTGTTCGAGAGGCCGCCGCCCCTTGGCGGGAGAGCTTTAGAAATTGACCTGCGCGGTCACGTACACCCGGCGCGGATCGCCGAAGAAGCCGGTCAGCGTGCCCTCGCGGCCCAAGGTCGGGATGAACGGCGCGCCGCCCACACCGCCCGCGACGAAGTTGTAGCCGGCGACGATATATTCCTTGTCGAACAGGTTCTTGCCGTGGACTCCGAGCGAATAGCGCCCGTCATCCGAGGTATAGACGATGCTCGCATCGACCAGCACGAAGCCGTCCTGGTCGAGGAAGGGGTTGGGCACTTCGAACTGGCTCGCGTCGGACCGCAGCGCGGCCTGGCCGATGACATCGACGATGCCGCCCGCCAGCGGCAGGCCCAGGTCGAAGCCCATGTGCGCGGTCACGTCGGGGGTGTTCTGGAACACCCGTTGATCCGCCACGTCATTGCCGAAAGCATCGATGAAGGTGTTGAACTTGGCGTCGATGATCCCGAGCGACCAATTGACCGTGAAGCGGCTGCCTTCGCCCGCGAAGTCCTTGCCGACCAGCGCGTTGCCTTCGAATTCGATCCCGTTGACGTCGGCATCGGCGGCGTTGGAGGTGATCCCGATGAAGCTCTCGTTCACCCCGTCGCCATTGGCATCGAAGCCGACCGAGCCGGGGATCTGCACATCCTTGTACTGGCCGAGGAAGCCCGCGATGCTGATGTTGAGCCGGTTGTCGAGCAGCGAGGCCTTCCAGCCCAACTCGTAGCTGTCGACCGTCTCGGGGTCGAAGGCGAGGAAATCGAACACCTCGTCCGCATTGCACGCGCCGCCGGTGGGGTTGCGGCATGCGCTGGTCTGGCCGCGCGGGTCGAAGCCGCCGCCCTTGAACCCTTGCGAATAGGTGAAGTAGATATTGTGATCGGGCGTCGGCTGCCAGCTGATCGAGCCGCGCGGGTTGAAATCCTCGAAGGTGGCGCTGCCGGTGAAGTTGCTGGTGGTGGCGATCACCGCGCCGGTGCCGCCGAAAAGGTCCGAGAACCCGCCGAGGAAGGTGCGCCGCAGCACCAGGCTGGTGCGCTTGTCGTTGGTGTAGCGCCCGCCGACCGAGACGCTGAGCGTGTCGGTGAGGTCATAGGTGAAGTCGCCGAACACCGACCAGGTCTCGGTATCGACATCGCCCAGCGTCTGCGCAGTGAGGCCGTTCAGCGTGGTGAACAGCGCCACGTCGAAGGCGGTGAAGGCATTGGCATCAAGGTAGTAGAAGCCGAGCACGCCCGACAGCTTGTCGCCTTCATAAAGCAGCTGGAGTTCCTGGCTGAACTGCTGGTTGTCGTAGATCGCCGGGACGTCGAGATCGACGGCCGCGAGGCTGTCGAAATCGATCGGGGTCGTGGACGAATCCTCGCGGTAGCCGGTGATCGATTTGAGCGTGATGGTGTCCGACAATTCGACCGCGATGTTGAGCGCGCCGCCATAGGCTTCGACCTCCTGCTCGACGATGTCGAGCCCGGCGCGGGTGTCGAACACGTCGTCCAGCACCGGCGCGCCGCTGAGCAGGCCGGGGATGAAGCGGTGGCCCTGGCGGGCTTCGGAGTTGTCCTTGACATAGTCACCCGAAAGCCGCGCGGTGACGGGGCCGCTCTCGAATTCGATCGTCCCGCGTGCGGCCCACACGTCCTTGTTGTAGTTCTCGGTGCCCAGCGTCAGGTTGTCGCCGAAGCCCCCGCGCGACAGCCGCGCGCCGCTCGCGCCGATCTTGAGGCTGTCGCCGATGGGCGTGGAGGCGGTGACGATCAGGTCGGCCTGATCGTAGGAACCATAGGTGCCGCGGACCTTGAGGCTGAGGTCATCGGGCAGCGGGGCGGTGACATACTTGATCGCGCCGCCGATGGTGTTGCGCCCGTAGAGCGTGCCTTGCGGCCCGCGAAGCACTTCGATCCGCTCGACATCATAGACATCGAGCACCGCGGCCTGCGGGCGGTTGAGGTAGACGTCGTCGACATAGAGGCCGACACCCGCCTCGAAGCCGGCGACCGGATCTTGCTGGCCGACGCCGCGGATGAAGGCGGTGAGCGTGGTGTTGGTGCCGCGGCTCACCTCAAGCGTGATGTTGGGCACCTGCTGGGCGACCGCGATGATATCCTGCACGCCCTGCTTGGCAAGCGTCTCGCCCGAGATTGCGGTGACCGACAACGGCACATCGATCAGGCGTTCCTCGCGGCGGCGGGCGGTGACGGTCATCACCATGTCCACATCTTCATCGCTTGCGGCTTCGGTCTGGGTTGCGGGAGTGTCCTGTGCGGCGAGCGGTGTCGCATAGGCGGCAAGTCCGGCGGCGCCGGCCAGCAGCAGCGCACGGGTGCAAAGCATCGTCTTCATGATGTGGTTTCCTCTCCAGACCCTCTTATGGTCCCATCAGTATTGAAAGTTGAACCACCTTTCAAGTTTAGACTTGTGCACGCCCCTTGCGCGGCCTACCGAAAGCGGCAAGGGAGAGGCCAATGGGCAACACCGTGCAAGCTGCGGCGCCGCTCGCCGAGGGCGGGGCGGCCGACGCCAAGACGCCGCGCACCGAGCGCGGGCGGCGGACGTTGCGCAAGCTGCTCGACGCGGCGGCCGAGGAGTTCGGCGAGAAGGGCTTTCACGAGGCTTCGGTGAGCTCGATCACGCGCCGCGCCGGCATGGCGCTCGGCAGCTTCTACACCTATTTCGACAGCAAGGACGCCCTGTTCCGCGCGCTGGTCGCCGACATGAGCGAGAAGGTGCGCACCTCTGCGCGCTCGGCGCTGCACGAGGGCATGGGCGCGCTCGAGATCGAACGCGCGGCGCTGGCGGCGTTCCTGCGCTTCGCCGCCGAGCACAAGGAAATCTACCGCATCATCGACGAAGCCGAATTCGTCGATCCGGCCAGCTACCGCGAGCATTACGAGACCATCGCCGCGCGCATCGCCGACCGCCTGCGCGCAGGCGCGGCGGCGGGCGAATTCCGCGACGGGTTGGGCGAGCTCGAGGCCTGGGCGATGATGGGGATGAACGTCTTCGTCGGGCTGCGCTATGTGGTGTGGGGCAGCACGTCGGGCCTGGGGCCGGACGAGGTTGCGGCGGGCGTCAACCGATTGCTGGCGGAAGGCTTGCTGCGCCGCTAGAAACGGCGGCATGATCCTTGCCGTCCACGCCATACCCGAAGCCGATCGCCTTGCCGCCATTCATGAGCGCATAACCCTGCTGGAATGGCGCGACGGGCGCGAGACTGCAGGGTCCGTCGCGCGCGAGGTCAAGCGCAACGAGCAGGCGGCGATGGACTCCACCGCAGGCCGCAGCCTTCAGGACGAGATCGCGCGTATCCTCTGGGACAATCCGGTGATCCGCGCCGCCGCACAGCCGCGCCGCCTGTCGCACCTGCTGGTCAGCCGCACGGGCGAGGGCGGGGGTTATGGCGCGCATGTCGACAACGCGCTGATGGGCAAGGGCGAGCGGCGCGTGCGCACCGACCTGTCCTTTACCCTGTTCCTCTCCCCGCCCGAGGACTATGACGGCGGCGAGCTGGTGATCCATGCGGCGGGCATGACCCAGTCGGTCAAGGGCGAGGCGGGGCATCTGGTGCTCTACCCCTCGGGCTCGATCCACGAAGTGCGGCCCGTCACGCGCGGCACGCGGATCGTGTGCGTCGGGTGGATCGAGAGCGCGGTCGCCGACGCAGGCCAGCGCGAGCTGCTGTTCGATCTGGAGAACCTGCGCGCGAGCCTGCGGGCGCAGCTGCCCGGCCAGTCGGCCGAGCTGCTGACGCTCGACAAGACCATCGCCAATCTATTGCGGATGTGGGCGCGCGCCTGAGGGCTTGGCCGAAGTCCGGGGCGCGGCGGTCTTCTTGCCCTTCACGGTGAAATACAGGATCAGGCTCACCCCGATCACGCTCGGCCCGGCCCAGATGGCGGGGTTGAACACCTCCTCAGGCACCAGGCGGATCAGCCCGACCGAGAGGAAGGCGGTGTAGGCCGAAATCCCCATGCCGATCAGCGCGCGGAAGTGCTCGCCGATATACGTGGTGCGGAGCGGCTCGGCAGGGCGCCAGATGTAGAGCTGCTGGATCAGCATCGAGACAATGCCGATGACGGCAACCAGCACCATGAGCGGGTGCCTGACCTGCCAGCCATAGATCCCGCACCACGCGCCGCTCGCGATCACCGCCGCGATCACCGCCTGATAGCGCACTGCTCTGAGCGCGCGGCGGTCGCGGCTGTGCTTCACCACGGCAAGGCCGTAGTCGACAAAGCCGATGGTGAGCGTGCCGAGGTAGAGCATCATCCACCCGAACAGCCCTTCATAGAGCGCGCGGTCGGTGACTTCAGGGTGGCGGTATTCGGGTCCGTAGAGCGACAGCAAGGCCATCGCGATCGCCAGCGCCCCCGCGCCGAGAAAGCCGTAACACGCCGCGCGGCCCCACTTGCGGTGGAGCCTTGCGCCCTTCTTCGTGACAATCGGCCCCCAGAACGCCGTCAGCCCCACCGCGCCGGTGACGACATGGAGCACGACAAGCGCATGGAACAGCGTCATGCCCGTCAGCATGACACATTTCGTGTCAATCCGCTAGGACACTCTCGCGCGCGGCTCAGCGCACCCGCGAGGGCGCGACCAGCACTGCGTTGGCGATCATCAGGTCGAGCCCTTCGAGAAAGCCGCGGGTCGAGGGATCGTGGGCAAAGCCGATCACCAGCCCGCGCCCGGTCGACTGCGCCATCAGGTAGGGCTTGTAGGCCATCTGCCGCCGGTTCTCGTCCCACACATAGCCGCTGGCGATCAGGCCCGCCGGCGCAGCGAAGCGGACCGCGTTGATCCCCTTGTCGCGCCCCAGGGGCGTGAAGATCCGCGTCCCCGTCGCCAGCACCACAGCGCCGTCATCATAGCCGGCCGAGAGGAAGTGGTCGGGCTCGCTCACGACGTTGAGCAGCGCGCCCGGCAACGTGTCGGGCAGCGCGGCGGGGTCCTTGATCGCCTCGCGGTATTCGCCGTCATTTGTGATCGCGACCGCTTCGGCGAGATCGCCCTTTGCGCCCCTGGCCTCGTCCGGATCGCGCCCCAACGCCGCCTCGCGCTTGACCGCGAGGAGCGGGTTGTCACCGGAGCTGAAGGTCTCAAGGCTATCGCCGATTGCCACCAGCACCCCGCCGCGCTGGACAAAGGCGCGCAAGGCCCGCTGCCCGCTCTCGCCGAGCTGGGCGGAAGGATCGCCCTCGGGCACGAGCACGACATCGTAATCGGACAGGTCGGCGCGGGCGAGGCGGGCGGTGCGGATCGGGGTGACGGGCAGCCCGATGCGCTGTTCGAGCACATAGCGCATCGCGCCCGCCGAGAGCTGCGAGATACCGTCGTCCCACGCCACCGCGACGCGCGGCAGGGTGAGGCGGACGAAATGCTCGCTCCCGAGGTTCGGGCCAGAATCGACCCACCCGCTTTCGAGCGCCACGGTCTGCGCGCCGATCTCGCCCGCCAGCGCGGTGAGGCGCGCCATTTTCTCGGGGGTGTTCGATCCGGCCGGGAAAACCACGGTTCCGCGCGGGAACGCGCGGCCGCCTGCGGCGAAGGCCTTGTCGGTGATGCGGCCCTCCAGCCCCTCGCGCAGGGCGAGCGTGACGAGGCGCGCCTGCCCGCTGTCGGTCCACGGCACCGCGATGGCGAAGGCCCCGCTGCCTTCGGGTTTGGCGGCGATCGGCGCGTCGGGGCTGAGGGCGTCGCCGCTGACGACGGTATTGCACAGCGCCACGTCGACCCCCGCCATCGGCCCCACCGCCCAGGCGGTCACGTCGTAGAGTTCATGCGGCAGGTCGACCGAACGGCGGCGTTCCTGCTCGGCGAGGAAATCGGGCGGCAGCGGCGTGTCGCGGTCAAGCAGGCTGCGGATCAGCCGCGCGGCGGGCTGGGCCTGCGGCACGGCGAGGTAGCCTGCCGGATAGGACTTGCCGCAGACGCTTGCGCTGCCCTCGCGCCGCAGCACGGTGATGCCCTGCGCGGCCAGACGCCGCCCGAGCCGCTCGGCATTCCAGCGGCGCTTGGCAAGGTCGATCACATAGGTCGCCTTGCCCGCTGCACCGCTCGCATTGCCCGCGCGGTAGGCGGCGAAATCGGACAGGAATTTGCCCGCATTGTCCGCCACCGCGCTCGCCGTGGCGAGGCTCGCCGAGAAGTGGTTGGCGATCCCGTCAGCATAGGTCAGCTCGGTCCCGTCGCGGCGCTTGAACACTAGCCCGCGCGCTGAGCCCTGTTCGTAGGTCGAGCCGACTGCGCCCTGATGCGCGTTCCAGGTGTCGCCATAACCGGGGTAGAACAGGTCATAGACCTCGCGAGTGAAATAGGGCTCGCCGCGCGCGTCGAAGGCGGCAGCGTTATAGCGGCCGATCAGCTCGTAGGCGCGGATCTGCGCAGGCGTGAGGTTGGGGTTGAACGGCTGGGCTGCTGGCGAGAAGAAGTAGGTCTCGTCCCCGCCCATTTCGTGGAGGTCGATGACGACCACCGGGTTCCACTGCCGGATCGCGCTGACCTTGCCGCGCGTCTCGGGCTGGGAGAGGGTGAACCAGTCGCGGTTCAAATCGAACATGTAGTGGTTCACGCGCCCGCTCGGCCACGGCTCGTCATGCTCGGCCGCCTGCCGGTCGGCATCGGGGGCGATGCCGGTGGCGGCGAGGAAGTTGTTCACGAAGCGCGCGCGCCCGTCGGGGTTCTGCATCGGGTCGATGACCACGATGGTGCCGGCCATGATCTTGGCGGCACGCGCATCGTCCTTCGCGGCGAGCAGGTGATAGGCGGTCATCAATGCGGCGTCGGTCGAGGAGATCTCGTTGCCGTGCACGCCATAGGCGAGCCATGTCACGGGCATCGCCATGCCGTTGCCTTGTCGTCCTGCAGCGATTGTCGCCATATCAGCGCGAATCGCGTCGATCTTCGCCATGTTGGCGGGGGCCGAAAGCACCAGATAGTAAAGCGGACGGCCTTCCCAGCTCACCGCATATTGCACGAGCCGCGTGCGATCAGGCGCGGCTTCGGCGAGGGCCTTCAGGTAGGCATAGGCCTGATCGGGCGAGGTGATCCGCGCGCCCGGCGCATGGCCGATGGTGGCGGTCAGCGTCGGGATCGCGGGATCGAATTGCCCCTCGGCAAAGGATTGCGCGGTGGCCGGCGGGGCGAAGGCAAGCATCGCCAGGAGCAAGAGGCCCCAGCCCCGGATTACGTCACGCATCGTCAGTCCCCGTTTGGCCGCAAGAAGCAAGGTTGACCCGCTTGCCGCGACAAGCCCCGTGCGGTCAAGCGGGGAGGGGCGAATGATGAAGGAGACCGCGCACCGGCACCCGCGTAGTTTGCCGGAAAGACAGGCAAATTACGCTCTGGCCGCTGGACGTGTTCGCCGCGCGGGGCTAGCGAGAGAGGCGCAAGGCCGCTCGGGGGTAGGCGATGTTCCACTACGTCATGTCGGGGCTGCGGGTGACAAGCGACCTCGCCATGCCCGGTCTGATCGAGACCGCCTCGGCCGCCGATGCCGCCCCCGATGTGCGTATCCGTCAGGGCGAGGTGCCGATGGCGCTCGCTGCCTGCGACACCTCAGGGCCCAACTGGCAGATGGCCGGCGACCGCTTCCTGCTGCGCATTCCCGGGATCGTGCGCATGACGCTCGATGCCGGCACCGCGATCACCTGGCAGTGCGAGGGCGACACCCGGCCCGAGGATGCCGTCATCTTCATCAGCGGCAGCGGCTTCGGCCTGCTGATGCACCAGCACGGGCGCTGCATCATGCATGGCAGCGCGGTCGAGGTCGGGGGCAGGGCGGTCTTGTTCTGCGGCCCCTCGGGCGCGGGCAAATCGACGCTGGCGGCGGCAATGGCGGCGCGGGGCTTTGGCCATGTTGCCGATGACCAATGCGTGCTTTCGGGCCTCGCCGGGGGAGAGGTGCTCGTCCATCCCGATGGCCGCGCGCACAAGCTGTGGGAACAGGCGATCACCACGCTCGACCTTGCCGAGCGGAGCGGGGCTCCGGTGCGCAGCGCGCTGCGCAAGTTCTTCGTTGCGCCCCACGCGACCAGCGCCGCCGATAGCGGCGCAGCGCTGCCGCTGGGGGGCATCTATATCCTCGCCGAGGCGCGCGCGCCCGATCTGGTGAAGGGCGACCGTGTTACGATCACCCCGTTCAATCTCGCCGACGCCGCAATCGCGGTTCGGGCCAACGCCTATCGCCCGGCGATGGTCGAGCGGCTCGGACAGGCCGGGCTCTACCTTCAGGCCGCCGCCGCCGCGCAGCGGGCTGGCGGCGTGTTCCGGCTGGTGCGCCCGATGAACTTTGCGGTGATGGACGAGGTGATCGATGCGCTCACGCGGCACTGGCAGGACACCGGCCTTGCGGAGCGCGTGGCTTGAAGCCGATCGTCTGGCTGGCCTCCTTCCCCAAATGCGGCAACACATGGGCGCGCCTGCTGCTCGCGAACCTCGCCGCCGAGGAGGCGCGCAGCATCAACTCCATCGGCACGGGTGACGGGATCGCGAGCAGCCGGCGGCGTTTCGACGATACCTGCCTGATCGCATCGGGCCTGCTCACCCACGAGGAATGCGATGCGATGCGCCCGGCGCTCTACCGCCATCTCGCCGCGCGTGGCGGGACGCGGGTCGCAACGGGAGCAGGCGGAGACGATCCGCTCGGCGCGTTCCAGTGGATCAAGAGCCATGACGCCTGGACAAGCACCGCGGCGGGCGAGCCTTTGCTGGGCGGCGGCACCATCGCGCACGCCGCGGTGCTGATCGTGCGCGATCCGCGCGACGTGGTCGCCTCGCTCGCCAACCACAATGGCCAGACGCTCGAGGAGGCGGCGGCGATGATGGCCGATCCCGAAAGCGCCTTTGCCGGACGCAGCGACCGCCAGCCCCACCAGTTGCGCCAAAGCCTGCTCGGCTGGAGCGGGTACTATCGCAGCTGGATCGAGCAGACCGAGGTGCCGGTGCATGTGCTGCGCTACGAGGATTTGCAGGCGGGCGCGGCGAATGCGCTCGGGGCGTTGCTGGCGGCTCTCGGCATCGCGGTCGAGCCTGCGCGGCTGGAGCGGGCGGCGCAGTGGTCCGCCTTCGAGCGGGTGCAGGCGCAGGAAGCGGAAAGCGGCTTTCACGAAGCGCCGGTCAAGCTGGGCACGGGGCGCTTCTTCCGCAGCGGGCGCAGTGGGGGCTGGCGCGAGGAACTGAGCGAGGATCTGCGCTTGCGGATCGAGCACGATCACGCGGCGATGATGGCCCGCTTCGGCTATCTGCCGGAGGGGGAGGGATGAGCCTGCTGGCCCGCTGGCGTGCGCTCGGCCCGGCGCGGCGCGCCCTGCTGCTGCGCGCGCTGGCCGCGCTGTGCGCCGCCGCAGCCGAGGTCCGGCTGCGACCCTTTGCGCGCATCGCCGCGCGGCTTGGGCCGATGGAGCCCCCGCCCCGGCCCGACCCGGCAGGCGATGAGGCGCGTGCGCGCGACATCCGCTGGGCGGTGGATGCGGCGGCGCGGCGGCTGCCGTTCGAATGCGCCTGCCTCGCGCGCGCGCTTGCGGCCCGCGCCCTGTGCCGCGCCCATGGCCTCGCGCCGGTGCTCCACATGGGGGCCGAGCGCGGCCAGCAGGGGCGGGCCGAGACCCATGCCTGGCTCACCGCGGCAGGCGTCGGCGTGACCGGCTATCCGCTCCCGCCCGGCATGGTCGAAGTCGGGTGTTTCACCGCATGAGCGGCCTCTGTCAGCAGCGCGGCGAGCCAGGCATCGACTGTGCAGTCGATCACCAGATGCACCCGCGACGTAGAGCCACGGTTGTCGATCGCGTGGGTGTCCGACAGGCGCAGATACCAGCATTCCCCCGCCTCCATCTCCACCCACGTGCCGTTCAGCCGGAAGTCGACATCGGGGTTCGAAGTGACCGGCACATGCAGCCGCGCCTGGCCGAGCGCGGCGTCGAGATCGTGGTCGGCATGCGGCTTGATCCGCGAGCCCGGATCGAGCTTCATCAGCCGCACCGACTGGAGCGGGCAGGCAAAGGCGGCGAGCACCGCGCGCAAGTAGGGCGCGCGGGCCAGCCACGGGGTATCCTCGAAGACCGTGGCCGAGGGGTCGGAGACGGCCATCAGGATCGGATGCGTCGCGCCCGCCGTGCAGCGCAGCGGCAGGATGCTCCAACCACCCTCGTAATTGTCGCGGACGAAATGCGGGGTCCAGTCCGCCGTGGCGATCTGCTCGACTTCGGCCGCCATGCGCGCCGGATCGAAGGCGAGCGGCAGGCGCAGCCGGTCGGGCAGTGCGGCGAGCGGGGCGGGAGGGTCTGCGTGCATGGCCTTGCGTTGTCCTCCGGCGCGGGGCGAGGCTAGGCGCCGCCGATGGATCATGGATCAGGCATCCCGCCCTATCAACCGCCGATTCCCGACCCAGGGCCCCTCGCACTGCTGCGCCGCATGCTGCTCGGCGATGGCGCGCTGCTTGACCGGATCGCGGCTCTCCCGCGCGAGGACGCTTTGGCCGCCTTGGGCGCGCTTGCGGCGGCGGGCGGCATGAATGTCACGCCCGAGGCGCTGGCGCAGGCCTTGCGGCCCGATCCGCTGGGCCTCGACCGCTTTGCGCCGCGTGCGGTGACGGGCGATGCGCCGCCCTCGCCACAGTGGCTGCCGGCAGGGCTCGGGAGCGACGGCGCGCAGGCGGTGGTCGAATGGGCGCACTTCGCCGCCGCCCCGCTCGACGATCCGTTCTTCGAATATCACTTGCGCAAGGCGCGGCAGCATCCGGTTTCGCGCCTGCTCGGCTGGTCGACGCCGCTGGATTGCCTTGCCGGGGCGGGCGAGGCGGGCGGGCGGGTGCTGGACGGGCTGGTATTCCACATGTCGCGCTGCGGATCGACGCTGGTGGCGCAGGCGCTAGGCTCCATGCCGGGGCATATCGTCCTTTCCGAGCCTGCGCCATTCGACGAGCTGCTGCAATTCTGCGCCGCGCGCGGCGACATCCCGCTTGAGGCGCGAATCGCGCTGCTGCGCGGCATGGCGGCAGCGCTAACCAGCGAACGCGGCGCGCCGGTGCGGCGCCGCTTCCTCAAGACCGATTGCTGGCATGCCGGTGCCCTCCCGCTGCTGCGCGCCGCCTTCCCCGAGGCGCCGTGGATCTTCCTCTATCGCGACCCGGTAGAGGTGCTGATGTCGCACGAGCGGATGCCCGGCGGGCAGACTCTGCCGGGGCCGCATGCGGCGCTGGTCGGGGTCGTCGACCCGGCAGCGCACCCGGATCTCGATTTCGCCGCGCGCGTGCTCGCCGCGATCTGCCACCGCGCGGCCGACCATGGCGGGATCGGGGGCGGGATGCTGGTCGACTATGCCGAACTGCCGGAAGCGCTCCTCACCCGCATCCTGCCGCATTTCGGGATAGTGCCCGAGCTTGCCGACTCGCAAGCCATCGAAGCGGCGCTGCGGCGCGATGCCAAACAGCCGCGCAAGAGCTTCGACCCGCAAGAGCGCCCGCCCCGCCAGCGCGCCTCCGCCGCCGTTATCGCCGCGAGCGACCGACATCTCGCCTCCGCTGTCGCCCGCCTTCGCGCGCTGGCGCCGCGCATCGGCGATTGACGCAGGGCGGTCTTTCCCTAGTTGATTGCACCGCGAAGACAGGAGCAAGGCCCGATGATGATTAGCAAATCGACCGATTGGCTGTGCGCGCGCGCCGGTGACGAGCTGATGATGATGAACGCCGCGCTCGGCAGCTATATCGGGCTCGACGCGGTCGGCGCGCGGATCTGGGACCTGCTCGACGAGGAGCGCGATGCCGACGCGATCTGCGCGCGGCTGCTCACGGAGTTCGAGGTCGAGGAAGCGCAGTGCCGCGCCGAGGTCGCGGCCTTTCTCGACGAGCTCGAATCGCACAAGGCGATCACCCGCACGCCCGCGCAGGCGGGGTAAGGCCGTGGCCGCAGGCGGCAGGACGGCTTCGGGATGAGCGCGATTTTCGGCGTGCTGCGGCGCGATGGCGGGGCGGTGGAGGAGCGCGCACTGGAGGCCATGGCGCGCGTCCTCGCCCATCGCGGCCCGGACGGGTCGCGGGTGCTGGCGCTCGACAATGCCGGGCTCGGGCACTGCCGGATGCGGGTCACCCGCGAGGACCGGCTTGAAGCGCAGCCGCTGCACGATCCGGCCGCAGGCGTGACGCTGGTCGCCGACCTCCGGCTCGACAACCGCGAGGCGCTGGCCGGGGAGCTTGGCATTGCCGGTGAGTCGCTGGCGCAGATGGCCGACAGCGATGTGCTGCTGGCGGCATGGCGGCACTGGGGCGATGCCTGCCTTGAAAAGCTGATCGGCGATTTCACCATCGCCTTGCGTGATCACCGGGCAGGGCGGCTCTATCTCGCGCGCGACGGCATGGGGCAGCGCGGGGTCTACCTCCATGCGGGTGAGGGGATCGTCGCCTTTGCCAGCGAGGTGAACGCGCTCTTCGCGCTGCCCGATGTGCCGCGCCTGCTCAGCGAGGCGGGCGTCGCGCGGCGGCTGCTGCTTCCGGTCGATCCCGATCCCGATGTCACACTCTATGAGGGCGTCAGCTATCTGCCGGGCGGCGTGGTGCGCTGGTTTGACGATGCAGGCGGCGGCGGGGAGCGGCGCTTCTGGGAGCCGCAGGCCGCGCCCGAGCATCTCGGCAAGGACGATGTCTACTACCTCGAAGCCTATCGCGCGGTGGTGACCGAGGCGATCGCCTGCCGGGTGCGGCGGCTCGAGAAGCCGCCCTGCCTGATGTTCTCCGGCGGCTTCGACAGCGGCACCATTGCCGCGATTGCCGCGCCGATCATGGCGGCGCGCGGGCAGGCGGTGGTGGCGGTGACCTCGGTCCTCAACGAGGGCGAGGTGAGCCCGCAGGGCGATTCGCGCAAGCTGGCCGAGGCCTTTGCGGGGCGGGAGGGGTTTACGCTCCATACGGTCGCGCGCGGGAAGGATTCGCTGCTCACCCGGCTGGAGGAGAGCTTTGCGCGCACGGGCGAGTGCGTCACCTTCAATTATGTCCGCGCCGCCGGCTTTGCGCTGGGGCGGCGTGAAGGCGCGCGGCTGGCGATGGACGGGCACGGGGGCGATTACACGGTCAACATGCTCGATGCCGGGATGCTGGGACGCATCCTGCTGCGCGGGCACCTGCGGCGCTTCTGGCACGAGCTCAAGGCGCGGCGCGCCTTCACCCGCCGCGGCCTTGCGGCGATCCTCTATGGCGACGTGCTGCGCCCGTTGGTGCCGCAATGGCTGATGAGGGCGATCTTCGATTGGCGCGACGCCAGCGTGCCGCTGTGGCAACGGCGCTTTGCGCGGGACGATTTCGCCCAGCGGCATGTCACCGGCGGCACGGTCGATCCTGGCCGCCTGCGGCATCCGCGCGTCGCCTGGCAGCGCTGGCAGCCGCGCTGGCTGCACATGCAGCGCATGATGATGCTCGGGCCTCCGACGCCTGCTACTATTGCAGCGGCGCAGGGGCTCGACTTCACCCGGCCGTTCCACGACATCCGCATCGTTGCGCTGGCGCTGGCGATCCCGGAGCATCTGCAATTCCGCGATGGCCGCGAACGCTGGCTGGCGCGCACCGCCTTGGCGGATTGTCTGCCGCCGAGCCTGGTCGCCCGCCAGCCGGGCAACACGCCGGAGCGCCCCGGTCAGGAGGCGATGTTCGCCCAGAGCCTGCCCGCCGCGCTCAGGTTGGTCGAAGAGGCAGGGCCGGGCAGCCCGGCCGAAGATTACGTGTCGATCGAAAGGCTGAGATCGGCCATCGGGGAGGCGGGCTCAGGCCCGCTTGGCTGGCGCGATCCGATGGCCACTTATGGTGTTGCCAACGGCGTGCTCATCGCGCGATTCGTGAACTGGTTTTCCCGCAGGAATGGACCGAATCAGGAACCGTAGGCGTAGCTCGACACGCTGCCGTCGCCGCCCGGAATGATCGTTTGGGCCCGGGCATCGCCGAGATCGGAGACGATCACCCGCGGGGTCTTCCACGGCGCGCGGGCGCTGGCCACTTTGCTGCCTGCAACTGCTTCGCTTGCGCTGTTAGTGCCGAGCATCGTTATCTTCCCCATGATCCGGGGCCTGAATCCCGGAAGTGCGCCCCATATGGCCGTGGCATGTCATTGGCACAAGGAGCGCCGTTTGGCAATCAGTATGTCTCTGTAATATCACCAAGCCTACCGCCAGCCGTGGCCGCGAGGCAAGCAGCCTGTTAGCAGGCGCCGCTGCTGCGCGATGACGCTGCGAGGGCGGAGGAAGACCTTTCCAATGGCTTTCGCCCGGCCTTCGCAAATAATCGTATCCAGTGAGCCAAATGCTTGATATTGTGGAGTCGCGCTGCTTCTCCGACCTTCTGTCGGAAGCCCGCAGCGCGTGGCGGATGCGCCGGGATTGCCCGGCAATCTTTGGGGGGTGCCGAATGTCGGATGTCTTCGTCGGGCAGATCAGCCTGTTCGCCTTTGATTTTGCGCCGCGGGGTTTTGCCCAGTGCAACGGGCAGACCATGCAGATCTCGCAGAGTCAGGCGCTGTTTGCGCTGATCGGGGTGACCTACGGGGGCAATGGGACAACCACCTTCGCCTTGCCGGACCTGCGCGGACGTGTTCCGATCGGTTACGGCACGTCGGCGCAATCGGGGCAGGTGCCGATCGGCCAAGTCGGCGGCGTGGAAGCCGTGACGCTGTCGGGCACGAGCCTGCCCGCCCACAATCACGCGCTCGCCGCCAGTACGCAGATCGCTACCCGGCGCGTGCCGACCGGCCGCATGCTCGCTACCGACACCTCGACCACCGCCGAGTATTATGCTGCTCCGGGGCAGGTGACGGCGCTGAGCCCCAGTTCGATCGGCCTGACCGGCGGCAACGGGCCGCACGAGAACCGGCAGCCCTTCCTCACGATCAACT
>JACESM010000003.1 GCA_013911835.1 Porphyrobacter sp. | reverse complement strand
CTCCAATATCTCCAGACAAACGCGAACCGCCATGCTGACCCTGCTCGAACGGCCCCAGGACTGGTGTTACGGATATGAGTTGATGGAACGGACCGGGATCGCGTCGGGCACCCTTTACCCCATGCTGATCCGGCTGTGCGACCAAGGCAACCTCGAAGCCCGCTGGGTCCCTTCGCCGCACGAGGGCAGGCCGCCGCGCCATGCCTATCGACTGACCCCGTCGGGCTTGGCACTCGCCCGCAGCATTCAGGCAAGCGAAGTGCCCATCGCCAACCTTGGAAAGGGATTTGCACTGTGACCCAGAGGCGGAATCGAAAGCTGCAACGCCTGATTGTGCTCACTTTCAAGATCGCGCCGCCGGAGCGCAGATCGTGGTTCGAGGCGATGGCTGCCGAACTCGATCATGTCCCTGAGGCCGAGCAGATGCATTTCGCGGCCGGCTGCGTCCTGGCTGCCTGCAGAGAACGTCTGGGTTCGCCGCAATTCCTTCTGGCCGCTGCCCGCTGCCTGCTGATCGGAGGCGCCATGCTCTGGGCCGCGCTCAACATCCGCTTTGCCGGGCGCATGTCGGTGGATGGTACCTCCGTGCTGGAAGCCTATGGATATGTCACGGCGCTGCTGTTTCTCATCGGCGCGTCGGCAACAGCCCGGTTCGGAAGCCGGGCCACGATTGGCCTCGCTGCGCCCGTGATAGCGCTGCTGGCAGTGGCGGCGACGTATATTGGTCTTGGCGAGCCGCCGACACCAGCGTCGAACCTGTACCTTGCGCTGATCTTCGAAAATCTTGCCGTACTCTCGGTCGCACTGGCGCTCGCAGGTGCCGCTGCGTGTTTCGCTGCTGTCCAGAAGCGGCTGAACTGATGCGGGCGCGAACCTTGGCAATGGTGTTGGCGATTATCGGCGGGCTGCTCGGCCTCGTCCATATCGCGCTTACGCCGCTGGCCTATGCCGATTGGACGATCGAGGCACTTTGGTTCGTCGGTTCCGGCTTGGCAATCGTGGTGGCGGCCGCTGCCAATCTCGCTGGCTTCCCCTCGCGGGGCGTGGCCGGATCTTGGATTTTGACCGCGATTAACCTCGCTATGCTTGGCTTCTTCGGCGCTGCCTGGCTGGTTCTCCCGGGACCACAGATTATCGTCGGCGGACTGCTGTTCCTTGGCCTGACCATCTGCTCACTGGCTGACCCGCTAACGAAACGTCTGGCGCGCTAGGGATTAGAGCACTCTCCGACCAATCTGGGTCGCTCTGACGGAGCCGATTTGGGTTCAGGGTGAGGCGCGACGAGAAACGTGGCCCTGAACCCAAATCGGCCCGCCCCTTCGGGGTCGCGTCAGGAAACGCGCTGGCTGCGTCGCGGCACTTGCCGGGGCAACCAGCCCCGGCTGCGCGCCACTCCTGTCCAGCGCGTTTCCTGGCGCGATCAGAGTGATCCAGATTGGTCGGAAAGTGCTCTAATGGGCGTTGCGGGAGTTTGTTGCGCGCGCATCTGCGACGTGGTGCCGCGCTTCATCGCGATAATCGCCGTCGCGGAGCAGGCTTGCGAGCCTGCCAGCCCGGTCGCTCCCTAAGGTCGTCGCGTCTGGCCCCAGAACCTGTTCGTAGGAGGCAATTCTGGCAGCCTTCTCGGCCCGGGCTGTCAGCACCGGTGGCACCATCACCACGCTGGTGAGCGCGAAGCTGGCAAATGCTGCCAGAACGGCATCTGTGTGTCTGGGCATTGGAAGACTCCTGCGTAAGCTGACCGCAGCACCGGACGAAAGCGAGGTGTCCGGGCTGCGCCAGCGTCAGGTAGTCCCGCGCGCGGCCGACCAGAATATCGATACGGCGCAGCAGATAATTCCGCCGGGCGGAATGCCCGGGGCAAATCCGGATTTGCCACCCCCATCATTGCCCCAGACGCAATAGATCATTGCCGAGTGACCGCATTCTCATCGCATAGCGGATGGCTAGAACGGTCTTGTCACGAACCGGACCGTTCTTGTGTCCGCAACCTGGCAAACCACGGTGTGCGACAACCGCAGGAGAATGGCGATGAAGGATACTTGCCCGGCAATCGGCCAACGAGTCGCCCACGCCTTGCCACGCGGGCAGCGCGATGCGGCATTGATTTTCGATAGCATCGGCAGTGGCCGGATAACCGCAAATCTGGCGGGGGCGGTCTGATGGCGCTGTGTGTCGAATGCCTGAAGCGCGCGAGCCCGGACTGGGTCGCGCGCTATCGCAAGGGTTCCGCCGTTCTCCTGGCCCATGGCGCGGGCGTGTTCCTGCTGCCGGACAGCCTCGCAGCCTTCGCGCTGCAGGGCCTGTTCTTCCTGATCGCATTTCCGTGGATCGTGTGGCCGCTGTTTGCGGCGGCGCGACCGATTGATTTGAAAAGCAGGAAGACGATATGAAATCTGGCCTGACTTTTCTTGGCATCGGCGGTCTCGCTTACCCGACCGCTAAGCCGATTGCGGAAAAGGCGGGAACATTCGACGCTTCGCAGTAGCAGGCTGTTCAGTGTTGCGTGGCGGGATGGCTCTGGTCTGAAGGCTGAGGCAGAGCCTTCAGCAGGATCCCGCCGCCAGCCGCTCATCGCCGAGCGGCTTCGGCTCGAATTCTTCGCGCGGTAGCCCGGACGTCGTTAACAATCGCTCAGTTGGCAGCTTGATGGACAGGTTGGCATCGCCCGCCCGAAGATCCTCCACCGAGCCTTTCAGCCCGGCCATTCTTGTGCCGAACACTTCGGCCCCCAATGCGGCGAAGCCGACAGCGATGCCTTCGCCCATACTGCCCGTCCAGCGGCCTACGACAACAGTCGGCAGCCCTGCGCGGTGCATGCCTTTGCGTGGCAGAACCTGCTCCACCCATTGTCGCGGGATGCCCGTTTCGCGCTCCTCAGCGGGGCGATTGTGAATTTGGTATCCGCGCGGCGCGGCGACAAACCAGCCCATGATTGCGCGCGCCACAATAGTGTTGCCGCCCGATGGCGTGTCACGCAAATCAAGAACGAGAGCATGGTCTTCGGGAACGGCCCGCAAGGCCTCATCAAAGGCGATGACCGTCGCGAAGTCGTCCAGACTATTGTTAAAACGGATGATGGTCCGGTTCGGGGCGCTGCAGATGCTCAGCGCAGGCAGCGGATCCTGCTCGAGGGAATACAATGTGGGAAGAACCAGATCGCGGGCCGAGCCGGCGCGGGTCCGGATCGTGAGTTTTCTCATGCGGTCGCGCCGCCCTGCGACGAGGACGCGGGCAGCATATCCCTTGCGATCTGGCGTTTCGCCGAGACCAAGCTCTGCCCAGAACAATGCCACTGCTTGCTCGATAGGAACGTCATGCACAGCGATGATCATGTCACCCGCCACCACGCCCGCAGCCCGTGCCGGACTGCCATCACGCACCGCATCGACCACAAATTGATCGCCTTGCGTCACCACCCACAAGTCCGCGTAGGTCGGCACAACCGCCCAGCTGTCGCGAAACGAGCTTCCTGTAATGGCATGGTGATCCGCCAAAGAGGCGAGGCGTTTCTCAGCGTAAGCGAGCAGCGTCCGATCATCGCGGACGGCTTTGCGCTCGGCAGTCAGTACTTCGGATTGGCGCAGCTCCCCTTTCGGCAAGTGATCGCGATAGGCGTAGCTTTCCTCAATAATTTCATCAAGCTCGCGCGCTGCCTCGGCGTAGTCAGTTTCAGCCGTGTTCGCACAAAGGCTTAGCACGGCGCCAAGGAAAAGAGCGGTCCTGATGATTTTCATGGCAGCGAAGTCGCATGAAACAATCGCCGGTGGAAGAAACTACTATTTGACCGCTGGCCGCATCCAAGCCGCGTTTTTCGAAAGTCCTCCCGTTTCGGCTGGGTTGTTCACGGCGGAGCCTGTCCCGAAGCAGACGTGCGGCTTTCCCATTCTCTGGCTGGGACCTGCCGTTCGGCAACCGGCTCACCTTCTGTCGTTCTGTGATGCCGGTCGCGCAAATATTGAACGTCGGCGTCGGACAACAGCGGTCGTTCTGCATGTCGCATGCGAAAGGCAGAAATGTCCTAGATGCGGCAATTTGAATGCGACCGGCAGGCGTGTCTGCTCTCACCCGGTGCGTGCGGCAACAGATAACCCCAATGAATTAGCGTCAAAACACCACCGATCAAACTTAAGCTCTGATTTTCAGAGCCTTGGCACCGATTCGTGCAAAAGCAAGGCAGGCCGGATGTGGATCCCGCGTTAGCGACGGAACCGTTCGGATTCGAACCCACAGGGGGCAATTGGATCGCAAGTTTCGGGCTGTTGCGAGCTTCCACCGTGTTTCGCTGCTGTGCCCCCAAATCTGCCAATTCCCGCCCCCAGATGTGCCCCCAAACGGCGCCGACATAAATGAGCCGCACAATCTTATTTCAACTTGATGAGTTTATAGAAATACTAGAGTACCGCAGATCGAAATTAACATGCTATTATTGGATTTTTACGAACTAAAACTCGCAACTACGATGCTTGGCGGAGAGGGTGGGATTCGATTGTTTGACTTATCTTATTGTTCTTAAACGTCAGAGTTTTCCGATCTCGCCAATTGTGCCGCCTCCCCTGCCCCCAAAAATTTTGCATTTATCAGGACGAATCTGGACGAGAATTGAAGTCCTATCGACAATATAACTTCGATGGCTCTCGACCCAGAACCGGTTGTTTGCGAACGCCAATGTGATCATCTGCTTTCGCCCGGAGCCGAGATGCCGCTTGCGGGATCGCGCATCAGCCCCGCCTATGACCGCAGGTGATGGAAAGCTCAACGGCAGCATTGGGAGCGATGGCATGGTGGCGTCGTGCGATACCGACGAGCAGCACCTGACCCTCTCAATTTTCCCAGCATACGAGCCGGATACCAATGGGAGATGGATCGCCGTCGACGCGCAAACAGAAGGAACAAGGCTTGAATCCGACTTGGCATGAAGTCTGTCGGCAGGATGATTTTCCCGCTGATGGCAAATTCGCCGCCGCCATTGCCGGATGGCGTGTTCTGATCGTCGAGAAAGAGGGCGTTCATTTCGCCTATAACGACAGGTGCCCACATCAAGGGGCCTTGCTTTCACCAGGGCGCATCAGAAGCGGGGGGGTGATGTGTCCGCTGCATGGTGCGCGCTTCAAGATCAATACGGGGGAATGCATCGGCGGCGCCTATGCCGCGTTGCGCAGCTTCGATGTGCGCGTGGAGGGCGGGATGATCGCCGTGGCTCTTCCCGACGAGGCGCCAGGGCCGGGCGACATTCCGGTCATGAGCTCCGAATGAAAAAGGGGGCGGGCTTAAACCCACCCCCGTTTTGCTCCCGCTATAGCATCGGGAACAGAATTACCTGAAATCAGAACCGCTTAGTCAATTCCACCTGCACCGTGCGCGGCAGGTTGCCGAACCCGAGCTGATCGGCGCGAACGCCGTTTGCCGTGCCGGTGCCAGAGCCGGTGGACGGCCCATCGACCGCACCCGTAACGTAGAATTCATTGGTGAGGTTCTTGCCGATCAGCGCAATCTGCCAATTGCCATCCGCCGCGCCAAACCGGACACCGGCATCCAGCGTGACGTAGCTGTCCTGCGCGCTCAAGGGATTGCCGAAGCCCGATGCCAGATAGCTGTCGGAATAACGCGCATCGGCATTCAGCCCCAATTCGAAGTCGTCACCGATCGGCGCGGTATAGGCTGCGCCCAAAGTGCCGGTCCATTCCGGAGCGACGGACAGCGGTGTGCCGCCCAGATCCTGCCTTGCGCTCAGCCCGCCCGCCAGCGTGCAGCCTTCTGCAATTGTCTGCCCGGCAAAGCACGGGGCCTGCGGGAAATCGGTGTATTTCGCATCAGTATAATTGACCGCCCCGCGCAGGTTCAGCCCGTCAATCGCATTCGGGGCATATTCGAAATCCACTTCAACCCCGCGGGTCCGCGCATCGGCGGTCAGGGTCTGGAAGGCGAAGATCGGCGAGTTGAAGAAATCGACCTGCAAATCGCTGTAGTCATAGGTGAACAGCGTCAGGTTGAGCCGCAGCTGATTGGCCGCCAAAGTGGATTTCACCCCGAATTCGAACCCTTCGACCGTTTCAGGATCGAAGGTGAGATCGCCCAACGGATCGGGCGAAAACGCCGAATTGATCCCGCCGTTGGAAAACCCGCCCGATTTGTACCCGGTCTTGTAAGCGCTAAACAGTAGCAGATCGTCGTTGGGCTTGTACGACAAGGTGACTTCCGGCGCGAAGTCTTCAAACGATTGGCTGGCGGTGACTTCGCCCAACCCATCGGCCGAAGCCTGATCGCGGAAAATGAAGGTCAGGCCGGGATTGTTGTAAGGCTGGGTGAAAAAGCTGTCCTTGCTTTCGTCGGTATACCGCCCGCCCGCTGCCAGTTCGAGTTGCGGCGTGATGGCGAAGGTCACCTGACCGAAGACCGAGAATGTCTCACCCGAGGTAAAGCTGTTCTTGGTGGTGGCAAGGAACACGTTCTGCGGCGCGGCGGCGCTGTTACGCAGGCCGGCAAACAGGATGAACTGATCAAAATCACGCCGCGTGTCCTGATACAGCGCGCCGAGCATGAAATTGAACGGACCGTCGAAATCCGTGCGCAGCCGCAATTCCTGCGAAAACGCTTCCCAGGTGGTGTCTTCGGTCGCCCAGGTGCCCGAATTGTTGCCGGTCTGGAAATCGCACACGCACAGAAAACGGTTGTTGTTCCACTGATAATTGGTGACCGACGACAGAACGAAATTGTCCGCTTCGTAATCGATCGCGCCATTGGCGGCGAAACTTTCATAACGGTTGAACGGCCGACCATCGGCAGGCGCGAACGGCACCGTGGCGGCGATGTCAGTCGGCAGGTTGTTCTGCCGGGTGATGAAATCGGCCGCACAGGGGAACCCCGTCAACTGGCTGATCCCGGTCGCCAATCCGCAGGCGAAGGGAGCGTAATTGAACGAACTGTTGTTGTTGCGGTTGTAGTTATACGATCCTTTGAGGTTGATCGTCAGCTGATCCGACGGGGTGACCTTGAAGGTCAGGCGGCTCAGGAATTCTTCTTCGCCCGGCTGGTCGCTGGTGACCGGGGTGGCGTTGCTGACAATCGGATTGCCGTCGCCGCCTGCGCCCAGATCGACGATGTCGAGCGTAGTGTAGGGCCGATCAATCTGGATATTGTCGTACAATCCGCCTTCGGCCTTGGAATAGCGCACGGCAAGCCGCACCCCGGCATTATCGCCCAGCGGCACGGAGGCGATGCCTTCGACGCGCCATTGTTCGCCGTTGAATTCGTAACCTGCGCGGGTGATGAATTCGGGATCATTGCCCGGATCATTTGTGGTGAACGAGATCAGGCCCGCAGTGGCATTCTTGCCAAAGAACAGCGCCTGCGGGCCTTTGAGCACTTCGACCCGTTGCAGATCGAAGAAGCCTTCGTTGATGACCCTGCCTTGCCCGTAATAGGCACCGTCGACCACCACCGCGACCGATTGTTCAATCCCGATCGAGGTTGAGGATGAACCAATCCCGCGCAAGGTCAACTGCGCGCCCGACCCGTTGGATGCGCGCCCGACGTTGAAGTTGGGAGCGATGGATGCGATCTTTTCGACACTGGTGATGTCGCGATCAAGGATCAATTGTTCGGAAAAAGCGGTGACGGCAACCGGCACGTCTTGAACACTTTCTTCGCGCTTGCGGGCGGTAACCACGATTTCGGTCAAGCCGCCGCTCTGCGTCTGCAACTCGGCCTCGTCAGCCTGCTGAGCGTAAGCGGTGGCGGGCATAAGGCCGGCGGCTCCAAGGACGCTGGACGCAAGCAGGACGGAACGCAGAAGCCGCATGAAAAATCCCCTCGTTTTCGGCCCTCTGGCTTGCAAGTGTGGATCGGGGCCGTGACCTTCTGCTAGCAGCAGAAAACCGGCAAACGCGCCTGTTTTATGTATTAGGTTATGACAGCGCGGCAAACCGGCATAGGTGCCGGTGGTAAGCGAGGGATCATCATGCAGCGACATTTCTGGCGTTTGGACGCGCGTCCCGAAGGGCATGATTATGCCGCTGCGCTCTCGTTAGTGGCAGAAGCGACCGCTCCGCCCGGCGAAGGGCAGGTGCTGGTCGAAGCGCAGTACCTATCGATGGACCCCGGCGTGCGAGTGTGGATGAGCGCGCGTGAGGATGGCTATTCGCCGCCGATCCCGCTTGGCACGCCGATGCTGGGGCAATTCATCGGCCGGGTGTTGCAATCATGCCATGCCGGGTTTGCGCCGGGCGATCTGGTGCGCGGGTTCGGCCATTGGGCGACCCATTCGCTGGTCGATCCGGCGCTGTCGGGCTTGGTCCGGCTGGACGAGGATGTGGCCGATATCCGCGATCATTTCGGCGTGCTCGGACTGAACGGTTGGACCGCGCAGTGCGGGCTGGTCGATGTGCTGGGCATCACGGCCGGGGAAACGGTGCTGGTGTCCGCCGCCGCCGGGGCCACCGGCAGCATTGCCTGCCAGATTGCCCGCGCGATGGGATGCCGGGTGATCGGCATTGCCGGATCGGACGATAAATGCGCCTGGCTGACCGACACGCTGGGGATCGACACCGCGATCAATTACCGCAAGCAGGACTTGGCCGCCGAACTCGCCAAGATCGGCGGCGGTATCAATGCCTATTTCGAAAATGTCGGCGGTGCGTTGCTCGATGCCGCCTTGCCCAACATGGCCTTGCAGGGCCGCATCGGGATTTGCGGGCTGATCGAAGGTTACACCACCACAAGCGGCGCACCCGGCCCGGCCCGGTTCGATCAGGTGCTGATGAAGCGGTTGACGATCCGCGGCATTTTCCTGCCCGATTTTATGGCCGAGGGGCGCGATTATTACCCCGAACTGCGCGCGCTGTATGATGCAGGGCAGTTGCTGGGTGAATTCGACGAGACGCAGGGGATCGACAAGGTGCTCGCCGCCTTCACCCGGCTGATGACCGGGCAGAACACCGGCAAGGTGATCGTGAAAATATAGGGCTTCAGTAGTCGCTGATCTGTTCGTGCAGGATGCGGTAGGCACGCCGGACGAAGACCCAGCGGCCATCGCGCTTTTCAAGCTCGTCGTCATATCGCCCCGCGCCGCGCACCAGTTTGCCGGTTTCGGGGTGCTGATACAATTCGTGGGTGTAGGCGACGGCGGCGGCGCGGTCGCCGTCCACCACGATGCTGCCCGGCTCCATGAAATAGACCATCGGCTTGGCCATGTTATCGAGGCCGTAAACCTTCATCGATTCGACCCACGATGCGACAATCACGTCCTTGCCTTCGAAAGTGCCGAGATCGGGATATTCGGGCAGGAACCACGCGGCATCATCCGCCCAGATTGATCCCCATATGTCCGCATCGCGGGTCATCACGCCGTGGGCATGGGTGTTCATCAACTCGCGGATGGCGAGGCGATCTTCCAAGGGGCCGGAAAAGGGCAAGATTTTTCTCCTGTTACGGGCGGCGGCCCGCAATCCAATCGTTCAATACCTCGTGGAAATGCCGCACCCGGGTTTCCTGCGCGGCGAGATAGGCGTCGCTGTACCCGCGCGAATGCATCCCGGCCTGCATCCCTTCGGCCAGTTCCATATCCTGATAGACGATCTGTCCGGCCAATTCGGGAATGCCCCGGCCATTATCGAACTTGCGGTGTTCGCAGACCTCGGCCTCGCGCAGCGGGCGCACCCCGGCCATGATCGATTCAACCTCGGTCTGCCCCGCCACGGGAAAGGCCATGCACCACAGATCGAAATAGCATTTTTCGGGATCGGTCGCGTGCGGTTCACTGCGGAAAAAGACGAGGTTATCGGGCAGAAAACTGATCGTCACATTGGGGAAGATTACCGTGTGCGGGCTATCGGTGATTTCTTCGTCGCTCAGGTGTTCGTAGTGGTAATAGCCGCGCGCCTGCCACAGCCGCCGCTTGGCCGCCTTCAGATCGTGCCAGCCCTGCACCACGAAATCATCGTAACTAGCATAGCTTTCGGGATCGATGTCCCATGCTTGCAGGATCGCGGCGAACACGCCGTTGGTGCCGCTGGCAGGCCGATCAGTCAGCGATGGGCGCATCGGTTGCACGGTGCGGCCATGCCCTTGCGGCCACATTTCATGCCGCGCCGAATCGACGTCCTGATCGATCCACGGCGGCACCTGCGGATGGGCGGTGCGGGTGTGGTAGCTTTCGGAGAAATTGTCGGTGACGAACTTCCAGTTGGCGTTCAGTTCGATCCGGTACCACGCCACGCGCACGGCGGTGTCCATCGCGTAATTGCGGTAAAGCGCCGGGATCGGATCAAGATAATCGGCCAGCGACGGCGCGGCATCGTCCATCGTGTACCACGCAAACCCGCCCCAGCTATCGCAGCGCAATTCCTTCAGCCGCAGCTTGCCGCAGGGGTTGCCTTGGGGGAAATCCTGCGGGTCTTGGGCATATTGCAGCACCCCGTCCGTGCCCCAGCGCCAGCCGTGATAGGGACAGGTAAACGCCCCGACCGAGCTGGATTCGCCCACCAGCCGCATCCCCCGATGGCCGCAAGCGTTGTAGAAGGCGCGGATCGTGCCGTCATCCTGCCGCACCACGATCACCGATTCCTTCATGAAATCATGGACCAGGAAATCGCCCGGTTCGGGAATGTCGGCAAGCCGCCCGGCAATATGCCAGATTCGGGTCCAGAGACCCTCCCATTCGGCCTTGGCAAAATCGGCCGAATGGTAGCGGTCGCCGGTGATCGGATCGCCGCGCAGATGGGCGGGATCGCGCCCGTTCAAGGGCGTTGGGATTTGATGCTGCTGTGTCATCCGCCTGCTCCCACCGGTCAACGCCGGTTATTGTGGATCAGCGCGCGGGCGCGGCAACTATCACTTCGGCGGAAAATCAGGCAATCGTGCCGGTTTTATCCCTTGGACTGCGCGAAAATGTCCTTCACCAGCGCCACCAGCGTGTCGCGCACGGCTTCGCGCCGGGCGGGATCTTCGATGAAGGGGCGGTTGATCAGCAGGCCAAGGTGCAGCGCGGCGGCGACATCATTGGCCAGCAGCATTTGATCTGATGCCCCCGACCACTGCGGGATCGCGCGCTCGACTTCGCTGATCCACGTGCGTTCAAATTCGCGCGTGGCCGGCACCAGCAAGGCCGACAATTCCGGATCGGTGCGCGCCGCCATCACCAGTTCGAGAAAGGCGGTAAATTCCGGCGTCTTCATGCTTTGCCAGTGCACATCGGTGGCAACCGCGATGGCGTGGGCGGGATTGGTGTCTTTTAGCGCCGACAGGTAATCCGACAGGAACCGTTCGAGCCGTTTGTGCAGCACATGGTCGATCAGCGCGCTGACCAGTTCGGCACGGCTGGTGAAGTGGTGGTGCATCGCCCCGCGCGAAACATTCGCCTGTTTCAGCACCTCAACCGTGGTCAGCCGGGCATAGCCGCCTTCGACCAGACAATCGGTCGCCGCATCAAGGATCAGCTTGCGAGTGGCGGCGGCTTTGCGCTGCTGCCAGCGCGGCGGCGCGGGATCATCGTGGGGCAGCGGAGCCGGGAGCGAACTTGCCATGCCCGCGACATTAGGGCCAAGAACAGGGCAATGTCACGGCAAACTAATTAAAAACTGAGCTTGATCGGGGCCGCGCGCCCGATAAAACAGGCAAAGATGCCGGTTTTTAAGCGCGCGGCACCATTACAGGCAGAGGATTGCGATCAATGAACATCCAGCATGGCGCGGCACGATACGCCGAAGGAGCCGATCAGCCGGTGCGCGGCGATGTGATCACGGGGGAACGCTATGTCGCGCGCGATTGGATGGACAAGGAATTTGCCAATCTGTGGCCGCGCGTCTGGCATCTGGGCGCAGTCACCGCCGAATTCGAGGAAGAAGGCGACACCGTGCGCCACAATTTCGGCGAGGAATCGGTGATCATGGTGCGCCAGGCCGATGGCACCGTGCGGGCGTTCTACAACGCCTGCCCGCACCGCGGGAACCGGCTGGTGCTGGGCGATGTGGCGTCGTCCCCGCGGATCACCTGTTCTTATCACGGCTGGCAGTTTGATGCGTCAGGCACGCTGATCAAGGTGCAGGACCCCGATGATTTCCCCGGCGGCAGCCCCTGCGGCAAGGTGCATCTCACCGAACTGCGGTGCGAGACCTGGGGGCCGTTCGTGTTCTGGTGCATGGACGATAATGCCGCGCCGCTGATCGAATGGCTCGCCCCGCTGCCCGAAAAGCTCGCCGGATATGGGCTGGAAACCTGGGTGCGGGCAATGAACCTGTCGTGCGATGCCCCGTTCAACTGGAAGATCATCCGCGACAATTTCAACGAAAGCTATCACCTGCCCACAATCCACCCCGAATTGTCGACCTTCATCAATGACGGGCTGGATGACACACTGTTCGAAATGTACGAAAGCGGGCACAACGCGATGTGGATGAAGGGCCATCAGGCCACCACCCGCCGCCAATTCGACAATGTGCCCGCTCCGCTCGATGATATTGCCCGGGCATGGGGGGTCGATCCCGATGCCTATGCCGGGCGCCCCAACGACATCCGCGAGGCGATCATTCACGCCAAGCGCACGCTGGGCCCGGCGCGCGGGTTCACCAATTATGATTCCATGACTGATCAGCAGCTGGTGGACTATTTCCACTGCACGCTGTTTCCCAACCTCACGCTCACCATGTCGCCCGAACAGTGCCAGATCCTGCGCACCGAACCGCACCCGACCGACCCTGCTAAATGCATTTTCCAGCACTGGTGCCTTTACCCCCCGGTCGCCGGCATGAGCGACGTCGAAAGCCCGGTCGGGCCGATCCCGTTGGAACACGACGCGGTGCAGCGCCACTCGGTCTATGGCGACGGGGTGAGCCTTGGATTTGTCGCCGATCAGGATCTGTCGATCGGATCGACCCAACAGCAGGGGCTAGCATCACGCGGTTTCAAGGGCAGCATCCTAAGCTATCAGGAAAGGCGCATTCAGCGGTTCCACGAATTGCTCAATGACATGGTGCTGGGCGAGCCGACCCCGCCTGCGGCAAGTTAGAGCGATGAACCCCATGCCCGATCATGTCCGCACCGCGATTGAGCGGTTGATGGTCGATCATTGCCACAACGTCGACAGCTTGGCTGACATCGACCGGTTGCTGGCGGTCTTCACCCCGGACGCGGTGACGGATATGAGCGCCATCGGCGTGCCGGTAATCCCGGATCGGGCCGGTTTGCGCACCTTTTACGAAGGGGTGTTCGGCGCGCTCAGCCACAGTTTCCACGCGATCAGCAATTTCCGGCCCGAAAGCTGGGATGGCGCGATGGGCGCAATGACTGCCTATGTCATCGGCGCGGGCCATGGCAGGGATGGCACTTCGGTCACCATGCATGTGCGGTACCGGATGGAATGCGTCGAGACGCCGGATGGGTGGCAATGCCGTCACTACACCGTCACCCCGATGCTGCCGCTTGCGAGCTAGATCGAGGCAAAGCCGCCGTCGATCACCAATTCATCGCAGGTCATGAAACTGGCCGCTTCCGAACACAGGAAAACCGCGCCGCTGGCGATTTCTTCCGGGCGGCCCATCCGCCCGATCGGGTGGCGCGCCGCCGTGCCAGCGATTGCGGTGCCCACATCGGGCATGACGCCCAGATCGACATAGCGTTGGAAGATGCCGCCCAGCATTCCGGTATCGACCCCGCCAGGATGCAGGCTGTTGACCCGCACCGGGTATCCCAGCGCGGCAAACTCGGCCCCCATGCACTTGCTCAGCATCGCGACCGCCGCCTTGCTGGCGCAATAGGCGGCGTTGAACGGCGCGCCGCGCAGACCTCCGACGCTGGAGACATTGACCACGCTGGCCCCGCCCGCACGGCCCTGACCGCCCACCTTCAACAGCGGCAAAAGCGCCTGCGTGCCGATAATCACGCTATCGACATTGACCGCGTTGACCCGGTGAAATTCGGCCAGCGGGGTGTCTTCGAACTTGGTCACGATCGAGATTCCAGCATTGTGGACCAGCGCATCGACCCGGCCATATTCGCGCGCCATAAAATCGGTGAGGTCGCGCCAGCTGTCCGGGCTTGTCACATCAAGCGGCAGATAATGTTCGCAATCCGTCAGGCTGGTGCTCGGCTGCAAATCGCTGGCGACCACTCGCGCGCCCGCAGCCGCCATCGCGGTCACCATCGCGCTGCCGATGCCGCCATTGGCCCCGGTGACCACCGCGACCACATTGTTCAGATTGATCGTCATTGCGCCGTCCACCCCCCGTCGATCACGAGCTCTGCCCCGGTCATGAAACTGCTGTCCGGCCCGGCGAGGAAGGCCACCGGCCCGGCGATTTCGTCCGCCTGTCCCAGTCGCCCCATCGGGGTCACCGCGTTCATCCCGTCGATCAGCACCTGGGCATTGTCGGCAATCCCCTTGGTAACCCAGCGTTCGAACCCGGCGTGCAGCAGCGGGGTTTCGACAAAGCCGGGATGCAGCGAATTGGCGCGGATCGGCATTCTCTTGGCGGCGAATTCCATCGCGATGCCCTTGGTAAACATCCGCACTGCGCCCTTGCTGGTGTTGTAAGCGGACACCTCGCTCATCCCGACCAACCCCATGATCGAACTGACGTTGATGATGCTCGATCCCCCGGCAACGCCCGCGCCGCTCGCCGCCAGCAAGGGGGTGAAGATCCGCGTGCCGAGGAACACCCCGTCAACATTGACCGCCATGATCCGCCGCCAATCGTCCAAGGCGATAGCCTCGACCGCGCCGGTCAGATCGGTCCCGGCATTGTTGATGAGGATATGCAGCGCGCCGTGCCGCTCCACCACAAAATCGTGGGCGGCCCGCCAATCGGCCTCGCTGGTGACATCCGCCCGGATGTAACTAACAGCCGTGCCCAGCGGGGCGAGCACCGGCGCGGCCGCCGCCGGATCGTCAAGATCGCAGACCACCACTGCCGCCCCATCGGCGGCCAGCCGCGCCGCGCAGGCAAGGCCGATCCCGCGCAGTCCGCCGGTGACGAATGCGACCCGTCCCGATAGTATTCCTGTGGTCATGCTGTTTTCACGCTCCCAGTCGAGCTTTGGATGGCAGATTGCAGTCCAAGCGTAACCTGTCAAAACGGCAGGAATTGTAGCAAAAATCCTTCGGGATTAGCGGAATATACGGGGTCACTTACTGCATGTCGGGCTTACGGCAGTGCCATTATCGCTGCTTCACGATCCGTCGGTTTCGGCCTCCGCGGTCGATTAAGCACGCAGTGGCGATTGGCAGGAATGTACCAACTCAGAACCTTTGTTGAGGCATGGCGGCGACTGAACGGACGGGAGGATCTCGAAACATCTTTCGGGATGTCGAATGAAAACATGCGGGGCACGAAACACCCGAGCGCCACTGCGCCTGTCGGCATTCCGCAGCGCCAGCTCAGGCAGATTTCCAAACGAATTCTGATCGTTGCAAGACCAGATTAAGTTGACGGGCAAAGCGGCCGATTCAAGGCGCTTTGCCGACGGAACCGTTCAAATTCGAATCCACAGGGAAAAATGGGCTGCAAATCTCCGGACATTGCGACCTTCGCCGCATTTCGATGCTGTGCCCGCAAAATCTGCCAATTCTCACCCCTGGATTTTTTGGCTTTTTCAGGCCGAATCTGGACAAGAGTTTCACCAGTGACTCGTTGGCTTTCTCGCTCCAAACTCTGTCATTTCATGTCACGGGAAGCGGCGGAGCCTTACCCGTAATTCGACGTCAGTCCTCAGGGGGCGAGCCAGCCCCCGTCGATGGTCAGCGTGGCCCCACTGATGTAGTTCGCCTCACTGGAGGCAAGCCACAAGGCCGCATTGGCGATGTCATCGACATGGCCGATGCGTCCCAGCGGCACGTCGTTGATGATCGGGGGCGGCCAGTCTCCTCCGGCGCTCCGCAGCATCGGGGTGTCAATCGGGCCGGGCGCAATGCCGACGGCGCGGATGCCGAACTGCCCGTTCTCCAGCGCTGCCGCACGGGTCAGCGCCACCACCGCCGCCTTGCTCGCCGTATAGAACGCCGCTCCCGGGAAGCCGACGCGGAAGCTCTGCACCGAGGCGAGGTTGATGATCACGCCCGAGCGCGCCGGGATCATGTGGGCGAGCGCATGCTTCATGCACAACACCACGCCCTTGAGATTGATGTCGATCACCAGATCGAGCTGCTCGCGCGGCTGTTCGGCGAGCGGGGCCCAGTCGCCCTTCACCCCGGCGTTGCAGATCATCACATCGAGCGCGCCGGTGGGCTGCGCGGCGCGGGCGGCAAAGGCAGCGACCGCAGCCTCGTCACGCACGTCGACGACCATCGTCGCGATGTTGCCGGATGCAGAACCGAGCTGCGCTGCGGTCACCTCAAGTCCTGCGGCGTTGACATCGCAGGCCATCACCGCTGCGCCCTCGCGTGCAAAGGCCAGTGCCATGGCACGGCCCATGCCTTCACCCGCCCCGGTGATGGCCACAGTCTTTCCTGTGTAACGTCCGCTCATCCTTCATCCCTCCTTGTGATCAAAAACCATACCCGCAATCCGCATGAGAGCCTCGTCAATCGCATCGCTCTGCCGTGCTGCGGGCCAAGCTTCGGGATCGAAAATCGCCTGGGTGACGGTCCCGAACAGCGCGGCTAGCAGCGCGCTGGCGATGACGGGACGTTGCTCCGCAGTCAGATGGGCGCAGTCTGGATCGGCCGCGAGTATGGCAGCGATCTGGCTAACGAAATCGCGCATTCGTTCACGTTGTTCGGCGGCGAACTCGGGGTCGGCGATAGCGAGCCCCCAGAAGGAGAACCACACCCGCCAATCTCGCTCCACCTTCGGATCGGTCGGCAGCAGAGCGTGCAGCAATGCCTTGATGTCGCCGCCATCAGCTGGCTGCGAGGCATCGGTGCGCGCCTGCGAACTCAGGGCCGCGTGGCGATAGGTCAGCAGCATCAGCGCGCGCTTATCGGGGAAATAATGCGTCACCGCCTTGGTGCTGAAGCCAGCCGCTGCGGCAACGGCGCGCACGGTTGCGGCCTCGGCGCCGCCGCTTGCCAGCAGATCGGCAGCGACCTCGGCGAGCGCTGTGCGGCGGGCGTCGTGATCGATTACGGCTGGCATGTGGCTCCCAGAAAGTCGGAAAGAGCGGTGTCGTCCGCCGCGATCACCATGTCGAGCCACTTGTGAAAGTGCTGCAAGCCGCCCTCGTTGCGGCCGAAGCGCACTTCGCCAACGAGGCCGGTCGCCATGACCTTTTGCTGGAACGCTGAAGTGGGCAGGTCTTCATCGCCCACCACATGCGCAAGGAAGGCGCACATCTCGCCCATCGCCGCGCGGGTCGCATCATCGGGGGGCGTTTCGGCAAGGAAGGTCTGGGTGGTTGTCGAGGTGCCAACTTCGGCGCCGGGCACAACGATCGAAACCAGCACGCAGCGAATGCCGCCAATATAGAAGGTGTTGATCGAGGTGCCGGGAAACAAAATCCACTCGCCCATCAGCAGCGGATCGATCGGCTCGTGTGACGCAGGCAGGCGGCCCAAGGCATAGAGATCGTCCGGCGCGGTCACCTCCGGACGGCCCTGCGGCGCAATCACCCGCTGGTGAGGGCCTTGCGCAAAATAGAAGGCGCGGTTGCTCCGTTCCGGGCCAAAGGTCTCGCGGTGAAGCACCGGCACGTGGTAGAATTCAAGATGCGCGTCGAAGGCGAGCTTCCAGTTGGGGCCGTGAAGCGTTCGGCTTTCAATCAACGTCCAGTCGGCAAGGCCGAACCCCGCGATGAGTTCGTCGCTCCCACCGAGCATGGCGGCAGGGTCATGCGGGCTGTCGGGATCGAGGATCGCCCAGATCAGCCCGGCGCGCTCTGCGACAGGGAAGCGTTTCATCGCCAGCATCGCCTTGTCGACGGCACCGAAATCGACCGAACTTGCAACGCCAATGAGCGCGCCATCCTGCGCGAAGGTCCAGCCGTGATAGGGGCAGGTGAAGCGCGCCGCCGTGCCGCACCCCGATGCCACCGCCGCCCCGCGATGGGTGCAGGCGTTGAGCAGGGCATGTGCTTTGCCTTGCCGGTCCCTCACAAGCAGGACCGGAATACCGACAACTTCGAGCGTCTTGTAGTCTCCGGCCTTGGGAAGTTCGCAGGAGGCGGCAAGCACCACCGGAACCCGCCGGAAGATGCGCCTCTTCTCGGCCTCGAACCGTTCGGGCGAAGTGTAGTGATCGGCATTCAGCGCCATGACGTCCGCCGCCAACGGGAAAGTGCCGTCCGCAGTGTGCCGAAGCAATGCAGCAGCGTGCTGTTCGAGCGTGGCACGAGCAGCGGCGCTTACCCGCTCGGCACTGGCAGCCGCACCCTTCTGAAGGTCCATCACTTGCATCGCGCTGCCCTCTCCCAAGATTCATCGCCGAATGCAGGTCTAGCCATCCGCGAGACTATGTGCAACATGCGTTGCATAATAACTGACGATTCGCAGGGAGAGGCACGCCATGGACTCCGCCACGATCGCGACGCTGAAGGCGCTGATGGAGTGGGAGGGGCAACGCAAGGCGCCCCCGCCGGGCTTCCCGCGGCTGCCCGATGTCCCCGCCGCGCGCTACACCAGCGCCGCGTATTACGCGCTCGAACAGCAGCACATCTTCCGCAAGACCTGGCTGTTCGCCGCGCATCTCGATGAAGTGCCTGAGCCGGGCAGCTTCATGCGCTGGAACAATGCCGGCGATCCGATCATCATCGTCCACGGCACCGATGGCGTGGTGCGCGCCTTCTACAACACCTGCCGCCACCGCGGCGCGCCGGTGGTGACGCAGGACAAGGGCTGCGCGCGGCGGCTGGTGTGCCCCTACCACGCCTGGACCTACAAGACCGACGGCACCCTGATCGGCGTGCCCGAGCGGCAGGATTTCGTCGATCTCGACATGGCCACGCGCGGCCTGATCCCGGTCAGGTGCGAGATGTTCGGCAAGCTCATCTTCGTCAATTTCGACGACGGCGCGCCCAGCTTGCGCGACTTTCTCGGCCCCATCGCCGAAGAATGGGAGGAGTTCGGCTTCGACAAGCTGCGCCTCGCCGCGCGCCATTCGTTCGATCTCCAGTGCAACTGGAAGGTGGCGATGGAGGCCAACATGGAGGTCTACCATGTGCCCTTCATCCACCCCGAAACGGTCGCGCCGCTGGTGGATGCCAAGCGCAACGTCAATCACCTCTATCCGGGCGGGCATGGCCGGATGCTCGCACCCCCGCCGCGCGAGATGCAGCGCGAGTCGGTGCGCGCGCTCGCGAATGCGCCCAACTGGACCGCGATCGAGACCGTGGGCGAGTTGGGCCGCACCCATACCCAGAGCTACACGATCTTCCCCAACTGGGTCTCGCCGCTGTCGAACTACTTCGTGCCGCCGCTGATCTTCTGGCCAACCTCGCTAACGACCACGCGGCTGGAACTGATCACCATGGCCCCCGATTGGGGTGACGGCGAGGCGCCCGACCTGTGGACCGTGCCCGACGAGACATCACCCAACGGGCGGGCGATGGCCAAGCTCATCCAGGAGGACACCCAGTTCGGCGAGGCGATCCAGCGCTCGATGGAAAGTCGCGGCTTCCGGAGCGTGCCGCTGAGCTATCAGGAATCGCGCATCTACTGGTTCCACCAGCACTGCGACCGCATGATTGGGCCCCAGAACGTGCCGGACGAACTTTGGGTCGAACAGGCGATCGGCGAGGAATGGGTCTCGCCCAATGACCCGCGAGTGGCGCTGATGGAAAAAGAGACGCGCGAAGCGGCGGAATAACTCCGGAATGCACGTTGCTTCACCAAGGCGGAAGCGTGCTGACGAACAGCCATAGTGCTTTGCGGTTTCTTCGTTGTCGGCAGCGACTCCGCAAGCTCGGAGCGGCGGATTGGTCAGTCCAATTAATTCGCTACCCGTATTGATAGGCGGCTCGCAGGCGCCATTGCCTCTGCCAGCGCAATTCGAGTGACCCAAGCGAGTGCAAGCTATTCAAATACCCAAGAACCCTGCCCGTTGGCGGGCTCTGGCCAGCAAGGCTCCGCGTACACCCGGGTGAGGCGACTTGCCACCATATGACAGAATCACGATTGACAGGCCTTACCAATATGCATCATGGTGATGACCAATTGGAAAAACAGATAAGTGGGAGAGTTGTCATGGGCCGGTTCACAATGCTTCTTGCGGGGGCCTCGGCTCTTGCGTTCGCCACTCCTGCGCTTGCGCAAGAAGCGGTCGATGACGTCAGCGCCGAAGCCAGCACCGAAGACAGCGGCAATGTGATTATCGTGACCGCGCAAAAGCGATCGCAGGACATCATTGAAGTCCCGGTATCGGTCTCGGCATTCTCGGACACCGCCTTGGCCGCAGCGAACGTCAACGATTTCGCAGACATCACCCGCGTTTCGCCGTCGCTGACCATCAATGGTGCGGCCAACAACAACGAATCGACCATCGCCCTGCGCGGGATCGGCACCTTCTCGTTCTCGACCAGTGTCGAACCCAGCGTTTCGGTCGTGATCGACGATGTCGCGGTGGTGCAGCAGGGTCAGGCATTCTCCAACCTGACCGACATTGCCCGGATCGAAGTCCTGCGCGGGCCGCAAGGCACCTTGTTCGGCAAGAATGCGTCGGCCGGTGTCATCAACATTGTCACCAAAGCACCAAGCGACGTCTTTACCGGATCGGCGGAAGGTGTGCTGACGACCGACGGCGAGAAGCGGGTGAACGCAACCCTGTCGGGCCCGATTGGCGACAGCGTCGGCTTCCGGGTCAACGGCTATTATGTCGACCGCGATGGCTACATCGATAACCTCGAAACCGGGAACAGCCTGAACGGCGAAGAAGGTTTCGGCATTCGCGGCAAGCTGGTGGTCGAACTTGGGGCAGCCGACATCACCCTGATCGCGGATCACAGCGAACGCGATGTGCTGGGCAATGCCGCGACCTACCTGCAACTGCCTGCAGGAAGCCTGTTCTTCGGCAATGCGTTTGACCGGACGGGCGTGGAAGTCGGGCTTGGCGCAAACACCATCAGGTTTGATCGCGATCCGATTGCGGACAATGAACAGACAAGCCTGATTGGCAAGGTCGATATCGATCTTGGCTTTGCCACGCTGACTTCGGTGACCGGCTATCAGGAATGGAGCTACCAGTTCGGGCAGGATGTTGACGGCACCGATCTGGCGCTGATTTTTCAAGGGGGGCCCTATGCCTCCAAGCAGTTCAGCCAGGAATTGCGCCTGACCTCGCCATCGGCGGACGGGTTTGAATATATGTTCGGGTTGTTCTTTGCCGACGCGTCGACCGACCGCGCCTTTACCCGCGGCCCGGTGGCGGTAGCTAATTGGGATTCGACCGCGTCAACCACCAGCTACGCCGCATTCACGCAGCTGTCCTATGATCTTGGGCCTGATACGACGGTGACCGGCGGCGCGCGGCTCAACCGCGAAGAAATTGCGGTGCGGTTTGAGGAACGCAACCTGCCGACCCCGGTGACTTTCAATGGCGCAGCCAGCGACACGGCCGTCACCGGGAAATTGTCATTGCAGCATTTTGTGACCCCCGACATCAACCTGTTTGCCTCGATCGGCACCGGCTACAAGGGCCAAGCTTACGACGTCTCGTCTGGCTTTACACAGCGGCGGGCGGATAACCCGGTATCGGCAGAAACCAGCGTGGCCTACGAAATCGGCCTCAAAGGCCGGGTGATCGACAATCGCCTTTCGTTTTCGCTGACCGGTTTCTGGACCGACTACAATGATTTCCAAGCTCAAAGCGCAGTCGTCACCCAGACCGAAGGCATTCTGGTTGAGCTCAACAATGTCGGGAAGCTGCGCACCCGAGGCGTCGAATTTGAGAGCAGCTTCGAAATCACCGACGGCTTGGACGTGTTCGGCTCAGCTGCCTACACTGACGCGACGATTCAGGAGTTTGCCGGCGCGCAATGCTTCACCGGGCAGACGGCAGCGCAGGGCTGCGTTTTCGACGCGACGCTCAACCGCAACGTTCAGGATCTGGCTGGCTCACGCCTCGCTAACTCACCTGAGTTCAAGTATACCATGGGTGCATCTTATGAAACGCCGTTGGGTAGCTCGCCGGTGAGCGCCTTTGCCAACGTCAACTACAATTGGCAGAGCGAAGTGACCTACGACCTGTTCGGGAGCCCGTTCACACAGCAAGATAGCTACGACATCGTCAACCTGAGCCTTGGGCTCAAGAGCAATGAAAACGATAACTGGTCAGTCACCGCCTTTGTGAACAACCTGTTCGACAAGGAATATGCGGCTGGCATCGCCGATAGCCGCAATTTCTTTGGCGGCAATATCGTTCTGACCCAGCAACTTGCGCGCAATTACACACGCTTTGCCGGTGTGCGGGTCAAGGTCGGCTTCTGACGGACTCCCTCCCCCTGTGGGCCGGTCATGATTGCACCGGCCCCGCTTTTTCCTGTCACGAACTGCCTTCCTGAAGGCATCCGGGGGTCATAATGCGTAAGTTGCCGTTGCGCTGGTGGATTATCGGGCTGGTCACGCTCGGCACGGTGCTGAACTATCTCGCCCGCGCATCGCTCTCGGTTGCGGCGCCGACGCTGACCGAAGAGCTCGGGCTGACGACGGAGCAATACAGCTATGTCGTGATGGCGTTTCAGGCGGCCTATACGGTGATGCAGACGGTGGCCGGGGCGGTGCTGGATTTGCTTGGCACCCGGCTTGGCTTCTTCCTGTTCGCGGTTGGCTGGGCGCTGGCCAATATGGCGCATGGCCTTGCGACCGGCTGGCAAGGGCTGGCGTTTTTCCGCGGCCTGCTTGGCGCAACGGAAGCTGCGGCCATTCCGGCGGGCACCAAGACGGTGGCGAACTGGTTTCCGCCTAGCGAACGCCCCTTGGCCACCAGCGCGTTTCAGATCGGCACCAGCTTTGGCGCCATTCTCGCCCCGCCCATCGTAATCTTCTGTATCGTGACCTGGGGCTGGCAGTCGGCCTTTCTGGTGACGGGCATGATGAGCCTCGTGTGGGCTGGCATGTGGTGGATCGGATACCGCGACCCGGATCAGCATCCGCGCCTCACGCCCGAAGAACGCGCCACGATTGAGGGCGGGCGCGAGCTTGAATCCGGGATGGGCACCAAGCCGGCAACCCGGCTGGATGTGGTCAAATCGCGCGGATTCTGGGCAATTGCGATCCCCCGGTTCCTGGCAGAACCAGCATGGCAGACGTTCAATTTCTTCATCCCGCTCTATCTCGTTGCGGCGTGGAACGTCGATCTCAAAGGCATCGCGGCGATGGCATGGCTGCCATTTGTCGCAGCTGACCTTGGTTCCTTGGCGGCGGGCGTCCTGCCGTCGTTTCTGATCGCGCGCGGCGCATCGCTGGTGGGTTCGCGCAAGATCACCATGACCATCGGCGCCTTGCTGATGGGAGCATTGGCCTTCATCGGGTGGGCAGGATCGCCCGAAGTCGCCATTGCGCTGTTCTGTCTCGGCGGGTTTGCGCACCAGATGCTCAACGGCGCGCTGCTGACCTTATGCAGCGACGTGTTCGATCGGCGCGCAGTTGGCACGGCCAGCGGCATGGCGGGAACCTTTGCCTGGATCGGCGGGCTGGGCTTCACCTTCCTGATCGGACAGAGCGCCGATACCTATGGCTATGATCCGCTGTTCGTGGCGCTGGCCGCGCTCGATCTGGTGGGCGCGGTGGTGCTGTGGAGCCTGCTGCGCACGCCGTCATCCAAACCCGATGCGGCTACGGCCTGAAAACCATCGATCAAAAGAGGGATCATCATGCAAAAGCGCTCGATCATCAAAACCGGCCTTTCGGCTCTCGCATTGACGATGGCGCTGGGCGGCACGGCGCAGGCCGATGACGCTCCGGCCCACGCGTGGATGGCGCCCGAGATCATCGCCGAGCAGGCCGCGGCGTCCGATGATGCCGCCCGCGAAAGCATCGCCAATCGCCGCGCGCGGCTGCTCCTCGCGAAAATGAGCCTGCAGCAAAAGTTCCAGCAGTTGACCGGTGCCAAGCCCGAAGTGCTGCCCGAATTGCCGCAATGCTTTGGTGCCCGCCATGTCAGCGGCATTGCTGAGCTTGCCATTCCGACCTTCCGCATAACCAATGGCCCTGTCGGCCTTGGTCAGAACGACTGCGTGTCGCCCGAAGTGGCAGAAGTGCAGCTCAATATTCCCGGCTTTGGCGGCATTTCAGCCGCTTACACCCATCCCAGTTCAGCCAAGGCCACCGCGCTACCCTCGGCGATTGGAGCGGCCGCATCGTTCGATCCGGCGATTGCCGGGATGTATGGCGAGGTGATCGCGGCCGAGATGAAGAACCTTGGCCTGCACGTGTTTGAAGCGCCCGGGGTCAATCTGGCGCGGCTGCCGATCCTTGGGCGGAATTTCGAATATTTTGGCGAAGATCCCTACCTCAGCGGGGTGATGGCGGTTGCCGAGACCAAAGCGATCCAATCGCAGGGCCTGATCGCGATGCCCAAGCACTTTGCCGCCAACGAGCAGGAAACCAACCGGCAGACGATCCAGACCTCGGTCGACCGCCAGACCCTGCGCGAGCTTTACCTGTTGCCGTTCGAAATGGCGGTGAAGGATGGCAAGGCTGCATCGGTGATGTGCGCCTATAATTACGTCAACGAACAGTCATCGTGCGAAAGCAAGGAATTGCTGACCGATATCTTGCGTAACGACTGGGGCTTCACCGGCTATGTCCAGTCCGATTTCTTCGCGATGAAGAGCACGGCCGCGACCCTCGCCAACGGCATGGACCATGAAATGCCGCTGCCGTTGCACTGGGCGCCGGACAAGCTGGACGCGGCCATCGCGGGCGGGGAACTGAATATCGGTCAGATCGATACTGCGCTTGAACGGCGCTACACGCAGGCTTTCAAGGCTGGCATTTTTGACCGCCCGCTGACCCAGACGCTGATCGATTTTGCCGCGGGCGGTGCCAAGGCCCGCGAGATCGGCGCGCGGGCTGCGGTGTTGTTGCAGAACAATGGCGCCTTGCCGCTGCGCGCCGATGCCCGCACGGTGGTGCTGATTGGCAAGGCCAGTCAGGTCTATGCCCAGCAGGCCGTAGCGGGCGGCGCGGTGGTCGGTGAGCCGATGGGCGCTGGCGGCGGCAGTTCGGATGTGGTGCCTGCCTATACAGTCAGTCCCGTCGAAGGGCTGCGCAATGCCTTGGCCGACATGGGCAATGGCGCTGCAGCGGTCCGGCTGGTGTTGGTCGACGATGCCAACCAGACCGCCACGATCGACGGCGCTGATGCGAGCTTCGCCGATGCCATCGCGCTGGCATCGGGGGCCGATGCGGTTGTAATCATGGCGGGCACGATTTCGGAAGAAGGCGCAGACCGCGCGGCCTTTACTGACATCACCGGCAAGACGCTGGCGCAGCCCGCTGGGGCCGGCAACACGCTCGATTGGTACGCGCCGCGCTCCAACATCATTGCCACGAGTGGTGAGACCAATCCGGTTCGCAACAGCGCCACCACGGCCATGATCGATGCTATCCTCGCGGCACCATCCGCGACGGGGGAGCCGATGCACGCCAAGACCGCGCTGGTGCTCAAGGACAATGCCGGCGTCGCGCTTCCGCAGCGGTTTGTCGGCCCGGCCGGGCCGGCGATGGTGGAAGTCTGGTTCCCGGGGCAGGAGGACGGCAACATCGTGGCTGATGTGTTGTTCGGCAAGGTCAACCCTTCCGGCAAGCTGCCGGTCTCCGTGCCGTTCGAGGGCAAGGGCTTCCTCGATCATGCCGCGCCCGCGCAATTCCCCGGCGTGATCCGCGAGGAGGATGGCAAGCAGGCGGTCACCTACAGCGAGCATCTGGCAATCGGCTATCGCTGGTATGACACCCGCCCTGCCAGCCAGTGCCCCGAATTCGAGGGCCGCAACAGCTGCCTTGCCTTCCCCTTCGGTCACGGTCTTTCCTACACCACCTTCAGCCAGACCGCGCCTAGCCTCGCTTTCGATCCGGCGAGCGGGTCATGGCAGGCGCGTGTCACCGTGACCAATTCCGGTAAGCGCGCCGGAGCCGAGGTGGTCCAAGCCTATGTGACCCTGCCCGCCAGCGCCGATACCATCGGCCACGCCCAACCGCCGCGCCGTCTGATCGGCTTCCAGCGGGTCGAGCTTGCTCCCGGTGCCTCGGGCGAGGCGGTCATCACCATCGATCCGGCAGCGAGCAACCATCCGCTGAGCGTGTGGAGCGAGCAGGAGCGCAAGTGGGTGCGGCCGCAGGGTGCGGTCACGGTCTGGCTTGGCTCGTCGTCGGCGCCCCGCGATCTCGCGAAGGCCGGAACCATCGATCAGTAAGGCAGGTCCCCGGAGACAGGCACAGCACGCTTGGCGCGCTGTGCCTGTCAGTCGCGGGGCGGGATGGCGCCGCGGCGCATGATGGTCCAGCCAGCGACCTCGTGTCCTTTGCGCGCCGCCTCGGATGGCGATGCACCGCGCAGGCGTGCGGCGAGGTATCCGCCATTGAAAGCATCGCCGGCCCCACTGGTATCGACCGGTGCCAGTTGCTGTTGCGGCGCGCTAATCGCGCCATCGGGCAAGCGGCAGCCATCGACTCCCAGCTTGACTACCGTTTCAGCGCACCCAAGCTGCTGCCAATGGGCTGCGACATCTGACGCGCCAACTGCGTGGCTGAGCGCGGCTTCATCCTCCAGCGTGGGCAGGCCGATTGTCGCGCACGCAATCGCGGCATCACGCGCAGCGCAGGCTTCTCGCGGCGAACCCCACAGGCGCGGGCGGTAATTGCCGTCGAACGCAACCATCGCCCCCCGGTCGCGCGCATCTTGGGCAACCTGCAATAGCCGAGAGCGTCCCGCTGGCGGCAAGATCGCTAGCGAGATCAGCGAAAACGCCAGCAAATCGGCCTCAACCGCCCGCTCCAGCAGCGCGTCGATGCCGTCGCATGCGAACAATTGCCGCGCCGCACTGTCGCTGCGCCAATAGCCAAAGCTGCGCTCGCCGTGTTCGTCGGTTGAGATTGCGTAGAGTCCGGGCGCGCGGGCGGGGTCGGCCAGTACCCATGACGTATCCAGCCCTTCGGCTGCCCATTGGGCCTTCAGGTCTGCGCTGAACTGATCAGCGCCCAGTGCCGTCAAAAACGCCGTGTCGATCCCTGCCCGGGCCAGATGGATCGCCGTGTTGAGCGTGTCGCCGCCATAGCCAAGCCGCCACGCCGGGCCATCGCGCGACAGCTCAAGCATCCCCTCGCCAATCAGAACGGCCCGCATCTGCTTATCGGCAGGCTGCGTTGGCTGCATCGGCAACCGCGACAAAGGCGATCGACTTTCCGGGGACTGACAAATCGCCGGTTGCGGCGACGCCGTTCAACCCGGTGATGTCGCCTGCCTCGTCAACCTGCGGGGCGGTGCCATTGACCTTCACACTTCGGGTGTCGACCGGCGCCCCCGTCATCACCCAAGCGGTTGCCTTGGTGCCAACATTGATCGTCTGCTCCGCGTCCCCGGTGTTCAGCGCAAGCACGGCGACGCCGCCGGTCTCGCCCTTCAGGCAATGCGCAAACAGCCGGAGATCGGCCGATGGCGACTGCGGCGACGCCAGCACTGTCGTTCCCATCAGCCGCGCCCAAAGCACCGCCGCCCAGTAATTCGGGCGCGGGGCGAGGGATTCCTGATCGATCAGCGCATAGTCCGAGGCAGCCAGCGTGTTGTGCATCACCACCTGCACGCCTTTCTGCGCCAGCACCGCATTCTGAGTCAGATAGCGGAAACTGTCGAGGAACGTCGAAGCCCAGGGGCTGCCGCCACAGGCCGCCTGCGCTGTTTCGGTATTCCAGATCGGCTTGCCCGGCTCGTACTTATCGCGCAGCGCCGCATAGAAGGCATAGTCCCTGAGCGTCAGGTCGAGCCACCGGTCAGACAGCGCCTCGTCCTTTTGGGCCGTGCCGATCCCCATCGCCGCACACCGTTGCGACACGGTGCCGTAAAAATGATAGCTGAAGGCATCAACGCTGTCCGGCAGACGTCTGGCGAGTTCCTCGGTCGGTATGAAGCTCAGGGCGGGCACTGGCACATCGGTCAGCAGGCCGCCCTCGCCAACCCCGCCGGTGCCGAGGATCTTCATGCCGGGCACAGCCTTTTTCGCCCATGCGCTGAAGATTTTGAACTCGGCCGCGTAATCATCGGCCGAATAGCGTTCGGGCATTTCGGGTGCAGCGGTTGGCACGTTGGTTTCGTTGAAGAACTCTGCTGCATACAGCGTTCCGCCAGCAGCTTTCGTCAGATCGGCGAGACGCTGCGCCTGCGCGGTTGTCCACACGCCATCAGGGCCGCGGGTTCCCTTGCTCACGGCAAAACTGGTGACGATCGGCGCATCAACCGCCTTGGCGAAGTCCACCACGCCGCGCCACTGGCCGCGCGTCAGCACCTGCACAAATCCGGGCGGAGGCGCGGACAGGCTCTCGCCTTCGGCTTCGAGATAGGTGTTGTTCGCCCAGGTTCCCGAAACCCGCATGAGGCTCGGCGCGAGATGCTTGGCCATAGCTCTGAGGCGCGGATTGGTCAGATCAATCGGCGGCCGCTGACGATAGCGTTCGCCGGCCGGTCCGCCATAAGGCGCCCAAAACCGCCCGCCGGTTACTTCGACCATCTCGACATTATACGCCTGAAAGCGCGGATCGACCGTGGCCAGCTTGTCGAGTGACGCCAGACCCAGCCCATCGCTCGGCGCTGTGGCGCAAGCCGCAACCGCCAAAGGTGCAACCGCAGCCAGCAAATTCCTGTTCATTCTCACGTCTCCCGAATGGCCAATTCTGCGCCTACCAATTCCACATGGTGCCATCTTCGAGCCGGGCGACCGGCAGGCAGGCTTGCTGATAGGGGTATTTCGCGGCGAGCTGTTCATCGATGTCCACCCCGTGGCCGGGCGTCTCACCGCAGGTCATGTGACCGCTGTCAAAGCGGTAATCATGCGGGAAGACCGCGTCGGTTTCCGGCGTGTGCCGCATATATTCCTGAATGCCGAAATTGGGCACCCAGGTATCGAAATGCAGGGCGGTACCCATCGTTACCGGGGAAAGGTCAGTCGCCCCGTGGCATCCGGTCCGCACCTGATAGAGGCTGGCAAGATCCGCGATCCGGCGCAAATGCGTGACCCCGCCGGCCCCGACAATGGTGGCGCGGATATAGTCGATCAGCTGGTTCTGGATCAGATCCTTGCAATCCCAGATCGTATTGAAGATTTCCCCAACGGCTAGCGGCGTGGTGGTGTGCTGGCGCACCAGCTTGAAGGCCTCCTGATTTTCGGCCGGAGTACAATCTTCAAACCAGAACAGCTGGTAAGGTTCGAGCATCTTGCCCAGACTGGCGGCCTCCTGCGGGGTATAGCGGTGGTGGCCATCGTGCAGCAGGTGGTAATCAAAGCCGTAAGTTTCGCGCAGCTTTTCGAACATTTTGGGGACGTAGTTCAGCGCCTTGCGGGTGTCCCATCCGGTAACGCTGGGCAAGCGGGCATCGGCGGGTTCGTAATAGAGATCGCCTCGGCCCACCCCGTAGGCATCCTTGATCCCCGGCACGCCGGTCTGCGCCCGGATCGCCTTGTATCCGAGGTCGATATAGCGCCCGACAGCGTCAACCGTTTCGGCAATGTCGCTGCCATTGGCGTGGCCGTAAACCATCACCCGATCACGGCTGCGCCCGCCGAGCAGCTGGTAGAGCGGCATGCCGGCCATCTTCGCCTTGATGTCCCACAGCGCCACATCGACTGCCGCAATCGCCCGCATCGTCACCGGCCCGCGCCGCCAATAGGCGCCGCGATAAAGGTACTGCCAGATATCCTCGATCCGGCACGGGTCCATGCCGATCAGGCAAGGGATCACGTGGTCTTCAAGATAGGACACAACGGACAATTCGCGCCCGTTGAGCGTTGCGTCACCAATGCCGTAGACGCCCTGGTCGGTCTGGATCTTGAGCGTGACGAAATTTCGGCCCGGAGAGGTTACGATCACCTTGGCGGATTCGATTTTCATGACATGGTCCCGAATTGAGTCGATTTCGTTGGCTCAGTTCTTGACCTGATGAGATTGGTCTGTCAAGTTGGTCAAACAGATTTGCGAAAGAGGTAAATGATGGTTGATGGCGCGACCCCGCAAGCCCGGCTTTACGTCGTCATCGCTGGCAAGCTGATGGGCGATCTGTCGGCAGGCAAATACCCGCTCGGGGCAAAACTGCCTGCCGAGCGTGAGCTTGCGATCATGTATGAAGTCAGTCGCCCGGTCATTCGTGAAGCGATCATTGCGCTTGAGGTGCGCGGGCTGGTCGACGTGAAGGTCGGCTCAGGTGTCTATGTCCGGGCCTTGCCCGATCAGGCGCAGGAGGCATCATACAACGTGTCAGCCATCGAAATCACCGAAGCCCGGCTGCTGATCGAAGCAGAGGCTGCGGCACTGGCGGCAACCCAGATCACCGATGCGGAGTTGAACCGGCTGGACGAGCTGGTTGAGCGCATCGAAGCCGAAAATCAGGACCCGCGCGGCACAGAGAAGGCCGACCGGGCCTTCCATCTGGCGATTGCGAGTGCCAGTCGGAACAATGCGCTGCTTCAGGCGGTCGAACGCCTGTGGCAACTGCGCAGCGTCTCGCCAGAGGCAGCCTTGCTGCACGAAAAGGCCAGGTCGGCCAACATCAAGCCTGTGGTGGACGAACATGCCGCGATTGTGGCTGCGCTCAAGCAACGCGATCCTGCCGCCGCGCGTGCCGCGATGCGCGCGCACCTTTCGCAAGTGCTCGATAGCCTGCTGTTTGCCACCGAAGAACGTGCGATTGCCGAGGCCCGGCGCTCGGTTCAGGCAAATCGCGACCGCTTTTCCCGCGTTACCGCCTGAACTCGGAGCCTGATGGCATGACCGCCAAGTCGCTTGCACTCCACCCTGATCGCCTGTTGCCATCCGATCCGGCCACCCGCGCTGTCGCGCGCACGCTGTACCAATTGGTCAAGGATCTGCCGATCATCAGCCCGCACGGCCATACCGACCCCGAATGGTGGGCAACCGATGCGCCTTTCGGAAATGCCAGCGAATTGCTGCTGCACCCCGATCACTACGTGTTCCGGATGCTCCATTCGCAAGGTGTGGCGCTGGAAGACCTTGGTATTGGCAACCCGGCTGCTGATCCGCGCGAAAGCTGGCGGCTGTTTGCCGAACGCTACCACTTGTTCCGGGGCACGCCTTCGCGGATGTGGCTGGATTGGGTGTTCGGGACAAGCTTCGGGATCGACGTGAAGCTCGGCGCTGATACGGCAGACCACTATTATGACACCATCACCGCCGCCCTCGCCAACCCGGCGTTCCGACCGCGTGCGCTGTTCGAGCGTTACAATATCGAGGTCATCGCCACCACCGAAGGCCCGCTCGACGAATTGCGCCACCATCAGGCAATCCGCGACAGCGGCTGGGGCGGGCGGGTGATTACCGCCTATCGTCCTGATGCGGTGGTTGATCCCGAGTTCGAAGGATTTCGCGATAATCTCGCGCGATTCAGCGAAATGACCGGCGAGGATTGCTTCAGCTGGCGGGGCTATCTTGCCGCCCATCGCCAGCGACGCGCGTTCTTCGCCGCGATGGGTGCGACCTCGACCGATCACGGCCACCTCAGCGCCCGCACCACCGACCTCCCGGCAGCCGAGGCCGAGGCCCTGTTCACCCGCGTCACCCGCGCCGATGTCAGCCCGGAAGATGCCGAGCTGTTCCGCGCCCAGATGCTCACCGAGATGGCGGGCATGAGCGTGGATGACGGGCTGGTGATGCAACTGCACCCGGGTGTCTTTCGCAACCACAACCCGGCTGTGTTCGAACGCTTCGGGCGGGACAAGGGCGCCGACATTCCCTTGCCCTGCGAATATGTTCACGGCCTGCGCCCGTTGCTGGCGCGTTACGGTAGCCACCCCGGCTTCAGCATGATCGTCTTCACGCTGGACGAGACGACCTATGCCCGCGAACTGGCGCCGCTGGCGGGACATTATCCGGCCCTGAAGCTCGGCCCGGCATGGTGGTTCAACGACAGCCCCGAGGGGATGCGCCGTTTCCGCGAGATGACCACCGAGACGGCGGGCTTTTACAACACCGTCGGCTTCAACGACGATACCCGCGCCTTCCTGTCGATCCCGGCGCGTCACGATGTCGCGCGGCGGATGGACTGCGGCTGGCTCGCGCAGCTGGTCGCCGAACATCGCATGGGTGAAGACGAAGCCGCCGAGCTTGCGGTCGATCTGGCCTACAACCTCGCCAAGCGAGCCTACAAGCTGTGAGGCTTTCCGCCGCCACAGCTGGCCAACTGCCCGATACGGTTCAGCGCCCGGCCTATGACCGCAGTGCACAGGCGCGCGGGATCGTGCATTTCGGCCTAGGCGCCTTCACCCGCGCACATCAGGCGGCGTATACCGATGCGGCCATGGTCGCTGGCGATGAGGGCTGGATGATCACCGGGGTCTCGCTGCGGTCGGCGAGTGTGGCGGAGCAGCTCAATCCGCAAGACGGATTCTACCTCATCGCCGAGCGCTCGGGCCAAGGCACGCGATTCCGTCTGGGCGGGGCGATCCGCAATGTCCTGACCGCCCCGCAGGATACCGAAGCCGTGATCGCGGCCATTGCCGATCCGGCGACGCGAATTGTCAGCTTCACCGTGACCGAGAAGGGCTATTGCCGTGCCGGAGACGGCTCGCTCGACATGGCGCTGGCGGGGCCGGGCAGCTTCTATCCGCTGCTGACCGAAGGCATGCGCCAGCGCCGCGCTGCTGGAATGAGCGGCGTTACGCTCCTGTCCTGCGACAACCTGGCACATAACGGCGCGGTATTAGAGCGGCTGATGCGCCAGTATCTGGCCGCCCACGCAACTGACCTTGCCGAATGGTTTGCCGAAGCCTGCACCTGCCCATCGACCATGGTCGACCGCATTGTTCCCGCCACCACCGATGCCGATCGCGCCGCCGCCTTTGCCGACACCGGCCTTGCCGACGACGCGCTGGTGGTAACAGAACCATTCAGCCAGTGGGTGATCGAGGACCGCTTTGCCGCAGGCCGCCCCCGCTGGGAAGCGGCGGGCGTCCAATTGGTCGCGGATGTCGCTCCCTACGAGACGGCCAAGCTGCGGATGCTCAACGGTGCGCATTCGTTGCTTGCCTATTGCGGGCTGGAAGCCGGCTACACCTATGTCCACGAAGCGATTGCCGATGCGACCCTGTGCCAAGCAGCCCAAGCCTTGATGGCTGATGCGGCTGCCACAATCGCCACTTCGCCGGATCAGGATCTGACCGCCTATGCAGCATCTCTGATCGACCGCTTCAGGAACCCGGCGCTCAACCACCGGCTGGCCCAGATTGCGATGGATGGCAGCCAGAAAATTCCGCAACGTTGGCTCGAAACACTCGCCGTCCGGCAGCGGGCGGAGCAGCAATGCCCTGCCATCCTGCGCGCAATCGCCGCTTGGATCAGCCACCTTCGCGGGAAGAACTGCGCGGTTGACGATCCTATGGCAGAGAGCCTGTTTGCCGCAGCGACAAGTGCACAACCGGTACAATCCTTGTTCGGCGAACAGGGTGTGCTTGCATCCACGTGGAATCCGACCGCGCCTGACACCGCGTTGATCTTGTCCGCCTTGCGCTAATCAGTCCGACGGGGCGTTGACCCGGCGCCGGGCGGCATGGCGCGCCGCAATATAGCCATAGGTCGCCGCTGCGCCGATGGTGGCCCCTGCCCCGGGATAGCTGCGGCGGAATGGCGAACCGCTTCCGTTACCGGCGGCATAGAGCCCTTCGATTGGGCGGTCCGCGCCATCCAGAACCCTACCCGCTGCATCGGTCTTGACCCCGCCATTGGTGCCAAGATCACCCGGACGCAGCACCGCAGCCCAGAACGGCGGGCGTTCGATCGGGCCAAGGCTCGGGTTGGGGCTGTGCGCCGGATCGGCCCAGTAACGATCGTATGCTGTGGCCCCGCGGTGGAAATCGCCATCCACGCCCGCACGGGCAAACCCGTTGAAACGTTCCACCGTGGCCGACAGAGCGGCGGGATCAAGGCCGCACGCAGCCGCCAATTCGGCGATGGTTTCGCCGCGCTTCAATGTGCCGGCTGCCATCATCGCCGCACGCGCGCTGGGCGGAGACAGTTCAGGGAAGATGTGCCGCGACAGGAAGCGTTCGTCCATGATCAACCAGTGCCGATGCTCAGCCGCACCGTGTTCGCGCATGATCCGGCCCGTCGCCATGTAGGAGCGGGCCTCGTCCATGTAACGCTTGCCATGATGGTCAACGACAATGCTGCCCGGCAGGGCCCGCAGGCCGAGCGCGAGCGCATGGGTGTCCGGTCCGACTTCCAGCGTCGGCATCCACCAGCAATCGTCGAGCAGTTCGGTATCGGCGCCAATCGCGCGCGCCGCGACCAGCGCGTCGCCCTGATCGTCGGGCGAGGCATTGCTCCACGTATCGGTGAAGCCCTGCAATTCGCGTCGCAGCGCCGGGTTGTGCGCAAAACCGCCTGCGGCAAGCAAGACGCCTGCCGGTGCAGGCAAGGTCTCGCGCTTGCCATCGTGCGCCACAACCACGCCTGTGACAGCGCCGTGCTCGATGATCAGGTCAACAAGTCCGGTGGACAGCCGGACCGGAATCCCCAGCCGGTCGACGATCAGCATGAGCGAGGCGATCAGCCCGCGGCCCGACCCCAGCGGTTTGCGCCCGCGCAGCTTGTCGCGGTAATGCCGCAGCATTATGCGCGCGCCCACCATGGCCGGGCGAATACCGGTCTTGGTCAGCACCGCCGGCCCGAACTGGTCGCTGGTCAGTGCCGGGACATCGAGCTCCACCCCGCGCAAGGTGGCAAGCCGGGGGCCGAGCCGAAGCCCGTCGATTGGCGCAGCTTCGAGCGTGCGACCGAACCCTGCGCCATCCACTTCGGGATAGTAATCGGGGTGATCGCGGTTGCGGACCCATTGCAGGCCTTCGCCCGCCAGCATCCGGGCCATGGCCGGGGCGTGATCAAGAAATGCCTCGGCCTTGGCGCGCTCGCGTTCACTCGCATCGGGGCCGAGCAGGCCGGCAAGATAGGCGCGTGCCCGGATGATAGGGTCGTCGACACCCTCGGCCATCATCGCGTCATTGGCCGGGATCCACAGCACCCCGCCCGACAAGGCTGTGGTTCCGCCCCACTGGTCGGACTTCTCGATGATCAAGGGGCGCAGTCCGGCGAGCCGCGCCGAAATCGCACCGACCAGCCCCGCCGCACCGCTGCCGACGACGATGAAATCATAGCCGCCGTCCGGCGTCCGCTCTCCGGCGTCGCTCATTGAGAGGAGCCGGCGTTGGCCGCAGCCTCGCGCCCGGCCACGCGGCCAAAGAACGAACCCGGCCCCAGACTGAGGCCGCTCGCATATTCCTTGCCGTTCCGGGTGATATGCGCGGCGCAAGCGCCTGCGGCATAGAGGCCCGCAATCGGCTTGCCCGAGGGATCGAGCACCCGCGCCCGGGCATCCGTGTCGATCCCGCCGAGCGTAATGTAGAGGTAGATCGAGCGGTCGAACGAAATGTCAAACGCGGCGTAGGGTGCCTGATCGAGCGGTTTGAGCCACGGCGGCTGCTTGTGAAAGCGGGTGTCCACCCCCTGCGCCGCATCCCGGTTGTATTCTTCGAGCGTACCGACGAGCGCGCCTTGAGGCAATCTCAGGCCGCGCTCCATTTCGGCAACCGTCTCGTAGCCGTCGATCAGCACGTGCCGCGCGCCCTCGGTTTCGGGATAGGCGAAGATCTCGCTGTCCACGATCAGGTAGGCCTTCTGGTCCGGCTGCTCCATGATGAAGCCCGCCAGCCGCCCGTGATAGCTGTCCTCGGCGACGAACCGCTCGCCCTTGTCATTCACCACGATCCCCTTGATAAGGTTTTCGGGCGGATAGATTGATGCGGTCGCGATCACCCCGTCCATCGCGGCAAGCGCGGCGCCCGCCTGCTGCGCCAGCCCCAGGCCCACCCCGTCGTTCGAGGGCACGCCGAGCGGCGAGGACGTCTCGCTGAGCAGCGGGAGCCACTTTTGCACCAGCTCGGCATTGTTGGTGAAGCTGCCGGTGGCGATCACTACGCCGCGGCGTGCGCCGATCCGCTGCTGTGCGCCGTCGACGGTGGCTGAAACGCCGATCACGCGGCCGTCTGCGTCAGTTTCGATTCCGGTGACCGCAGCATTGCAGATCGTTTCGATGCCTTCCGCCTCGCAAGCAGCCAGCAGCGCGCGCATGGCTGACAGCCCGCCATTGACCTCGTCGCTACGCGCCTGGTGGCCACGGGGCACAGGTTGTGCTGCGTTCTTGAATGGCCAGACTTTCTCGTTGCCGGTGGTCAGCAAGCAATCGGCCGTTCGCACGGAGACAACCTTGCCGGGGAAAGCCGTGCGGGTGAAAGGGACGCCTTGCTGTTCCAGCCAGTCGAAATGATCGCGCGCGCCCTCGGCAAAGGTGCGGACCACGGCATCATCGGGGTGAGAAGTGCTTGCGCGGAGGAAATCATATAGGTTCTGCGCCGTGTCTTCATAGCCGCAGGCCTGCTGTACCGGCGTTCCCCCGCCGAGATAAAAAATGCCCTCGGAGAGCGCGCTGGCCCCGCCGCCGCCTCCGGCACGTTCAAGCACCAGCACGTCGGCCCCGGCCCGGTGCGCTTCGAGCGCGGCGCAGGCGCCCGCGATGCCTTGCCCCACGACGACCACATCGACCGTGCGATCCCACTCGCTCATTTTCCGTTCCTCCCTATCACGCGCTTTCCCGATGCGCGCATGGATCGCGAGCCTTACGATCAGATCGTCGAGAACTCAGCGCCTTTATGCAACGTTTGTTGCATAAAGGCGCTGAGGTGGAAAACTAGCAAAAGGCGCAGCCCAATTGCCCCGGCCGCGCGCCGGGCTGTTCGGGCTTAGATCGCTCGATCGGGAGCCCGCTATGATGCTGCGCTTTGGGCAGCGCAGAAGGAACTTGACGCTGCAGGCGTGCGATTTGTGCCAGGGCTCAATGAGGAATTGGCCGCAACCGCGGTTCGCGGAACGCAGGAATTGGCTTGGTTCGGACCCTCGGAATACAGTGGGGTGTTTGGCCTATGGTAACCCTGCGCTGATCCGCATCCGCAAGCGCCGCAAGCGTCGCTTCGACCGCAAGGCGCAATTCACTGCGTCCGCTGTTTTTCGAGAACTCGGTGGCGCCGTAGCCGGCGATTGCAGTCCTGTTTGCGATGGTTGTCATGTTTTCTTTCCGGTCGCAGGATCAGAGGAGGCAGAAGCGAAAGGCTGCGACTGCGTCGCGCCTGATGAATTCGGCCCTCACGCGGCGACCGATCGCCAGGTCGGCCGGATCCGTGCCGTCCATCGCTCCAAGCAGACGAACGCCTTCTTCCATCATCACAACAGCGATCGGGTGCGGCACCGAGAAGCCCGGCAAGGGCGGGTGATGGTGAGTGACATAGCTGTAGATTTCACCATTCCCCGCCAGCCCGACCGGCTCCCAATCTAGCGAGGCGCAGGCGAAGCAGCCCGGAGAGGGAAGACTGCGCAACCGGGCGCAGCGGCAACAACGCTGACCGAATGGGATAGTGAGAAGCGTGGCTCCGTTCGCAGGATCGAGCAGATAAGTATTGGCCTTATCAACCCACCCTCCCCACTGAATGCCGGTTCCGATCATGTTCGAGGAAAGCACCTCCCCGATTGCCCCACCGCATACCAGATCACGCAAATAGGCGATCGTCGGGGAGCAGCGGGCCTGCAGGCCAACGACACCTTGGACACCGGCATCCCCTACGAGCTTTGCCATTTCCTCAGCTTCTGCCAGCCCATTGCCGAGCGGCCATTCGCAATAGACGTGCTTGCCGGCCGCGACAGCTGCTCGGACGATTTCAAGATGGTGTGGGACTTTGACGGTTACAGCTACAACATCGACATCTGAACATGTTGCCAAGGCTGCGCCCGAGATGAAGGCCTTATCGGCGTTCAACCCAATAACTTCGGCAGCCGCCATCGCAGACTCATGCCGCGTGGTTGCGACCGCCGCGACCCTGTACTCAGTAAGCGCGGCGAGTGCCGGCAGGTGCGCAACGGCACTCCAACTGCGACCCGGCTCAAAGCCAACGAGCCCTACCCCAATGGGTTTTCCAGAATTCATGCACTCATATCCCAGCCAGCGCGCTCGTACCGCCGCCGTCGACCACGAATTGCGCCCCGGTCGAGAAACTGGACTCGTCGCTCGCGAAATAGAGCGCCATGCTGGCGATTTCTTCGGGCCTGCCGATCCGTCCCATCGGGACCATCGCCGTTAGCCGTTTCTCGAGGCGCTCCGCCGCTTCATTCGTCGTCCGCATGGGGGCAAAGATCGACGTGTCGATTGGCCCAGGGTGTAGCGAATTGCACCGGATCGCGAGCCCGCGGCGGGCGAAATTGACTGCAATTGACTGGGTCATAAGTTTCACGGCGCCCTTCGTTGCCGAGTAGCCACAGTCGCTTGCCGTCGCGAGCAACGCCGAGTTCGAGGAGATATTGATGATTGAGCCGCGTGCACCTCCTGGGTTGGCCTGCATAAGTTTCCCGCCATGCTTGCAACCCAGCATCACGCCGGTGACGTTAATCGCGAAGAGGTGGTTCCAAGCAGCCAGATCGATCGTTTCAAGCGGACCAGTCCCTAGAATGCCAGCATTGTTGACCAAGATGTCGAGCATGCCGTGATCGACGCGAATCCGATCCATGACTGCAATCCACTGATCCTCGCTGGTAACGTCAGGCGAGAAGGTCGCTGACGTCACTGCGCTGGTCGAAAAGGTCAAGGCGCTCGGCATCGCGTAAGTTTGAACCACACCCGTTCGTGCTGAGCTTGTCGAAGCACTGTCCTTCTTTGGGCACGCGGGTGAAAGGAAGTGCAGCCCTTCGACAAGCTCAGGGCGAACGGTTGTAAGAGGATATCGAGATGAAGACTCTGGTTCTGGTCGAACATGACAACACCAAGGTGCACGACGCGACCCTCGCGGTCGTCACCGCTGCATCGAAGCTGGGCGAAGTGCACCTGCTGGTCGCGGGCCACAATTGCGGCGCGGTGGCCGAGGCTGCCGCCAAGATCGCGGGCGTCGGCAAGGTCCACGTCGCGGACGACGCGGCTCACGCCAACGGCCTCGCCGAAAACGTCGCGCCGCTCGCCGCCGCGCTGATGGCCGATCACGACGCCTTCCTTGCGCCTGCCACCACGCAGGGCAAGAACGTCGCTCCGCGCGTCGCTGCCCACCTCGACGTGATGCAGGTGAGCGAGATCCTGTCGGTCGAAGGCCCCAAGACCTTCACCCGCCCGATCTACGCCGGCAACGCCATCGCCACGGTCGAATCGACCGATGCCAAGCTGGTCATCACCGTGCGCGGCACCGCGTTTGAAAAGGCTGCGACCGAAGGCGGTTCGGGCACCGTCGAAGCCGTCAGCGGCGCGGGCGATGCGGGCACCTCGAGCTTCGTCAGCTCGGAAATCGCCAAGAGCGAGCGTCCGGAACTGACCAGCGCCAAGGTGATCGTCTCGGGCGGCCGCGCGCTGAAGGATGCGGAAACCTTCGAAGCCACGATCACCCCGCTCGCCGACAAGCTCGGCGCAGCCATCGGCGCGAGCCGCGCGGCGGTCGATGCCGGCTATGTCCCCAACGACTATCAGGTCGGCCAGACCGGCAAGATCGTCGCCCCCGAAGTGTACTTCGCCATCGGCATCTCGGGCGCGATCCAGCACCTTGCGGGGATGAAGGACTCGAAGGTCATCATCGCGATCAACAAAGACGAAGACGCCCCGATCTTTCAGGTCGCGGATATCGGCTTGGTGGCGGACCTGTTCACCGCCGTGCCGGAGCTGACTGGGGCGCTATGACGGGAACGGAGTCCCAGAAGCGACGCACTGATCATCTGCCCCTAGCTGAGGACTGGGGAACGGGCATCACTCGCAGGGCGATCCGGCTCAGTGGATCGTCCGGGAAGGTCGATGCAGCTATCGTTGACATGCGGCACCACATGACCTGCGTCCTGCATCACGATGGGCAGGCGGTCACGGCAATCGAGGCGGGGTTCCAGCGCTACACATTGCAGACCTGTCCGGGTGCCAGCAAACCGATTGAAGCCTTAGTTGGGATGCGCATCGACACGACGACCAAAGAGCTCTTCGCCAATGGTCGTGCGCGGCAGAATTGCACGCATATGTTGGATCTCGCTTGGCTGGCGATGCGTCACGCTGGTCGCGGCGATGTCGAATGGATTTATGATGTCGAGATCCCAGACGCAGTCTCGGGTCCGCTGCATGGCACCTTAAACCGTAACGGATCGATTGTGCAGAACTGGCAGGTCGACGATCACCTCATCAAGGCTCCTGTCCACCTTGCTGGCCAGAGCGTCGGCGGCGGACTAAGCCGCTGGCTGATAGATACGTCTGGCTTGTCTGAGCTCGAAATTGAGGAGTGTCTGATCCTCGCCAAGGGCTTTTTCATGGTCGGTGCGCGACGTTTCAAGATGGCCGAAGGCCCGCTTAGCCAATCCTACCGCGAAGCCGTGACGGGCGTGTGCTACGGGTACGCCGCTGAGCGCATTGACATAGCGGTCAACCAGAGCGGCATGGGCCGCGATTTTTCACAGGCTCGTGATCAGCTTCTCGAAAACCTCTACGCCCCCCCGAAGGAATGATCCAGCTGCCATCTTGATCATCGGTCGCACATGCTTGGACGCCGCAGATAATTCCACTTTGCTTACGATGAGCCATTTCTTTGCAATCACAGTGCAGGCTCTGTGGTAACTACAGTCAATCTGACGCTGTCAATGCGCGAGGTGGGCTGGCACAATCCACCTATGCATGCCAATCCCTCTCAGCTCAGTGCCGTGCAGACGGCGCCGCAGGGCAGTATTTCATCTGAATCATGGATTGCGTTAGCACTGCTAACAGCGGCCTACACTTTGAGTTTCATCGATCGCACCGCAGTCAGCGTAGTGCAAGAGCAGATCAAAGCCGAGATGCTGTTATCCGACTGGCAAATCGGGCTGATGATCGGTCCAGCCTTCGCCATCATTTATTCCCTCGCGGGCTTGCCACTGGCCCGGCTAGCAGAGCGGAGTCATCGCGCGCGCCTGTTGGCCGGTTGCATCGCAGTGTGGTCGGCTATGACGATGCTGTTTGGTCAAGGGCGTTCATTTATCAGCCTGTTCGTCGCGCGGATGGGCGTAGGCATTGGCGAGGCTGGCGGTAATCCGACGTCACATGCTCTGATTGCCGAGCATTTCCCAGAGGCGAGGCGATCAATGGCCATCGCGATTTTCTCGCTTGGCGCGCCGCTTGGATCGTTTTTGGGTGCTGCGGGAACCGGCTGGCTGGCTGACCAAATCGGCTGGCGCAACACGTTCCTGGTGCTCGGCATTCCGGGCTTCGTGCTCGCCGTGATAATGCTAATCTGGCTCAAGGACCCGGAGCGCACTTGGCGGGCCGGCGTTGCATCACGCAAGCAGGAACCTATCCCGTCACTGCAATTGGTAGCAGGCGAACTTGTGCGAAATTCCGCCTTCAGGCATCTCGCGTGGGGTGGAGCACTTGTTGTTCTCGTTGGTTACTGCCTACCCGCCTTCCTACCGGCGCTTCTGGTGCGAAGTTATGGCCTGCCGTTGGCTCAAGTTGGCTTATTTACCGGGCTAGTGAGTGGCCTCGGCGGCGGCGTAGGTACAATTATCGGAGGCATTGCAGGGGATCGATGGGCTAGGGGTCAACCAGTCCGCCTAGCCATCGTCTCGGCGTTGGCGATTGTGCCAGCTCCGATTTTCATCGCCGGCGGGATCCTGTCGAATAATCTGTACCTGGCCGTTGCCGGTTGCATGCTCGGCACGGCCTCGCTCTACGCTTTCGTCGCCCCCACCTTCGCGCAAGTCCATACGCTGGCAAGTGGTAGAAACCGCGCAACCGTTACGTCGATTTTCTATCTGGTGACCAACCTCGTTGGATTTGGCCTTGGGCCACCGATTGTTGGTGCGTTGAGCGATTTTTGGTCAAGACGAGCCTTGGGGCTCGATGCCGAGGCTTTCGCGGTCACCTGCCTCTCTTCAGCGGCGCGACGATCAGATTGTAACATGGCCATGGCCGACGGCATGGAAATGGCGCTGCTTGCGATGTGCCTGCTGCCATTCGCTGCTTCATGCCATTTTCTTATGGTGGCTCGCAGGCAATCCCAGCATGGTGTTCCGCTTCATGTCGCTCAAGCTGTCAACGATGTGGCCATGACCGATCAAAATCGGGAAGATTGAGCGGCGAACAGGCCGTCCATTCGAGCTGCTTACGTATGATGGCGATCAGCCGATGCGGGAAAGCGCCCATGTGCCTCCGCATCTACAACGGCATTCTGCAGCGCCAACTCAGCCATTTTTCCAAAGCTTTTCATATTTATGCGGGGACTAGCCCAGCGCGTCGAGCAGATCAGACAATACAATTGGCTTTAGCAGGGGAACCAGTCGGATTCGAACCCACGGGAGCCAATAAGGCCGCAAATCTTCGGCCACTGAGTGCATTCAACCGCCTACTGTCGCCGTGCCCCCAAATCCGGTGAACTCCTCCCCCAGATTTGCCCCCAATCGGCATCGACACAAATCGGATATGGAATAAAATTTCTTTATACCAAATTTATTAATCGTTTCAGCCAAAGGTAATGACATATTATTGTCGCCCTACGGCTTATTAGACCGAAAATTAGCAATAAAAATGCTTGGCGGAGAGGGTGGGATTCGCGTAAATATGCTATGTAATTGTTTTATAAAGTTAACATTCTCCAATTCAACGTATTGCGCCCCCTATCCTGCCCCCAAAATTGTTGGCTTGATCCTAATGTACACTGTCACCCAAACTTGGACCGCTCGGGTCTGGAGTTTTCCGCCCTTCCTCAGGACCGGTGGGCTGGCTTCACGGGCTGAGTTTGACAGCATGATCGGGGGGAAGCCCCGATTGCGTTGTGCGGCCGCTCTTCGTTTTAGTGCCACGCCAAACCTCCAGCTTTCGGCAAGCATCGCCTCCACGGGACAAACTCCATCGCAGCCCTCCTGATCCTGCAGAAGGCGCACCACACGCACTTGCACCCGATGTGAAACCGGTTGGTCCCTTTGCCATTCGTTGGCCCGCCCTTTCAGGACTTGCGGCTTCCCATAATCCCGGAGCGGACCAAACCGAGCAGAAGAAAGAGTTCATGAAAACTGAGGCTGATGATGCTCAATGCGTTTCAGGCGATCCGCCAATTGATTTTCAAATTAGTCCACAAACAGCGGTCATTGAACGTGCATCAAACATTAATATTGCCGCAGCCTAAAAATTCATCCATAATGAGCGCGTCAGACAAAATAATCTAGGATTACACCACATATGGAGAAAGAATTGAAGATAATGCCTGAAACGCTTATCACGCTGACCAGCGACATCGTCGCTGCGCACCTCAGCAACAATGATGTCGCCGTGGCCGATGTCCCCGGCCTCATCACCAATGTCTATGCGGCACTTGCCAATCTCGGCGAGACGCCGGTGGTCGAAGAAGCCAAGCCTCAGCCCGCCGTCGCGATCCGCAATTCGGTCAAGCCCGATTACATCGTGTGCCTTGAAGACGGCAAGAAGCTGAAGATGCTCAAGCGCTATCTTCGCACCAATTACAACATGAGCCCCGAAGAATACCGCGCGCGGTATTCTTCGGGGCTCATGTTGTAATTGGTGCGAAGATAGCGCTTGAGCATCTTCAGCTTCTTGCCGTCTTCAAGGCACACGATGTAATCGGGCTTGACCGAATTGCGGATCGCGACGGCGGGCTGAGGCTTGGCTTCTTCGACCACCGGCGTCTCGCCGAGATTGGCAAGTGCCGCATAGACATTGGTGATGAGGCCGGGGACATCGGCCACGGCGACATCATTGTTGCTGAGGTGCGCAGCGACGATGTCGCTGGTCAGCGTGATAAGCGTTTCAGGCATTATCTTCAATTCTTTCTCCATATGTGGTGTAATCCTAGATTATTTTGTCTGACGCGCTCATTATGGATGAATTTTTAGGCTGCGGCAATATTAATGTTTGATGCACGTTCAATGACCGCTGTTGTTGGACTAATTTGAAAATCAATTGGCGGATCGCCTGAAACGCATTGAGCATCATCAGCCTCAGTTTTCATGAACTCTTTCTTCTGCTCGGTTTGGTCCGCTCCGGGATTATGGGAAGCCGCAAGTCCTGAAAGGGCGGGCCAACGAATGGCAAAGGGACCAACCGGTTTCACATCGGGTGCAAGTGCGTGTGGTGCGCCTTCTGCAGGATCAGGAGGGCTGCGATGGAGTTTGTCCCGTGGAGGCGATGCTTGCCGAAAGCTGGAGGTTTGGCGTGGCACTAAAACGAAGAGCGGCCGCACAACGCAATCGGGGCTTCCCCCCGATCATGCTGTCAAACTCAGCCCGTGAAGCCAGCCCACCGGTCCTGAGGAAGGGCGGAAAACTCCAGACCCGAGCGGTCCAAGTTTGGGTGACAGTGTACATTAGGATCAAGCCAACAATTTTGGGGGCAGGATAGGGGGCGCAATACGTTGAATTGGAGAATGTTAACTTTATAAAACAATTACATAGCATATTTACGCGAATCCCACCCTCTCCGCCAAGCATTTTTATTGCTAATTTTCGGTCTAATAAGCCGTAGGGCGACAATAATATGTCATTACCTTTGGCTG
>JACESM010000029.1 GCA_013911835.1 Porphyrobacter sp. | reverse complement strand
GAAGCAGTGGGTTGAGGCCATTACCCTCCACTGCGGGGATCGGCAGGCGCTCGAAGGGGTTGGAGGACAGCAGCAGGAAGGCATAGAAGCCCAGCGCCACAAAGCCCTGTACCGCGAGCGTCGCGCCCATGGTGCGTTCCGGCAGGCGCTTCTCGAAGGCCGCGAGCAGGCCTCCCGAAGCCGCCAGCACGCCCACCCACAGCAGCATCGAGCCCTCGTGGTTCCCCCAAGTGCCGGTGAGCTTGTAGATGAAGGGCTTCATCGAATGCGAATTGGTCGCCACCAGCTTCAGCGAGAGGTCGGTGACCGCAAAGGCACGCAGCAGCAGCAGGAAGGCGAGCACCGCGAGGAAAGCCTGCACAACCGCAGCAGGCCGCGCATAGATCCCGAGCGGATTGGACTCGCCCGGTGCGGCGCGCAAGGAAGCGGCACCCGAGACCATCTGGAGCACCGCGAGAGCTGCGGCGAGCCACAGGGCGGCCAGTCCGATTTCCGCAATCATCGCTTGGCCCTCACCCGTGTCACCTTGCTACTCGAGCCCCACCGTCGTGTCGGCGGCCATCTTGGCAGCCTCGTCGGTGCCCATGCCCTCGAGCTCCTTGGGCACGTAATTCTCGTCATGCTTGGCGAGGAGGTTGGTCGCCTTGAACACGCCGTCGGGGCCAATGCTGCCCTCGGCCACCACGCCCGACCCCTCGACGAAGAGATCGGGCAGGATGCCGCTGTAGCGCACGGGGATGGCGTCCGCGCTGTTGCCGGTGACCTTGAAATTGACGGTCACCCCGTCCGCCTCGGTCACGAGCGAGCCCTTCTGCACCATCCCGCCCAGCCGCACCGCCTGGCCGACCTCGGGAGGCGTGGCGGCCATCTGCTCAGGCAGGTAGAAATAATTCGCCTGATTACGCAGGCTCCACGCCGCCAGCAGCCCCGCGCCGACGATCGCAAGGAGCGCGATGACCACCAGAACAAGGCGTTGATGCTTGGCTTTCATAGTCCCTCTCAGCGCCGCCGGGTCGCGTCACGCCGCGCCTCGGCGCGCACCATTGCGCGCCACGCCCAGATGACAAGTGCGATGAGTGCAACCGCTGCGACGCCATAGGCGAGCCACACGAAATCCCACTGATTGAGATCCTCGCGCATCAGGCCTGCTCCGCCATGGCAGCCGGAAGTGCCGCATCATCATCGAGCGCGCGGCGGCGCAGGCGTGCCTCAACCTGCTGCTCGGCGATCAGCGTCCGCATCCGCATCAGCACGATCGCGCCGAACAATAGCGAGAAGCCCAGCACGGCGACCAGCAGCGGGACGAGGAAGGTCGCCTCGATCGCGCTCTTGCCCGCGGTGATGCTCGGCGGCTGGTGGAGCGAGTTCCACCACACCACGCTGCGGTTGATGATCGGCACATTGACCGCCCCGACGAGGCCGAAGATCGCGGCGATCTTGTCGGAGGAACCTTCGCGGTTCGCCGCCTCGGTCAAAGCGATGTAGCCTGCATAGAGGAACAACAGCACGAGCATCGAAGTCAGCCGCCCGTCCCACTCCCACCAGGTGCCCCAGGTCGGGCGGCCCCAGATCGAGCCGGTGGCAAGGCACACCGCGCAGAACACCATCCCCGGCACGGCGATCGCCCGCGCGGCAATGGCGGCGAGCGGGTGCTTCCAGATCAGCAGCATGGCCGAGGAAATCGCGATCCCCGCCCAGCCCCCCATGCCGAGCCATGCGGCGGGCACGTGGATGAACAGGATCCGCACCGTCTCGCCCATCAGGCGGTCGGGCGGGACCATGAACAGGCCCCATGCGACGGCGCCCAGCGACAGCGCCAGACCGCTCCAGAACAGGAGCGGCATCAGCCACTTTGCAAGGGCGAGAAATCGGGTGGGGTTGGCGTAGATGTGCATGGGTTTGGCTGTCGGGGCGGCTTGTAGCCTTACACCCGTTCCCGACAAGAGCGCAAATGGCGGGCCGCGCGAATAGTTCCCGCGCGCCCCGGCAAAACCCCTACCCGCGACCGATCAGTTTTTGCGCCATCCGGTCGGCGACCACGTCGGCGGTCTCGCCGGTCGCCTTGCTTTCCTGCCAGATCGATTCGAGCCGCCCCGGGATCTGCGCGACCAGCGCATTGACCTCGGCGACTGCGCCGCTGCGGCCCTCGCGCCGGGCGAGGTATTCAGTCGCGACCGAGATGATGCCCCCGGCGTTGATCACATAGTCGGGCGCATAGAGGATGCCGCGCGCCGCCAGTTTTGCGCCATGCTCGGGGCGGGCGAGCTGGTTGTTCGCCCCGCCCGCAACGATCGCGCAATCGAGCGCAGCGATCCCGGCATCGTCAAGAATCGCGCCCAGCGCATTGGGGCTGAACACCTCGCACGGCGTCCCCATGATCTTGTCCGAGGCGACCGCCACGCCGCCCAGCTCGGCCGCGAGGGCGGCAGCGCGGGCTTCGTTGATGTCGGCCAGCGTCAGCTTCGCGCCGTCCTTCGCCAGCAGCCGCGCCACGCCGCCGCCGACCGAGCCGGTGCCCTGCACCGCCACTTGAACGCCCGCGACGCTATCCTTGCCCAGCTTGTGGCGCACCGCCGCCTTGATGCCGAGATAGATGCCGTAAGCCGTGAACGGCCCCGGATCGCCGCCCGCACTGCCCTCGCCTTCAACGGGCAGGCCCGAGACATGCGCGGTGCGCTGCGCGACCGCCACCATGTCAGCTTCGGAAATGCCGACATCCTCGGCGGTGACGTAACGCCCGCCGAGCGCCTCGACCGCATCGCCGAAGGCGGCGAGCATTGCGGGGGTCTTGATGCGCTGTTCATCGGCGAGGACCACCGCCTTGCCTCCGCCCATCGGCAGGCCCGCCATCGCGTTCTTGTAGCTCATCCCGCGCGACAGGCGCAGCGCATCGCGCATCGCGCCTGCGGGATCGTTGTAATGCCAGAAACGCGTGCCGCCCGCCGAAGGGCCGAGGTGGGTCGAATGCACCGCGATGATCGCCGTCAGCCCGCTCGCCCGGTCGTGGACCAGCGTCACGGTCTCGTGCGCGTCGAAATCGGGTTCGGCCCAGAATGCGGTCATGTCGTCTCCCCTGCCCCGCCCGGATTTCCGGCGGGAGCGTGCCGTTCACGCAAAAAGGGGAAAATGGGGCGACCAATGGGGCTCGAACCCACGACCTCCGGTACCACAAACCGGCGCTCTAACCAGCTGAGCTATGATCGCCACACGCCCCTGCCCGCATACCACCATTTCGGTTGCTGCCAAGCCCGCGCGAGGCGACGCGGTTGACGCATGGTAGCCGCACCGTCAAGTGCCGCAGCAAGGGAGGCGCGCGTCTTGCACAAAGCCCGCCCCAAGGGAAGCGAAAACTGCGCTTCGAAGCGCCACACGCAAGATTGTTACGCGGCGCCAAAAGCGTTGCCTCAAGGCCGAGCGCTTCTATTGTCCGGCCCGCCATGACGACCTTACGCGATTCCATCGCCGAACGCCTCGCCGCGCAGCCCGCCATGCAGCGCGTGCCCACCCCCAAGGCTGCGGTGTTCCAGCACCGGCGATTCGTGCCGGAAGACTTGGCAGCCGAGCTGATCGCGTTGATCGATGCGGGGCGCCGCCCCTCGACCATCGCCGACGACAACGGGGATGCCTATTTCCGCACCAGCGAGACCTGCGATCTGGCGGCGGATTTGCCTGCGGTACAGCGGATCGAGGCGCTGCTGACCGACCTGTCGGGCCTCGACCCGGCCTATGGCGAGCCCCTTCAGGGCCAGCGCTATGCCGAGGGGCAGGAGTTCAAGCCCCACACTGACTATTTCACCCCCGGCGGACGCGATTTTCAGAAATTCTGCGCGCTGTCGGGCAACCGGACGTGGACCTTCATGGTCTATCTCAACGATGTCGTCGCCGGCGGCGCGACGCGGTTCAAGCTGCTCGACAAGACCTTCCAGCCCGAGGCGGGCAAGTTGTTGTGCTGGAACAACCGCCACCCCGGCGGAGAGGTGAACCCGGCGACGCTCCACCACGGGATGAAGGTGAGGAAGGGCGTCAAATACGTCATCACCAAGTGGTACCGCGAGCAGGTCTGGCAGGGCTGAAAACGAAAAAGGCGAGCCCGTCGGCCCGCCTCCCTCGTTGCAGCCCCGAAAGGCTGCGCAGCTTGGAAACTGGATCCCCGCCTGCGCGGGGATGACGCTGCGACCAGGCCGCGCGAATGCGCGGCAAGTCTCGCGTCACTTGTTCTTGAGGCTGAGCCCGCCGAAACGCTTGTTGAACTGGGCAACGCGACCGCCTTCGGCAACCTGCTGCTTGCCGCCGGTCCAGGCGGGGTGGCTCAGCGGATCGATGTCGAGCGCGAGCACATCGCCTTCCTTGCCCCAGGTCGAGCGGGTCTTGAATTCGGTGCCATCGGTCATCTTGACCGTGATCATGTGGTAATCGGGGTGACCTTCGGCCTTCATGACGGTATCCTTTGCAGCCTGGTGCCGGTTCCGACCGGCACAGCTATGAAACGGGAAGCGCGCGCCTTAGTGGCGAAAGCGAGCCAATGCAACCTTAGATGTTCGCGGGATCTTCGGTTGCAAAGCAACCGCGAGGCCACGCGGCCGGGCCGCAGGTGCCTCGTAGCGAAGCGGAGAGAACAGCACCGAGGACGCGGGCCCGGAGGGGCCCGCGCACATCAGATACCGTCTGTCATCATGGCGGTGAACTCGACCTCGCAGGTGGTCTTGCCCTCGACGCTCGCGACACCCTTGAACTTGTAGACCCGGCTGCGCTTCTGGGTGAACGCGACGTTGAGGTCGAGCAGGCACCCCGGCGTCACGGGCGCGCGGAACTTGGCGTTCTCGATGCCCATGAAGATCACGAGCTTGCCCGTCCCGGCCAGCTCCATCGTTTCGATCCCGAGGATGCCCGCGGCCTGCGCGAGCGCCTCGATCTGGAGCACCCCGGGCATGATCGGGGCGCCGGGGAAGTGGCCCTGGAAGAACTGCTCGTTCATGCTCACGGCCTTGACCGCGTGGATCCGCTCGCCAAGGGTGATCGCCTTGACGCGGTCGACCAGCAGCAGCGGGTAGCGATGCGGCAAGGCCTTGAGGATCTTGACGATATCGTAATCGAGCGGCTCTGCCGCCGCGCTACCAGCCTCGCTCATCGGTCAGCCTTCCGCCGCGCAATCAGCGGCCGTCGACCGCGGCAGGATTGCCCTGCTGCGCGGCAGCGGCAGCCTGCTGCTGCTGCTGCGCGATCGTTGCCTGGATCAGGCGCTGCTGGATCTCCTGATAGACCTGCACGCCCTCGCGGCTCGGCTGCCAGCCCGACGGCGGCACCACGCCGACCGCCGGCACGCGCACGTTGAGCGCGGCGGTGACCTTGGCGGTGATGTCGGCCTCGGGCGGGGCGAACAGCAGCGTGCTCGGATCGATCACGAACTTGATCTGGTCCTTGGTGGTCACGTCCTGCAGCGCCGAAGGATACTGGACGATGATCTGCTCGACCGCGAACACGCGCGCGCCGTCGATCTGGTTGTTGAGCCCGTTGATCTCCTGCTCGAGGGTCTGGAGCTTCGCGAAGTCGGGCGACTTCTGCATCGCCGCCTGTTCGGCATCATCGACCTGCTTGTCGCCGTTCTTGTCGAACTTGGCGAGCATGGTCTGGCGCTCCTGCGCCTTGGTGCGACGCAGCTCGTTCTGCTGGGCATAGGTGGTGTTGACCTGCTCGTAGGCGGTCTGGAAGGCGGTGGTGCCGATGATGGTGCGCGGGATATCGACCGTGGCGATGCTTCCCTGGACCTGGGCCTGGGCGGGCAGCGCGGCGGCGACAGCGAGGATCAGGCCGGCAGGCGCGAAAAGCTTGGTGAGACGAGTCATCAGAATTGGGTTCCTACGTTGAAGGTAAAGCGCCGCTCGTCATCCCCCTCGACCTTGCGGATGGTCTGGGCGAAGTCGATGCGGAAAGGTCCGAAAGGCGAGTTCCAGTTGACCCCGATCCCGGCGGTGATGCGCGGGCTCGGAGAATCGCCGAGGAACACTTCGCGGATGTTGGAGCGGGGCACGATCACACGGCTGTTGGCGGTGCCATCTGGCTGGACCGGAGCCGTGGTCAGATCGCCGGTGGTGACGATTGTGAAGAGCAGGTTGCCATCTTCATCGCGCGCCTGGGTGCCAGCCGGGTTGTTGGTGAGCACCGGGGTCTCGACGCTCCACAATGCGCCGATATCGGCCCAGATCGAGGGTCTGAGACCGAGCTCGCGCGCGCCCGAGCCGAGCGGAATCTCAAGCTCGGCGCGGCCGAGATAGTAATTGCGCCCACCGATCGCGTCGTCCTGCACCTGATTGCGTTCAGTATTGAAGACGGCGTTGCCGTCGGCGTCGAGCACCGGATTGCCGAGGCCGTCAAGCTGCGAGAACTGCCTGAGGACACGCGGCCCCACGCCGCGGATCGCGAAGCCGCGGAACTGCGGTTCGCCGAGGAAGAAGCGGTCCGTCAGCAGCACGTCATCAACGCCAGCGCCGGGGCGCTCCTGAAGCGGGATGATGGTGCCGCCCTCGGCCAGCACCGAGAAGATGAAGCCCGAATTGCCAACGTTCCAGAACTGCTGCCCACGGCCACGGAAGCGTACATAACGCACATCCCCGCCGAGCCCGGCGAACTCGGCGGAGACCGAGACAGTCCTGCCGCGCGAGGGACGGACCCGCGAATTCAGCGAGTTGTAGTTGACGCTGAGGCCAAGGATCGAACTCAGCCGCTCGCCGATCGCATCGCACAGAAAGCGTCCGGCTTGGATCGGGCTACACTCAACAGTGCCATCGCCATCAAGGTCTTCGAAAAACCGCGGATCGTTGAGCGTGACGTCATCGTAGTTGAGCGTATAGCTGCCGACCAGCGACATGAATTCGCTCAGCGGCACACCCGCGCGCAGCGAGAAGCCGGTGGTGCCCTGCTCGAAGGTCGTGTTGCGATTGCCCCCGACGCCGAAGCCGAAGCTGTTGAAATCGCGCCGGTAGATGTCGATCCCGCCTGAGATGTTGCGATCGAAGATGTAGGGATCGGAGAAGCTCACCTGCGCCGAACGCGAGAACTGCGACCAGTTGACGCTGAGCCCGATGGTCTGACCGCGCCCGCGGAAGTTGCGCTGACGGATGCTGCCTGCCAGAATGAACTGCTCGATCGAGGAAAAGCCGGCCGAGAATTGCAACTCGCCGGTCGGCTTCTCTTCGACGTTGGCTTCAAGGATGATGCGGTCGGGCGCGCTGCCCTCGACCTGCTTGACCTCGAAATTCTCCTGGAAATAGGCGAGCGAGTTGATGCGCGCGGTGGTGCGCTGCACACCCAGCGAGTTGAAGGCATCGCCCTCGGCCAGGCGGAACTCGCGGCGCACGACCTTGTCCTGGGTGAGCGTGTTGCCATTGACATCGACCCGTTCGACATAGACGCGCGGCGCCTCGCGCAGGACGAAGGTGACGTTCATCTTGCGGGTTTCAGGGTCGCGCTTGAAGCGCGGCTGCACGTCGGCAAAGGCATAGCCAAAGCGGCCCGCCAGTTCGGTCAACTGCTCGACCGTATCCTCGACCGTCTTGGCGTTGTAGAAATCGCCGTCCTTCATCGGCAGGTTCTGGCTCATCACATCGCTGTCGAAGTCGCGCAGTTGGCTGTCGACCTTGACCTCGCCGAAGGTGTAGCGCTCGCCCTCCTCGACCACATAGGTGATGATGAAATCACGCTGGTCGGGCGTCAGCTCGGCCACTGCCGAGACGACGCGGAAGTCGGCATAGCCTTCGGTCAGGTAGAACTGCCGCAGCTTCTGCTGGTCGAAGGCAAGCCGGTCCGGATCGTAGCTGGTGTTCGAGCTGAAGAAGGTGGTGAGCCGCGACTGCTTGGTCACGAACTCGCCGCGCAGCTTGCTGTCGGAGAACTTCTCGTTGCCGAGGATGTTGATCTGGCGGACCTTGGACTTGGGGCCCTCGCTGATCTCGAAGACGATATCGACCCGGTTCTGAGGCAGCTGCACCAGCTTGGGTTCGACCTTGGCGGCGAACCGTCCCTGGCGCTTGTAGAGCTCGATGATGCGCGCAACGTCGGCGCGGACCTTGGAACGGGTGAAGATCTGGCGCGGCGCGAGCTTGATCTCGGGCACGATCTTGTCGTTCTTGAGCCGCTTGTTGCCTTCCAGCACGATGCGGTTGATCACCGGGTTCTCGGTCACGGTGATGACGACATTGCCGCCATCATTGCGGATCGAGGAATTGGCGAAAAGCTCGGTCGCGCCGAGGTCCTTGATCGCCTCGTCAGCGCCGGCGGCGGTGTATTCCTGACCGACGCGCAGGCGGACGTAGCTGAGGATCGTGGTCGGCTCGAGCCGCTCGGCCCCGACCACGGTGATGGTGCGGATGGTGTTGGCGCGCGGCGCGGGCGCGGGTGCAGGGGCCTCGGCGGGCTGGCCGGCGGGTGCGGCCGGCGGGGTCTGGCCCGAAGTCTGGCCCAAAGTCTGGCTTTGCGCGTCGGCGAGCGAGGGCACCCCCGCAAGGATCGAGCCGCAGGCGAGCAAGCTCGCCAGCCGCAGCGGTGCGCGCTGGGCGGCGGGAGTGCAGTTGACCGGCATCGCGCCCGTCTCGCTCAATCGGTTCATGCAGCTAAAATCCCGTTCTCAACCCTGTGCGCCGCACATCTGCAAAAGATGTTGCGGCAACCTGCCAGCTCCATCCGCGCTCCCCTAAGCGCGGCCCTACAGTCCTGCGTGGACGCCTCTGCCCCATGTGACATTCGCAATCAAGCCGCGCGGCCTTGCGCGGCGCGCCTATCCACCACCCGCGTCAGCTGCCGAAGATCGGGAGCGAGATAATGTCATTCACCGTCACCACCGCCATCAGCATCAGCACCAGAGCGATCCCGGTGCGATAGGCCCACTCGGTCGCCTGCGGTCCCACGGGTTTGCGGCGGATCGCCTCGGCCGCGTAGAACATCAGGTGCCCGCCATCGAGCGCGGGGATTGGCAAGAAATTGATGAACGCCAAATTAAGCGAAATGAGCGCGGCAAAGTGGATGAAGGCCGCCGCCCCCATGCTGAGCTGCTCGCCCGAATACTTGGCGATCTTGAGCGGCCCGCCCAGTTCCTTGACCGAACGCTCGCCGGTGACGATCTGGCGGATGCCGGTGATCATCATGCCGGTGAGTTCCCAGCTCTGCTGCGCGCCCAGGGGGATCGCCTCGAGGAGCCCTACCTTTTCAATCTCGTACTTGCCGCCTGCGGGCGCGATGCCGATCAGGCCTTCGGTGCTGACATTGCCGAAACTGTCCTTGCGCGTGGCCCTTGCGGTGGTGAGCGGAATGGCGACATCCTCGCCCTCGCGCTGGACGGTGAAGACCATGCGCTTGCCCGGATGGAGCGCCACGCGGGTTTTCAGATCGGTAAAATCGCGCACCGGCTGCCCGTCGATTGCGACGATCACATCGCCGACTTTCATCCCCGCCGCCTCGGCGACGCTGCCTTCGGAGAATGCGCCGACGGTGCGCGAATCCTCGACGTCGACGATCACCGGCTTGCCGATGACCGCGAAGAAGGCCGCGAAGATGCCGATCGCGAGCAGCAGATTGGTAATCGGCCCCGCCGCGACGATCAGCGCGCGCTTCCACAGTGCGGCGGCCTGGAAGCTGCCTTCCTCGACCGGAGCATGGGGATCGGGGATGCTGGCGGGGTTCATGTCACCCTTGAACTGCACGTAACCGCCCAGGGGCAGCGCAGAGAGCTTCCAGCGCGTGCCCCGCCTGTCGGTGAAGCCCGCAAGCTCCTTGCCGAAGCCGACAGAGAAGACCTCGGCATGAACCCCGAAAAGGCGTCCGACCAGCAGGTGGCCAAGTTCATGCAGGGTGACCAGCGGGCCGAGCAGCAGCACGAAGCCGAGCAGATACATCCAGAAAGGGGGGCTCTCAAACAAGGGCTTGGGTCTCCAGCAGGGCTTGGGCCTGCATCCTGGCGGAATGGTCCACGGCGAGCACTTCCTCGAGGCTCACGGGGCGCGGGGCGTCATTACTGCGCGCAAGGGTCTCCTCGACCACTGCGGCAATGCGGGTGAACCTGATCTGACCGGCAAGGAAGGCGGCGACCGCGACTTCGTTGGCGGCATTGAGAATGGCGGGCGCGGAGCCCCCGGCCCTGATCGCCTCGCGCGCGAGCCGCGTCGCGGGGAAGCGCTCCTCGTCGGGGGCGTGGAAGGTGAGTTCGCCGATGGCTGCCAGATCGAGCGGGCTGAGCGGCGTTTCCATCCGCTGCGGCCAGGCGAGGCACGAGGCAATCGGCACGCGCATGTCCGAAGGCCCGAGCTGCGCCAGTGTCGAGCGGTCGCGGAATTCGACCATCGAGTGGATCACGCTCTGCGGGTGGACCACGATCCCGAGCTTTTCCAGCCCCACCGGGAAGAGGTGATAGGCCTCGATGTATTCGAGCCCCTTGTTCATCATCGTCGCGGAATCGACGCTGATCTTGGCACCCATCGACCAGTTGGGGTGGGCGACGGCCTCGGCGGGGGTCGCCGCGTCAAGCTGGGCCTGCGTCCATGTCCTGAGCGGCCCGCCACTCGCGGTCAGAGTGATCTTCGCCACATCCTCGATGCGGTTTCCGGCGAGGCATTGGAAGATCGCGTTATGCTCGGAATCGGTCGGCAGCAGCGTCGCGCCGTGGCGCGTCACCGCCTCCATCAGCACCTCTCCGGCCGAGACCAGCGCCTCCTTGTTGGCGAGCGCGATGGTGCCGCCGCGCTCCACCGCCGCCATCACCGGGGCGAGGCCCGCGCAGCCGACGATGGCCGCGACGGTCATGTCCACGGGCCGCATTGCCGCTTCGACCAGCGCCTCCCTGCCGCCAGCCGCCTCGATCCCGCTGGAGCCGAGCGCCGCGCGCAAGGTCGGCAGGCAGCTTTCGTCGCCTACCACGGCGAGCTTTGCGCCGAATTCCACCGCCAGTGCCGCAAGCTCCTCCGCCGAACATTGCGCCGTCAGCGCCTCGACTTGCCACGCATCGGGATTGCGCCGCACCAGATCAAGGGTCGAAGCCCCGATCGATCCGGTCGCGCCGAGCAGGGTGAGCGTGCGTTTCATGCCGCGAACACCAGCCACAGTATCCGTGCCTGCTCGATCACGAACAGGGTGAAGAACACCGCAATGAACCCGTCGAGCCGGTCGAACAGCCCGCCGTGGCCGGGTATCAACTGCCCTGAATCCTTGACGCCCGCGCGCCGCTTCATCCAGCTCTCGAAGAAGTCGCCCGCCTGCGCGAGCACCGCGATGAACACGCCGCCGACCATTGCCATCGCGATTGCGAGGGTCGAGGTTCCGGGCGCGGCGGCGGGACCGAAATCGGTGAGCTCCACCGCTACCCCCACCAGCCCGGCGAGCAGCGCGCCGCCGGCGAATCCCGCCCACGTCTTGGCGGGGCTGATCTTCGGCGCGATCTTCGGGCCTCCAATGGCGCGGCCTGCGAAGTAGGCCCCGACATCGACCGCGATCACCGGCAGGATGAAGCCCACCAGCACGGCTAGCGGGCCATAGCCCGATTGCAGCGGGTCAAGCGGCAGCACCTGCGGCCCGTTGCGCACCACCATCATCGCATAGGCCGCCCCGCCGACATAGATCACCCCGGCAAAGAACCACAGCGTCTCGGCAAGGCCCGAAAGGCCGAAGCGCTCGATCAGCTTGTTCCATTCCCAGATCACGCCGCCCGCGAGCAGCACCACGAAAGCGGTCCAGAACCACCCGCCCAGCCACAGCGCCCCGCCCGCCAGCACCAGCATCACGATGGCGCTCGCGAAGCGCACCGGCAGATCGCTCACGCCCGCGCGCGTGTCCCTCACCTGTGCCGTGTCACCGTCCGCCATAGCGCCGCTCCCTCCGCGCAAAGTCGTTGAGGGCCTGCGTCAGGTGCGCAGGCTCGAAATCCGGCCATAGCGTATCGACGAAAAGCATTTCCGCATAGGCCGCCTGCCACAGCAGGAAATTGGACAGGCGGATTTCCCCGCTGGTGCGGATCAAGAGGTCGAGCGGCGGCAGATCATGCGTGTCGAGATGCGCGGCGATGGTCTCGATACTGATCTCGCCATCCGCCGCCGCCTTGGCCGCCGCGCGGGCGATTTCGTGCTGCCCGCCATAGTTGAGCGCGACGGCAAGCACCTGACTGCCATTCGCGGTCTGCGCCAGCGCATCCTCGAGCATGTCGACGATATCGGGCGCCAATGACTGCCAGTCACCGATGATCTTGAGCTTGACATTGTTGGCGACGAACTCGGGCAGGTCCGATTTGATGAACCGCCGCATCAGGTTCATCAGATCATCGACTTCGTCTTCCGGGCGCTTCCAGTTTTCCGAGGAGAAAGCATAGAGCGTCAGGCACTCGAGCCCGGTGCCCTCGAGCGAGCGCACCAGCCGCCGCACCGCCTCGACCCCGCGCTGGTGGCCGACCGCGCGCGGCAGGCCCCGCTTCTTGGCCCAGCGGCCATTGCCATCCATGATGATGGCGACATGTCTGGCGCGCGACTGGTCCAATCCGTTCCCCACAATCCTTGCCGCCTTACTGCGTCAGGATTTCCTGTTCCTTCTTGGCGGCCGCCTCGTCGGTCTCCTTGACGTATTGATCGGTCAGCTTCTGGACCTGCTCTTCGGACCGCTTGCGATCATCCTCGGAGATTTCCTTCTTCTTCTCGTCGGCCTTGAGGCTTTCCATCGCGTCGCGGCGAACGTTGCGGATCGCGATCTTGGCTTTCTCGGCATATTGCCCGGCGAGCTTGGCCAATTCCTTGCGGCGCTCCTGCGTCAGATCGGGGATCGGCAGGCGCAGCGTCTGCCCGTCGATGATCGGGTTGAGGCCGAGATTGGCATAGGCAATCGCCTTCTCCACCGCGTGCATGTTCGTCTTGTCCCACACCTGCACGGAGAGCATCCGCGGCTCGGGCGCGGAGACGGTGGCGACCTGCTGGAGCGGCATCATCGAGCCATAGACCTCGACCTGCACCGGATCGAGCAGGGTGGTGTTGGCGCGGCCGGTGCGCAGGCCCTGGAGATCGCTCTTCAACGATTCCACCGCGCCCTTCATCCGGCGCTCGACATCGGCCTTGTCAAATTGCGGCATGGCTGGCTCCTTCGTTCTTAGCTGTCTTGAACAATGGTCTGGACACCCTCGCCCGCGAGCACGCGGGCCAGGTTGCCCTTCTCGCGGATCGAGAAGACCACGATCGGGATCTTGTTGTCGCGGCACAGCGCCACGGCAGAGGCATCCATCACCTTGAGATTGTCTGCAAGGACGCGGTCGTAAGTCACGGTATCAAAACGCGTGGCGGAGGGATTCTGCTTGGGATCGCTGTCATAGACCCCGTCAACGCTGGTGCCCTTCAAGAGCGCGTCGCACTTCATCTCCGCCGCGCGCAAGGCCGCGCCGCTGTCGGTGGTGAAATAGGGCGCGCCCACCCCTGCGGCGAAGATCACCACGCGGCCCTTTTCCAGATGGCGTTCGGCGCGGCGGCGGATCACCGGCTCGCACACCTTGTCCATTTCGATCGCGGATTGCACGCGGGTCTGGACGCCAAGCTGCTCCAGCGCGTTCTGCATCGCGAGCGCGTTCATCACCGTCGCGAGCATCCCCATGTAATCGGCCTGCGCGCGGTCCATGCCCTTGGCCGCCCCCGCCATCCCGCGGAAGATGTTGCCCCCGCCGATCACGAGGCAGATCTCGAGCCCGCTGTCCTTGGCCGCCTTCACCTCTCTCGCCAGCTCGGCGACGAATTCGGGGTCGATCCCGAACTGCTGGTTGCCCATCAAGACCTCGCCCGAAAGCTTGAGGAGGACGCGCTTGATGGTGGGCAGGCTCATGGAAATCACGGCTCCGGCTGGAATCTGGGTGGGGCGCACTTAACGGCCAATCGCCCGTTGCGCAAAGGGTAAGGTGCATCAGATCATCCGTTGCTTGAGTGCTCGGCGACCGGGATGTGCGAAATCGTCGGTTAACTTATTTTTTTCCCCTAGCTTCTTATGCTTAGGTGTTCATGATTCGAGACATGGGATAGGGGGCGTAGTGTCGGGATTGTTCGCTATTGTGTTGCTCGCGGCGCTTGTCGGCGTGTTCAAACCTTTCATCAAAGGCGCAAAACGGTGGCACTTCGGACTTGGGGCCGTCGTCGCCTTTTTCATGATCGGTGTGTTCGCCGAACCGTCGATCAAGACCGACAAAAAGTCTGAGCAGGTCGCTTCGACTGACAAGGCTGTTGGCGAGCAAGAAGCTGGCGCCGAAAAGCCTTCGGCTGAACCACCAAGCAACTGGCAATACTTCACCGATAAAGATGAGATGCGCGGCACCGAGAGCCGGTATGCCCAGTTAGAGGGGGCAAATACAATCAATCTCGATTTCCCCTATGGCGAACAGCGGGGACGCATGACGGTGCGGCAGCACGCTCAATTTGGCTTCGACGTCCTTGTAGGCGTGGAGAGCGGCCAAATCATGTGCAACAGCTTCTCGCGGTCTTACATCAACGTCAAATTCGATGACGGTCCGATCCAGCGCTACGGTTGCAACGAGGCGAGTGACGGCAGCAGCGACATGGTTTTCGTCGAGGGAGCCAAAGGCTTCCTTGCAAAGCTCAAGAAATCCAAACGCGTCATGATCGAAGCAGAATTCTACCGGAACGGCATGCAGCAGCTTGCCTTCGATACCGCGAACTTGAAGTGGGAGAATTGAGAATGCCGACAGTGCAACGTGAAGTGAGTGACAGGACAACCTTTGGGAAGATCGTGAAATGGGTCTTCATCATCTTCAACGTCCTGATGCTGATCTGGATGGTCAGCTCATGCGCAGCTGTCGGGGACATCTCTGCGAACGCCGCGAATGACGCGGAGCGCGCGGGCGCTGCCATCGGTGCGGGATTGGGCGTCACCTTCCTCCTGTTCGTCTGGGGGGTCGGTGACGTGATCCTTGGCCTCTTCGTGCTTTTCACGCGCCGGAGGAAGCTCGTTACCATTGAAGAGTGACATCACGGTAACGCGAGAGGCGAAGCGCCAGAACCTGCAATAGGAAACGGCCGCCGCAGGGTAAGCTGCGACGGCCGTTTTCGATGCGGTTGACGAGGAAGGATCAGCCCTTGAGCGTCGCTGCCACTTCCGCGGCGAAATCGACTTCTTCCTTCTCGATGCCTTCGCCCAGCTGAAAGCGCACGTAGTCGGTCAGCTTGATCGACTTGCCCGCGTCCTTGGCGGCCTTGGCGATGTATTCCTCGACCGTGGCCTTGCCGTCCTTGACGAAGATCTGGCTGAGCAGCGCGTTTTCCTTGGCGAACTTCTTCACCGCGCCTTCGACCATCTTGGCCTGCACGTCGGCGGGCTTGCCGCTTTCGGCAGCCTTTTCGGCAGCGATCTTGCGCTCGCGCTCGATCACGTCCGCGTCGAGGCCGTCAGCGTCGAGCGCCTGCGGGAACATCGCGGCGGCGTGCTGGGCGATGTCCTTGCCCAGAGCGTTGAGCGTGTCGGCGTCAGCGTCTGATTCCAGCGCGACCAGCACGCCGATCTTGCCGAGGCCATCGGCAGCCGCGTTGTGAATGTAGGGCACAACCGCGCCCTGCGTCACCGCGACCTGCTTGATGCGGCGGATCTGCTGGTTCTCGCCGATGGTGGCGACGTTCTCGGTCAGCTTGTCGCCAACGGTACCGCCTTGGGGATAGGCCGCCGCCTTGAGGGCTTCGACGTCGCTGGTGCCAGTCGCCAGCGCCACAGCGGTCGCATTGCGCACGAAGCTCTGGAACTGGTCGTTCTTGGCGACGAAGTCGGTTTCCGAGTTGATCTCGACGGCCACGCCCTTGGTGCCTTCGACGAGCACGCCGACCAGACCTTCGGCCGCGGTGCGGCTCGATTTCTTCTGGGCGGTGGCGAGGCCCTTGGCGCGAAGCGCGTCAACCGCGGCCTCGATGTCGCCGCCCGCTTCGGTCAGCGCCTTCTTGGCGTCCATCATGCCAGCGCCGGTGCGCTCGCGCAGCTTCTTCACGTCGGCGACGGAAATATCGGCCATGGGAAATTCCTTCTTGTGTGTGTTCGGGCGCCCGGCCCTGCTCTCTCCGGGACGGAGGGCAATGCCGGGCGCGCTAGAGGGGGATTGTGACGGGGGATTGACGCTGCGCGCCAAAACCCCGCGTCAGGAAAATCAGGCTTCGGTTTCTTCCGTAGCCGGTTCTTCGGCAACCGGCTCATCGGCGATCACCGCCTCGGCCGGGGGCTCGGCCATCGCGCCGAAATCGCTCGACACGTCGGCCTGGAACTTGCCCTTGCCCGCCAGCGCGGCTTCACCGATCGCCTGGCAATAGAGGCGCACCGCGCGGCTCGCATCGTCATTGCCCGGAACCGGGAAGGCAATGCCGTTGGGATCGACGTTGGTGTCGAGGATCGCGATCACCGGAATGCCGAGGACGCCGGCTTCCTTGATCGCGAGGTCTTCCTTGTTGGCGTCGATCACGAACATCACGTCCGGAATGCCGCCCATGTCGCGGATGCCGCCGAGCGACATTTCCAGCTTCTCGCGCTCACGGGTGAGCTGAAGGACTTCCTTCTTGGTGAAGCCCGAAGTGTCGCCCGAGAGCATCTCTTCGAGCGACTTCAGACGACGGATCGAGCCCGAGATGGTCTTCCAGTTGGTGAGCATGCCGCCCAGCCAGCGGTGGTTGACGAAGTGCTGGCCCGACATGCGCGCCGCTTCCGCGATCGGATCCTGCGCCTGGCGCTTGGTGCCGACGAACAGCACCTTGCCGCCCGAACGCACGGTCTGCTCGACGAAGTCGAGTGCGCGCGCGAAGAGCGGCACGGTCTGCGACAGGTCGATGATGTGAACCCCGTTGCGCGCGCCGAAAATATACGGCTTCATGCGCGGGTTCCAGCGGTGGGTCTGGTGGCCGAAGTGTGCACCGGCCTCGATCAAAGCTTGCATGGTGACGACGGGAGCCGCCATAGGTATTTCCTTTCCGGTTGTTCCTCTGGAAGGCTGGAACCGCGCTGGCGGAGATCCCGCGAGCGGCACCGGTATGAGCGCCTTCCATGTGAATTTGCATCGGGTCCGGGCCGAATGTCCCGGCTGATGCGAGCGCGCCCTTAGCGGGGTGCCCCCCTAAAATCCAGTCCCGAATGGCACGATACGGAAAAAACCTCACCGTATCGGTCACGTTTGCACTTGACTCGACAGAACACTTGGGGAACAAAGCGACAGAACAAACGTGGAACTATTGGACATAAGGGCAAACCCATATGCTGTCTCTCGCCATCACCGCCCTGATCATCCTCACCGGCCTCATTGCCGCTGCCACCGTCGCTCACTGCATCCTTGAAGCGCGCGCCGCCTATCTCCGGCTGATGCGCGAAGGCGAAGTGATGCGCGCCGGCTTCGCGCTCCAGGCTACGGCGGTGGAGATGGCGCTGAGGCCCGCTCCGCGCCGGGCCGTGGCTACGCGGCGGTCGGGTCTGCCGGGCGGACTTCCGCTTCCGCGCGCTGCTTGCGCCGCCTGATCCGCGCGTATTTGACAAGGCCGTAAGGCATCAGCGCGAGATAGACGATGCTGATCGCCGCCAGCGTCCACCACGGCTCGAGCAGCAGTGCGGCAAAGGCAAGGCCGGTGAAGGCGATCAAGGGCAGGCGGATCGACCGGCGCGGGCGGAGCGAGGCCCAGCTCAGGGTGGGCAGGTTGGAGATCAGCAACCCCGCGATCAGCGTCAGCCAGGCGGCCATGAAAATCGGCTCGCGAAACCCGGCATAGCCGGTCTCGTGCCACAGGTAGAACGGCGTGAAGGCCAGCCCCGCCCCCACCGGCGCGGGCACGCCGGTCAGGAAGCCGGCCAATTTGTGCGGCTGGTCGTCGACATCGATGCGCGCATTGAACCGCGCGAGGCGCAGCGCGCAGCAGATCGCGAAGGCGAGCGCGGCGAACCAGCCGAAGCGGTCCCAGCTGTGGAGCGACCACAGGAACAGGATCAGCGCGGGCGCGACCCCGAAGGACAGCGAATCGGCGAGCGAATCGAGTTCGGCACCGAAGCGCGACTGGGCATTGAGCAGCCGGGCAATGCGGCCGTCGATCCCGTCGAGCACCCCTGCAAGCACCACCAGCCCGATCGCGAAGGCCCATTGCCCGTCGATCGCGAAGCGGATGCCGGTGAGCCCCGAACACAGCGCCGCCGCGGTCACCGCATTGGGAAGCATCGCCCGCAAGGACAGCCCGCTGCCGTCACCGCCCGCACGGGCATCCTCGTCCTCGGCGGCCTTGGGGCCGAGCCGCGCCGGCAGGTAGCGCGCGCCTGGAAGCTTGCGCGCGGGCCGCTTCTTGCGCGGGCCGGGCACGTTCACTGCGAAATCCCCTCGATAAGGCCGCGCTGGCCGATCTCGGCGAGCACCGTCTCGCCCGCGATTACGCTCTGGCCGATCATCACCTTCGCATCCGTCCCGGCGGGCAGATAGACATCCACCCGGCTGCCGAAACGGATCAGCCCGACGCGCTGCCCCTTGGCAAGAATGTCGC